>JALHOV010000517.1 GCA_022842865.1 Vulcanimicrobiota bacterium | reverse complement strand
AGTTCCCAGGCGGTGGCCTGCCAATGTTCTGGAAGCGCCAAAGTGCCCAGAAAGAGCACCGGCCAGACGGTAGCGGCAGCCTTCCCGACTTGGAGCAAGCCCTGCAGGGCCAGCGCGTCCAAGAGGCCTTGCGGGCTGGTGCCGGCGGTCACGATTTCTTCCAGGCAACGACCGCGGCGCAGCGAGGCGAGTAAAGCAACTTCCTCGCTGAACTGCCGCAAAGGCAGGCCGATCATCAGGCCCAAGGCGCTGATCATCAGGAAAGCGACCAGCGGAGAGCGGTCCGACGAGATGCTCATGAAGAAAACCGGCAGGGCAAATAGCGCCATCATCTTGATCATTTCCAGCGGTCCGAAACGGGCCCGGCGGCGCCGCTGCGCGCTGACGAGGTGCACCACCGGGCTGTCCGCCAGCTCTCGCAGCGTTTGCCACCAGCCGCGCCCGGGTCTTGCTTTCACCTGTACTTTGAACCCGGCCGGTAGAGCCAGCGGTTGGCGCACGGCCCGGCGGACCAAACCCAGGTTGGCCAGTTGCCGGGTGCAGACGTCGCAGACAGCGCTGTGTTGGTCAACGAGCAAGGCTTCGGCAGGCGTCGTCTCTCCATCGGCGTGGGCCGAGAGCAGTTCGAAATCGGGGCAGTTCATCGGGGGGCCCTCCCATCGGGGGTGAGTTTGTGCAGCAGCCGAGCGCGGGCGTTGGCCAGTCGGGAACGCACAGTGCCCAGCGGAATGGAAAGAACCTGGGCGATCTCCTGATAAGAAAGGTCCATGACCTCGCGCAGGTTGAGGACCATCCGGTCGGCGGGAGTCAGTTCGGCTAGCGCCGCCCGCACGTCCACCTTTTCGGCCAGGCAGGTCGGTGGAGCGGGCGCATCGGGAACTTCTTCCCAGCTCCTTAGCCGCAATTGCTGACGGCAGCGGTTGACCACAATTTGCGAGAACCAGCTCTTCAACGAGCCCTCTTCGCGCAACTGGTGGGCCTTCTCGAGCACCGTCAGGTAGCTATCTTGGAGCACATCCTGAACCTGGTGCGGGTCCTGCAGAATCGAGAAAGCCAGGCGGTAGGCCTGCTCCTGGGTGCTCTCGATAAAGCTCTGCAGCGCGCTGGAGTCACCGGAACGTAGCCGCTCCACGAGATTCATCGAGCCGCTTGTCCCCCGCTCCCGGAAGTGTGTCCCCAGCAGGGACAAGGTCAGGGCTTCGCTCACCGATCAGACCTCCCTTGGATGTTCCCCATTGCTTCGGTTGGATGGCGCAGGGGGATGAAAAGTTCACTCGAGCTCGAAAAAACTTTTATGAACGCTCTGAAGCAGAACGAATTGATTTCCCCTGGCGAGTACCTGGCTCGCGAACTGAACTCTACTGTCAAGCACGAATACGTCGGCGGGGTCGTTTATGCTATGTCGGGGGCGAGGAATCGCCACCACCGTATCGCTACCAACGTAACTGGAGTTCTCTTTAACCTCCTACGTGGCCATCGTTGCGAAGTCTACAATTCCGACACCAAGGTGCGCATCCAGTTGCCGACTCACTCGCGATTCTACTACCCCGACGCCCAGGTCGTCTGTCAGAGCAATCCAGAGGGCGATGTTTTCCAGGACTCGCCTGCCGTGGTGGTGGAGGTTCTCTCGACCAGCACGCGCCGGGTGGACCAGGGGGAAAAGCGCGAGGGTTACCTCACCATTCCCGCTCTGGGGCTCTATCTGATGATCGAACAAGAGCAACCCATCGTGGTCGCCTACCGGCGCACGGAAGAGGGCTTCGTGCGAGAGCTCTTTCAGGGACTGGAAGCGGTGATTTCCATTCCGACGCTAAAAATCGAGCTTTCGCTGGCCGAAATCTATGAACGGGTTGAATTTGGGCCCGATCCCGAAGACGTCGAAGAACAAGATTAGCTGCGCTGGCCGCTGAGGCTGCGAAAGCGGCAGCAGCCGCGCCGATTGGCCAGGTAGTGGTTGAGGCGCTCGGCCGGCTCCAGCTCTCGGTCTTCGAATATGGTGAACTTCATTTTGAAGCGGTCGCACAGCAAACGCACCAGCGAATAAAGCCGGTAGCGCAACGTCTGAGTGCGCACCGGGCCGGCCACCACCCAGTCGCAACCGGCAGCGGAGGCCGCCTCCAGCGTTTCTTCCACCTGACCCAGGTCAAACGGATCGAGGCACTCGAGATACAGGCTCCAAGGCTTTTCGCGCTTTTCAAAAACACGGGAGCCTTGACTGCGCACTTCCAGGTCGACGCCCTCAGGTAACTCTGGCAATGCACGCCCGGCCGGCCAGGAAACTAGAGAACCTTGCGGCACCTCGGGCAACTCGCCGTCTTCGATGCCAAAGAAAGGAGCGCCGCTACACGGTTTCTCAAGCGGATCGCAGCAAAAACTCACGAGCATGGGTCAGGTCCAGCTGAAGCTGAGCCTGGAGGGCATCCAGGCCGGAGAAACGCTGCTCGGCCCGCAGAAAACGCCCGAGCTCGACCACCAGGGGCTCCCCGTAGAGGTCTGCCTCGAAATCGAGCAGATGGGCCTCCAGCAGCGGATCGACCTGGTTGGAGGCCACTGTGGGGCGAAGCCCCAGATTGGCCACCGCCGCTAAGCGCTGGTTGCCGCGCTGCACCCAGCAGGCATAGACTCCGAAGGCCGGCACCAGCTTGCCGGCTGACAGCTGCAAGTTGGCGGTGGGAAAGCCGATGGTGCGGCCGCGCTGGTCGCCGCGGACGACTCGAGCGGAAAGCGTGTAGGGACGTCCCAGCATGCGAGCCGCAGCCTCAGGCTGGCCGGCTTGCAGGCAGTTGCGGATGCGGGTGGAGGAAATCAGCTCGCCGTCGTCTTCGACGCCTGGCACGGTCACCACTTCGATGCCGTGGGGGTTGGCCAGTTCGCGCAGGCGAGCTACGTCGCCGCCGGCTTTGTGGCCGAAGCGGTAGTTGGAGCCGGAGACCAGCCGACCGGCCCCCAGTCCTTTGCGCAAAATCTCTTCGAAGAAGTCTTCAGGGGAAAGTTGCGAGAAGGGTCGGTCGAAGTCGCACCAGACCACCTCGCTGCCGGCTTCCTGGAGCAGCTCCTGACGTTCGCTGGCGATGGTCAGCAGACCGGGCATACGCACCGATTGAATGACGCTGGCGGGGTGGTTGCGGAAGGTAAAGGTGATCGAGCGCAGTTGGCTGGAGGTCGTGGCCGCCAGGATGGCCTGGTGACCGCGATGGAATCCGTCAAAAAAACCGAGCGCCACCGACGTGCTGCCCGCCGGGGCAACGAAGTCTTGCAGCAAGGGCACTAACTGCTTCTCCGATCGATAATATACTGGCTTCCCAAGACGTTGCGCTGCTTGGCGGCGCGTTTCAGCTCCGAGGCGATTTCGGCCACGTGCAGTGGACTGGAGAGCACTCGCCGCTCGTTAGTGGCCACTCCGATAGATACGCTCATCAATGGGAACTGCTGCATTTCGTCGCGTCGATTGGTGACCTGAATATAACCCTGATTGCGGTCGACCTCGTTGTAGAGCGAGCCGACCTCGGAATCGAAAGTATGGCACATGTGCTTGCAAATGGGCTCGAAGTGCTCGGGCCGGGTAATATAGACGAAGTCATCTCCACCGATGTGACCGACGAAATCGTCTTCCTGGCCAAGTTTCTCGCTGGCCTCGATGAGCAGCTGGGCGAACCAGCGCAGGCACTCGTCACCCTTCTCAAAGCCATAGTAGTCGTTGTAAGCCTTGAAGTTGTCCAGATCAAAGTAGCAGCAGGCAAAGGGTTCGTCTTCACGAGACAGCCGGCGGTGGACCTCCTGTTCGATGGCCAGGTTGCCCGGCAGCCCGGTCAGTGGATTGCTTGCTCGGGTCAGGCGAAAGCGACGGATTAAGCCGACGATACGGGCTTCTAATTCTTCCGGGTCGAACGGTTTGGACAGGTATTCGTCTACGCCGGTACGCAGGGCGTCGAGGCGATGAATGGAGGAAGCCGAGGCGGTCAGCATGATGACCGGGATCAGGTAGGTAAGACGGCTGGCCCGCAAATGCTCGCAGACTTCGATGCCGTCCATCTCGGGCATCATCAAGTCAAGCAGTATCAGGTCGGGGATTTCGGACTTGGCCATCTCGATGCCCTGACGGCCTTTGTCGGTGAAGAGGACCTCAAAACCCAGGCTGGAGTTTTCAAGAACCGTTTTGACCATTTTCAGAATCATGGGGTCATCGTCGACAACCAGCACCTTTAAACGATGCAAATTGCCCGAGTAGCCCCCTACGCTGAGCAGTTCCTTGGTATCTCGGTTCAAACAATACGCCTTGTTCGTTATTGAGAGACGATGAATGCCTTGAACTGCTGCTCGGTCAGCTTGTCTCTTTGCTGACGTGCCTGCTCTTCAGAGGTGAAGCTTCCACCGCGAACTCGATACAAGTCCTTACCGCCCGCGCCCTTGAATTCCTCTACTTCGGCCTGCTGACCTACGGCTTGCAGGTTGTCCACCAGGGCCTGGGCATTCTCGCGGGTCTCGAAACTACCGAACTGGAGATGGAAGGTGGAGCCGTCGTTAATATCGGCGGGGGTGGGAGTGGGGGCACCTGGAGTGGCCGAGGGCTCCGTGACGGGCGTAACTTCCGGGGCGGGCGCGCTGGTTTCCATATCGACCGGAGAGGCGGTGACCACCGGAGTATCCGGTGTGGCCGAAGCCACTGGCAGGGCGTCGCTGTCCTCCCGGGTGGTCCCTTGCAATCTTTCCAGTTCCTGCTGCTGGGACGGGTCGACCGAGATCCAGGGCTTGGGCTTCTGCAGGGTGGCGGGGCGATACTCGTCGGACGTTTTCTTGCCCTTTTCCTTGCCTTGAAGCAGCCCTTTTTCCACCACGTAGTGGCCCAGCCAGTTGCCGCCGACCAGGGATACCCAGATCACCACCACGGCTGCGATGATGACCTTGGAATAAAATCCGTCGTTGGTGCGGTCTTGTTTGCTCATGGAAGCCCCTCGCAGGAAATGAATAATGTTCAGTCTACTCGATCAGGAGATTTTGTAAACTTCCTTGACCAACTCTTCGAACTGCTGCATGTCCTGTTCCACCAGGGCCAGGGAGTCTAACCAGAATTGCGGCTGATTCAGTTCGACCTGCAGGTTTTCGCGGGCACACTGCTCGGCGGTGCGCCGACCGGTGGCCTGCAATAGCTTTTCGTAGGTAGGCAGGAAGGCTTCCCCTCGTTTCTGCGCCTGGGCGTAAACGCCCAGGCTGAAGAGGTAGCCGAAGGAGTAAGGGAAGTTGTAGAAGCTGACTTCGGTAATGTAAAAGTGTAACTTGGAGGCCCAGAAATACGCATCCAGTTGCTCGTGATCGAGGGCATCTCCGTAGGCCTCTTGCTGGGCCTCGAGCATCAATTCTTTGATACGATCCACGGCCACTTCGCCTTGGGCTCGCTCCTCGTAGAAGCGCTTTTCGAAAAGAAAGCGCGAGGGAATATTGAGCAGGAAGGCACTGGCCTGTTCCAAACGGGAGTCGAGCAGTTTTAAGCGCTGCTCTCGGGTGGTAGCCGGCGAGCGCAGCAAGGCGTCCAGCAGCAGGTTTTCGGCGAAAGTGGAGGCCGTCTCGGCCAGGGTCATGGGATAGAGGGTGTTGAGCGGGCGCTCGTTGTTCATGACGTGGCTGTGCCAGGCG
>JALHOV010000516.1 GCA_022842865.1 Vulcanimicrobiota bacterium | reverse complement strand
GCCGATGCCGCCATCGGCATGGATCGCGACCTGCTCAGCGGTATCCAGACTTTTTGGATCAAGCTGCTTGCCGAGGTGAGCCGCGACCAGCGCGAAAGCCTGATGCCCCCGCTTTCGCGGGCCTGGGTCAACCTGAACGTGCTGGGACCCGACCATCCCCAGTTTGACCTGGTTTCGCCGCCCAACGCGCCCTACATCGAAATGATCAACCGCCACACCGGCAAAGAGATCAGTGAGCGTTACGACCGTTCGCTGGCCGTTGGTCAGGCCGTAGACCACACCATCGCCGGCCTGGGAATCCAGGAGCGCCGGGATTTCCTCGACGTCCTCATGACGGATATCCGCGCTCACCAACCCGAGCTAGAAGCTCGTGAGCAACGCCTGCGAGCGCGCCTGGGCGACAAATATCAGGGTCTGGATATCGACGCGATTGTCAACGACCGGGCCGACATCCATACCCCGGGCGTGAAAGACTCACTCAAGCAGCTGGTGGCCGCTGCCCAGCCGGCTCGCACCAGCCACGAAATGACTCCGGAATACGCCGAAATCGTGCGCCATCGCGACATGATGGACTGGGTGGCTTCGCGCTTCGCCCGCTATGGCGACCAGGGCGTGGCCGAACTGGCCGGCAACCACAGCCTGGATGACATTTCCTCCAATCCCTTGATTTTGGGTGAGTTCTACACGCCCAAACCCCGCGGCACCCCAGTGACGCCGATGCCCGACGGTCCCTCTCGGCAGGATGTTCTGGGCCAGCCGATTCCCGGCAAGGCGCCTATCAAGGCCTCGTTCGTGCTCGAAGGCGGCGGCGGCAAGGGCCTGGCTTTCGTGGAAGCGCTGAAGCAAACGCGCGAAGCCCTGGCTCAGGGCCAGGGCCAGGTGGCCATCGACGAGTATGTCGGCAACTCGGCCGGCGCTCTGACGGCCGGTCTGCTGGCCGCCGGTTACAGTGACAACGAGATGGCCGATGTTCTCAAGCAGTTGGACTTCAAGAAGTTCTATTCTGATTACCTGTGGCTCTCGGGCGGCGTCGACCCCAAGGTGCGCGGCATCAACCGCACCGGCCTGTTCTCGCAGCAGAAGATGTACAATGTGCTATCCGAGCTGATTCAGGCCAAAGTCCCCGTGGAAGGCCGCCCGGTGCTCTTCCGCGACCTGCCTTTCAAGCTGAAAGTTACCTCGACCATGATCAACGCCGACTTGCCGCCCGAGGTGCGCGAGCGCCTGAACATCCAGCCCGACGGTCAGGTGTGCTTCTCGAATGAAACCACTCCTAACATGGACGTGGCCGCGGCCTTGTGTTGCTCGGCGGCCGTGCCCGGCTTCTTTAATGCCCCACAGTTGCAGGTTTGCAACGACGGTAATTCCCAGAACCCGGTGCTACACCGAATGCAGATGGTGGATGGGGGCGTAGTCAACAACTTCCCCGTCAGCGAGGTCAGCAAAGACGAGAAATCCTTCCTGCTGGCCCTGCCGGCCTACTCGGAAGCGCCGAATCCCAACGGCGGTGAACCCATCGCGCTGACCACCCTGAACTTCGATTCGGCCAATATCGGCGTGGTTAACGACTACAACAAGCTACGTTACGCTGAGTTCAAGCCCCAGCTGGCCAACACCATCCAGGCGGCGGCCGACTCCGGCTACGGTCGCGCCGTCATTGGCTTGAATCTCACAAACATGGGGACCCAGACGGCACCCATCGTGCAGGGACAAGATCGCTGCGAAACCAACGAGCTGCTGGCCAAGGCCCGCCAGCTCGGGCTGCCCACCATGAACGCGGACGCCGGCGCCGACGTCATCAAGGGCAACCTGCAGGCCAAGAACCACGGTTTCCTGGAGCAGAACCTGCTCAACACTCTGCTCGACAAAGACAATCACTTCAAGCCCAAGGGCCTTTTCGGCGGCACCCCCAAATATCGCCCGGGCCAGGTGGAGGCTTGCGGCATCCCGGAAATGCTGGCCTGCGTGATGGGCGCCGCTATGACGGCTCCTTCGCAGATCGAGCAGCGCGTCTTCGAACGGGATTAAATGAAACTCCGAGTTCTGGCTCTTGCCCTGGCCTTTGGCTTGCACTCCGCTCTCGCCAAAGAACTCCACGACCTCGTCTACGCAGCTCCCGACGGCCACGAGCTTCGACTGGACCTGGATCTGCCCGACGAGATCAAAAAGCCGGTTCCGCTCGTCATCATGATTCACGGCGGCGGTTGGTCGAGCGGCTCGCGGTCGTCTTTCACCGCTCCTGAACTGGCCGAGGAAGGCTTTGCGGTGGCCACCATCGACTACCGGCTGTCTCCCGAATTCAAGTTTCCCGCCCACATTCAGGACGTGAAGGCGGCCATCCGTTTCCTGCGCAGTCACGCCGCCCAGTATCAGATCAATCCCGACAAAATCGGTCTTTGGGGCTCCTCAGCGGGCGGCCATCTGGCCGTGCTGTCCGCCCTTTCTGACAAGTCGGCCGGTTGGGACGTGGGCGACAATCTGGGGGTTTCCAGTGCGGTGCAGGCGGTGGTCGACTGGTTTGGGCCCACCACTTTTCAAGGTCTGGAGAACGCGCCGGAAAGCTCCAAGAACACCGTCCGACAGGCCTTCGGCAACGATTCTCTGGTGTGGCGCCAGGCCAGCCCGCTGTTTCTGGTGCATCGCGGCGCTCCCCCGTTTTTGATCATGCACGGACTTCAGGATAAGCTGGTGCCCTTCAGCCAATCGCAGTCGCTTTACGATAGTCTGCGCCAGGCCGAAGTTTCTGCCCAGTTGGTGCCGGTCTCTCATGCCGGCCACGACTTCCGCAATGTGGAGGGCAACGCCGAGCCCACTCCGGCCCGGTTGCGCCAGCAGGTTTTTGATTTCTTCCGCCGTACGCTCAAAGGATAATGCCTAAGCACGCCATCATCGCCGGCACGGGAATTTACGATCTGCCGGGCTTCGATCCGACCCCTGTTCGGGTGGAAACTCCCTTTGGACCAGCCGCCTACCATCGCTGCCAGGGCGAACTGGTTTTTCTGCCACGCCACGGCCTGCATCACGACACGCCGCCGCACGCCATCAACTATCGGGCCAACTTCTGGGCCCTGCACAGCCTGGGGGTGGAGTCGGTGGTGGCCGCCTACGCGGTCGGCTCTCTGCACCGCTCCATTCCGTTGCGCGGATTGGCCCTGCTGAGCGACTTCATCGATCGCACTCAGGGTCGCGCCGATACCTTTTACACTGGTGGCGATTGGGGAGTGGGTCATGCCGATATGAGCCGTCCCTATTGTCCTCGCCTGGGAGCCGCCATTTTGGAACAAGCGGCCATGCAAGGGGTGGAGATGGTGCCCAAGGCCACCTACGCCTGCACCAACGGTCCGCGTTTTGAGTCACCGGCGGAGGTGCGCCTGCTCACCTCCTGGGGCGGGGACGTGGTGGGCATGACGGGTGTGCCTGAGGTGGCGCTGGCCCGCGAACTGGGGATGCATTTTGCGGGTGTCGCCCTATCGATGAACCTGGCGGTGGGACTGGAAGAGGAGCTAAGCGTGGTGCGCGACCTGGGAGTCCAGCGGGCGGCTATGCTGGCCATCATCCAAGCCGCGTTGCAGGGCTTTGGCGACGGCCCGGGCTGCGGTTGCGTGGGCGCGGTCGACTTCCTGGGAGCCACGCAGCAATCGATTCCGCGCGCCCATCCCGCGCATAAGCAATAAAAAGAGAGGCCGGGTTCGTCCAGGAAACCCGACCTCCCGAGCAGCGGCGAAGGGTCTGGCCCGGCCGGCTTTTGCGCCATTCTTTTGCTGGCTTTGAGCCCCGTCGGTCGTGGGACTCCAAAGAAAAGAGTTCGGAATCTAGCCAGGTCTAGTAACACCCTGGTCGGGGTGGGATGGAAACCCTTCCGGCAGACAGAGCAGGCACACCAGAGTTCCCAGAGTCTCCAAGGCCCAGATCCCCCAGCGGAGCGTTCCGGTGGGGTGGTCTAGCCAGCGGGACCCGGCCCCCTGACGGGCGATTTCCTGAAGGCCAAGGCCCGATTGTAGCAACCAGGCTGACCAGCACACCGCCAGGGACAGTGCGATGCCCGAACCCAGGGCAAGGATGCGAGGAGCACCTCGCACTCCGACCAACCCGCGGCCAAGACAGTAGCCACTGAGTGCTGCATAAAGGAACCAGAAGAAAAAACTCAGTTCCAAGGCGGGAGAGAACCCTAGCAACAAACCGTAGGCTGTGGCCAGGGCCAAAATCTCAGCGTAGCCTCGCAGCAGCTTTTTCACCGGAGCGAAATTCGACACCCACGTCTCAAGCCTTGCCTGCCGCTGTCGAGTTGCTCACCGCCAAATTCTGACGAGCTATTCCTGAAGGTTGGCGTAGGGCAGGCGACCATAGTAGGCTGTAAACTGAGAGAGCAGCTCTTGTTCGAGCTGGGTAGGGTCACCGGATTTCCAGGCCAGCATCAGGCTGGGGGCCTGGCGGAGCTGCCACAGGTAGCGACCACCGTAATGTTTCGCCGGTTTGCCCTGCCCAAATTCAAGCATCTGCTTCACGCGCGAGCGAAGCGTGGCTTTGCTGCCGGAGGCGCCGGCTTTGCCCACGTAAAGGATGGAGGCCTCGCCGATCCATTGAGCGCGTAGCAGGGAAACGGGGACATTCGGGTCGCCCTTGGAGCGACCCCCACTGCCGCGGGCCAGAAAATCCGGTTCCCCCCCGCTCCATTCCACAACATAAACTCCTGGCTGCAGCGGTATTTTCGAGACGTCCTCAAAGAGTTCTTGGAAAGTTTGAAAGCCCTGGTAACCAAGGTCTTGTAGACTGATTTGTTGAGGTGGATTCTGGAGGCGCAAGCGCAGGCTGGCCGGGTAGCCTCCGAATTCTACTTGCGGAAGTTCGCTAAGCAGCCCGATCAGAGCGTTGGAAGCTCGCGCTCCCGCCAGTTCATTGAGGGCTTCCCGACTCAGAGATTCGCCTGCGTAAAGTTTCTCCAAGACCTGGCGAATCAGTTCTTCGGGAAACTGTCCGCCTTGTTGGGCTAACCAGGGCCCAAGGTGTTGGGCGCTGGGGCTGAGCTGCTCCAGCTTCATTTCAAGCAGGGAGGCGGCTTCGGCTGCTTCCCTGGAGAGCGGTCCGGTATGCAGAACGAGGGCGTGAGCACAATCGTAGTAGCGCCGGGCCCCTTCCAGCTCAAGCAGGGCGGAAAGACCAGGAGAACCGCTGAGTTGGGCTCGCACGGCAAATTTCTGCCCCTGGCGTGTGGCCAGGAAATCGAGACCGCAGAGAGTTTGGGACTCGATTTTGTATCCCAGCCGGTTGAGTTCCGTTTGTGCCCAGTGCATGCTGCATCTTTGCCCGAGGGGAGAAATGACAAACCCCGTTGCTGCTTGCTCAAGGGGAGACGTCTCCACCGAAGAATTCCTAATCCCGGAGACGGAGGGAAACTTACTCGAAAGGTTGTTGCTACAATCATGGCCGGAAAGCCGAAGAAAAGCCTGGAGTCGCGTGGGTTGGAGTTGGCCGCTCTCCTGGAGGCTGCCAGGGCCGCGCAGGCTGATCAACCTCCCCAAGAACGCGAAGAATTGCCTTTCGATGCCGAGATGAGCGAGAAACTGGCGGCGGCCGTGGAGCAACTCGACGAGGAAGTCGTTCACAGTCTACTCTCGGCGGGAGTTGACCCCAACATTCAAACCAAAGC
>JALHOV010000515.1 GCA_022842865.1 Vulcanimicrobiota bacterium | reverse complement strand
TGGCTGCGGCACTGTCCTACTACACCTTGTTCGCCATGGCTCCGCTGCTGGTGATCGTCATCCAAATCGGAGCGATGGTCATCGGCGGCGGACGCGCGGACGGCCACCATCAGCAGGTGATCGTAGTGGTGGAACAACATCTGCGCGCCAGCCTGGGCCCGGCCGCAGCTCAGACGGTGGGCGAACTGGTCGAAGCCACGGTATCCCAACAGGGTCAAGGCTTCTTCTCAGCCACCCTGGGCTGGACGATGCTGCTGGTCGCGGCTGTGGGCCTCTTTGGCAGCCTTAAGGATGCCTTGAACACAACCTGGGATCTGCCGCCGCCGGAGCCGCTCGGCTGGATCGCCAGCTTGCGGGGGCACCTTAGCTCTTTCTTACTCATAGCGGGTCTGGCCGTGCTGCTGTTGCTATCCCTGGCCAGCAATACCGTGCTTAGCTTCTTGCCACTGGCCCACGCCGTGTTGCAGTTGGTCAATCTGGCCGTGGTGCTGATTTTGGCGACCCTGCTTTTTGCCTTCATCTTCAAATATCTACCCAACTTGCGCATCCGCTGGAGTGATGTCTGGGTAGGAGCACTGGTCACCACCGCCCTTTCAGGCCTCGGCCAGCTGTTGCTGACGCTGTATCTCAGCCGCCTGGCCACCAGTTCCACCTTTGGAGCCGCCGGCTCTCTGGTCATTTTGCTGGTCTGGGTCTACTATCAGGCCCAAATCCTGCTCTTTGGCGCCACCTTCACCCGCGTGTATGCAAACCGCCTCGGGAGCATGGGAGACGGCTTGCCGGCGGCCGGGTAGCGCCTGAACTATTGCGTGGCCGCCTCTGTTTCCAAAACAGTGCTCGGAACAGGGGGTTCTTGCTGAGCCATAACCTGCATGATGCCTGGAGTGTAGAGTGATTCCACCGCGCCGAAGCGCTGCCGGAGCTGCTCAGCGTCCTCCCGGTCCCACAAATCGCCGGCATGATATTCCACAAACTGATGGACCGGAAAGGTCTCCCAGTTGTTCTTGCTGGTTTCGTAGACCCCGAGCATGGTGGCCACCGTCTCATCGCTTGTGTGAGGCCACAGGGCCAGAGCCAGCAGCGCCTGGCGGCGGGTGATGACATCTTTCGTTTCCAATGTGAGCAAACGGTTGAGCCAGGCCTCGAGGCGTTGCTGTTCGGCTCGCGGTAAGGCCGGTTCCAGGGCGATCGCGCCCAATAGCGCGACGGTTGGAGTGTGAGGCAACTTCGGATACTTCTCGATCAGTTGCTGGCTCAGGCTGACCAACTGGCCCTCGGGTACGCCCAGGGCGTCAAACATGCGGCGGCGTTCCTCATCCGAGATTCGGGCCACTTTGTGGTCATCGAAGCCACGCGTCCATAAGACGGCTTTCTTGGGCCCCAAGACCTTGGTGATACCCGACTGAGGTCCTATTTGCAGGCTTTTGACGGTTTTCCATAGATTGGCCGCAGGAAAGGGCTCGACCACCGGGGCGGGAGCGACCTCGACGATGCGCGGCTCTGGACCGGTCACGGCCGTGGTCCCTACCGGGAGAGCCATGGCCGAATAGCTGAGCATAGCGAGGCCCAGGGCGAAAAGGGTCTTTTTCATCGGATACTCCTAAGAAAGAGCTGTATTTCCCCTAGCATAGCCCTCCGGACCAGCGGTGGCACGGGATCGGTCTACTGGCGACCCCAGGAAAAACTTTACAAATCTTTAGACGACCCTCGTCGACCCTTGTGCGTTCAACTTCCCCACAATTTACTCGATGGTTCCCACACGGTAGATATTCCCGGCTTAATTTGGAGTACCTGCGAACGGCCACTCCAACGGTAACCACATACTTGAACAGCTCCTCGATGTTGGAACCACGCCAGAAAGCTTATCCGGCGCGGGCCCTGCTCGCCACTCGCGCTCTGCGCGGGGTGCCGTTCCGGGCGATCGAAAATTAGCCTCCAAATTTTCGAATGAGTTTCGATAAGCATTATAAAAATAGCGCCGTTCACCTATTCCCCAGCGCCCATTAAGGCTATAATCAGCGCATGCTATCGTACCAACAGAAGCTGACAAAGCGGCTGATCAAGCTGCGCTTAGCCAGGAAACTTTCCCAACACGAGGCAGCCAAATTGGCGGGATTCTGCCAGCCCTATTTGGCCCAGATAGAGCGAGGCGTGCGGCCCATTTCACTCAGGGCGCTGCAATTACTGGAGACGGTCTATGGGAAAAAAGTGTCATCCTCCTTGCGCAAGGGAGTGGGACGTCGCGGGAAGCCCTCTCTAGCGCCGGCCACCCGTCAGGCGATGAAAGAAATGGCCGCCGCTATCCGGTCTTACTGGAAAGATGCCGGCATTCCAAAGCCGCGCCATCCGCAAGCCCACCAGGTCAGACGGAGTTCCGACCCGCTCTGGCCAATGGCCTTGCACCTGAGTCTGGAGGCGCGTGAAGAAGTCGAATTGCTGGAAAAGCTGCGCGCCGAGGACGAGCAATTCTGGCGGCAATTTAATTCCCTGCGCTTTGATTCCTGGAGCGAGAAACGACTACTGGTAAGAGTCGGATTGCTCGGAGGGCAGATGCTCGGGGTGCGCCTCAACCGGCTGGGATGCTCTTTACATGTGGTCGACGGATTGACGGGAAAAAGACCTGGGCTACACCGCGGCTATGTCCTGAAAGGCAAAGAGGCGTCAGTCGTGTGGTGCCCGCAGGTGGCCGTCAAAGTCCACTTCGGAATTGTGTGCGTGGACAACCTGCTGATCGTGAGCGCGGGCGCCCGCCGAGTGACAGTCGCCGTCGAAGTCCAGGGCGCTCCATATCACCAGGATGCGCGGCGAGAGCTCCGCAGAGTCCGGGCTCTGGGAATTCCCGTCTTGCACATCGACGCTGGAGAAATTGGCTCCCCCGGGCTAGTCAAGCGGATCCTGCTGTGGGCCCATACTCAACTTCCCGCGGCCTGAGAGCGGATTGGAATATTGATTCGTGGTTCATCAAAACCAGATAAGACCAGGCCGATCTGGCTCGACTCTACAGCGAGCAAATCGACCCCAGGGTTTCCTCATCCTCCATCAACTCGTCTGGCCCGCGCCTCCGGGAACGCAGACGACGTCCAACGGCGGACAATCGGCGAAGGGGGCTGGGCAGAATGCTCCACCCATCCCCGGTGGGCACCGGCTTCAGGGTTTTCCAGATGAGATGAAAGCACGCTTCGGGGCAGCAACAGCAGGCCGAAGTGCTTCAAGAGGCGCGTCGGTTTTGCTGGTCGGGAATCTGCACCAGATTACCTGAGAGGATATCCTGTAATTGCGGAATCCTATCGGTGGTGATGGCATCGACCTGAAGGTCGGTCATGCGCTGCATGTCTTTGGCGCGGTTGACCACCCAGGCGTCCACCTTCAAGCCGGCGGCGTGAGCTTCTTGCACGTACTCGCGGTTCACCATAGCGAAGTGCGGAGCCAGATACTGAATGCCCATTTCGTCTCTGGCCTTTTCAATATCGATAGGCGTGCCGGCGTAAAGGTAACCGGTAGCCAGGCTCGGGTCGAGCTCGTGAACTTTCTTGAGCGAAGTTTCATCAAAGGAGATGACCACGGTGCGATGATCCGCCTCGGCCCGGTCGAGTTGATCGACGAGCACTTGCTCGATGCCTTCGTGGCGGCCGTTCTTAGGATGCTTGATCTCGACGAAAAGGGGCGTTTGGATCAACTGCAGGACATCGCCCAGCATGGGTACGCCCAGGGCCCGCAATTCCTGGCTGGTCATCTTGCGCACCTCACCCGGATTCCCGTGAGTCCGCTCCAGGGTATCATCATGGATGACCGCCAGATCTTTGTCTGCGGTCAGGTGGATGTCGAGCTCGATCACGTCGGCACCGTCGGTGACGGCCTGCTGAAAAGCAGGCAGAGTATTTTCGATAGCATTCTGAGCCGAACCACGGTGGGCGACCGACAAGGGGCGAGATTGAGTCCTGATCACCTCTCGATACTAGCTGGGGAGGCTATCGGAAAAGTGAAGAAGGTGTTGCTGTCCGGACAAGACCAGAAGGGAAGAGACTTATGAGCCGCAAGGCGATGACCCCACCAACGAGGGTCCGGTTGTGAGAACGGCCGGGCCCTCGCCTGGTTACTTAAATAGCGGAAGGGCCATCAGCATCATTCCCGCCATGGCGGTCCCGTAGGCCAGGCTGCGGAGTATCGGGATACCGGCGATGAAGATGAAGGCGTGGGCCAGGCGACCGCCCAGGAAGAGCCAGGCACCCAGTTGGGTGTAACCGTTGGAGACCCCCTGAGCGTAGAGGCAAATGGCCAGGGCGAAATACAAAGGGAGACTCTCGAGAAGATTGCGCTGAGCTCGGTCAGCCCGCTGAGTCCAGGCGGGAAACTCCGGCTGGGTTTCGCGATTGCCCATGTTCCAGGCCAGACCGGCGATGCGGGTTTTGGTGGGCACGCCGACGTGGCCGAGGAACCAGTAGAGGAAGCCGGTGGCCAGCATGACCTTAAGTTCGAAAGTCATCATGAGAGGCGCAGTTTGCTCAGTTCCTGAAAGCAACTGCTAGCCTCCTGAAAGTGGAGTGCCAGGCCAGCGCGGTCACCGCTATCGAGCGACTGAAGCATTTCCTGCACCGACTGGTTCAGCCGACTGGTGGGTGCCTGAATGAGTTGCTCCTGTTGAGCGGTGAGACGAGGGGGAGCACCCGGAATGTTTTGAGCGCGCAACTGGGGCCAGGTGATTTCTTTGAGGTTCAAAGCACAAGTCTGAGCCGAAATCGCTTCCTCTACATAGGCGCGATAGGCCTGTAGCAGCCTCAAATAGTTGGGCACCTGATGGATTGCCGGCTCGCTGGCCGTTTCTAAGAGCGTGAATGATTTCGTGTCTGACATCTGCGTTTTAACACTCCCTGCATCTCTCGTGTCGCTGCAGTCGGCTTTAACCGATCTTTTCGATCTCCTGTGAATTTTATTCAAAAAGTCCCTGGGAGCGGCGACGATGAGGCTGTTCTTGCCCCGACCGGGAGAGAGTCAAACCGCCCGCGAAGGCGTGAGGATGTTCGAGAGACTACGGGCCTTTTTAGAAAAGAACGAGGCGGAGAACCACCTGTTTCTGGGAGTGCTGGCCTCGGCGCCAGAGGGCACCCGGCCGGTGGTGGTGGAGGCAGGCGGAGAGATCGTGGCCGCCTGTATTTTTGTGGAACGTAACGCCGTGCTCGCGGGGGACATCGGGTATGTTCCACAGCTTGTGTCCGGCTGGACGATGGATGTGCCGGGAGCGGTGGGGCGGCACGATCTCTCTACCGCCTGGGCCGATGCCTGGTCCCGCCAGAGGGGCTGCCAATGCGTTCTGGCGGTCTCGCAAAAGATCTACCGGTTAGAAAAGCTGATTGAGCCGCGCCCGGTGGCCGGACAATTGCGCCTGGCCGAGGACGTGGAGCAACTGACTGATTGGATCGAGGGCTTTGACCAGGAGGCGCTGGCTCACGAACGTTCCGGACGCGAGGCCAATCGGGTCAACGCGCAAAGACGAGTGCGGGTCGGTATGACCTACTTTTGGGAGGTGGAGGGTCGGCCGGTCTCCATGGCTGCGCTGGCGCGCCCGAGTCGAAACGGTGTTTCCGTCAACCTGGTGTACACACCGCCCGAGCTACGGGGCCGCGGCTATGCTTCGTCGGTGACGGCGGCCGTCACCC
>JALHOV010000514.1 GCA_022842865.1 Vulcanimicrobiota bacterium | reverse complement strand
AGGCACTGGCCAAATGCGGCTGGGTCTGGGACATCCGCACGAGTGGCGAAAAATAAGACCGCCTGGAGGCATAAAAAAAAGCCGCGACCGGAGCCGCGGCTTTTTTGCCCTGAGAAAACTAGGACCGAGCCATGCGGTTTTCTTCGACCTGGGCGAAGGACTTGCTGATGATGGTCAGCGAGTCGTTCATTTGCTGCTCGTTGATGACCAGCGGCGGAGCGAAGCGGATGATGTTGTCGTGGGTGGGCTTGGCCAGCAAGCCGTTGTTTTTCATGGTCACGCAGATGTCCCAGGCGTTGGCGCCTGCGTCGTGGTCGATGACGATGGCGTTGAGCAGGCCCTTGCCGCGCACCTCACTGACCCACTTGTAGTCCATTTTACGCAAACCGGAGCGCAGAATCTCGCCCATCTTGGCGGCGTTCTGATCCAGCTTTTCGTCCTTGAGGACTTGCAGCGACTCAATCGCCACCGCGCAGGCCAGTGGATTGCCGCCGTAGGTGGAGCCGTGCTCGCCCGGCTTGATGCCCAGGATGACTTCGTCGTCGGCCAGCACCGCCGAAACGGGCAACACGCCGCCAGACAGGGCTTTCCCGAGAATGAGCAGGTCGGGACGCACGCTTTCGTGGTCGCAGCAGAGCATCTTCCCGGTGCGACACAGGCCGGTCTGGATTTCGTCGGCGATGAAAAGCACCTTGTTCTTGGTGCACAGCTCGCGCACTCCCTTGAGATAGCCGTCGGCCGGCACAAAAACGCCCGCTTCGCCCTGGATCGGCTCCACCATAAAGGCGCACACCAGCGGGTTTTGCAGTGCCTTCTCAAGGGCCGGCAGATCGTTGTAGGGAATGATGTCGAAGCCCGGCATATAAGGGCCAAAACCATCGTGGCAGTCGGGATCGGTAGACGAAGAGATGGCGGCCAGGGTGCGACCCCAGAAGTTGCCCGAAACAAAGACCACACGCGCCTGGCCATCGGGAATGCCTTTATGCAGGTAGCCCCAACGGCGAGCCAACTTGAGAGCCGTTTCGCCGCCCTCGACGCCCGTGTTCATGGGCAGCACGCGCTGATAGCCGAAGTATTCGGTGATGTACTTGCAGTAAACGCCCAGGTTATCGCTGTGAAAAGCCCGGGAAGTCAGGGTGAGCTTGCTGGCCTGATCGACCAGAGCCTTGATGATTCGCGGGTGACAATGCCCCTGGTTGACGGCCGAGTAAGCCGACAGAAAGTCGATGTAGCGCTCACCCTCGGGGCTGAACATGTAAATGCCCTCGCCCTTGGCAAGAACCACTGGGAGGGGGTGGTAATTGTGGGAGCCGTGGTGCTCCTCGAGGTCCATAGCCGCTTGGGAGGTGGTGGAATGATAGTGCACGAGAAATCTCCTTGAAAAACGTTGTGCGCCAGAATTGGGCCCGCCCGGCGTCAATCCCTGCCAAACAGTTCGCGCAGACGCGCACGCTGGTCCGGATCGCCGAGCACCATGAGGCGGTCTCCGTGTTGCAGAATCTCCTCTGATCCGGGGTTAACCAGGGTGTTTTCCTGGCGCACGATGGCCAACACGGTGCAACCGGTCAGACCGCGCAGGTTGACCTCGGCCAGCGACAGTCCGTCCCACTCCGAATTCTCCAGCGTAAACATCTCCGACTGGCTCTTGCGCAGAGTATCCCGCAGTCTCAGAAGCTGCTCATCCATCCCTTCCGGATAGAGTGCGTCGTAGTGCTGACGGCGAATCTGCTCGAGGAACTTATTGGTTTCCACATCGGACAGGCCCAACTGGTCCAGACACTGGTGCACCATTTCCAGGGCGCCTTCCATTTCCGCGACCACCACCCGGTTGACGCCCATGCTGCAGAGTTTTTCCATATCGTCGCGACCGGCCGCCCTGGCCACAATGTGGGCTTCCGGCTTGAGGCTGTAGATCGCGTTCACCGCCAGTTCGCCCGACTGAATATCGGCGAAGGTAAGAATGATGTTGCGGGCGTGGTGCAGGTTGGCAGCCTCCAAAACGGGCACGGCGAAGGAGTCCCCAAAAAGCACCTGATGCCCGTCCTTCTCGGCACGACGCAAGGCCTTCTCATCAATCTCGGTAATGACGAAGGGCATCTCCAAGGCCAGCAGGGTGGTTGCCACCACCTTGCCGACCCGCCCATAACCGCAAACAATGGTGTGGTTTTCCAGGGTGGTGGAAACATTGGGAGTAAGCGTATCCACCGTCTTGGGACGCATTTTCCGCCACAATGCGTAGAGAGGCTGGGTGGTGGGGGCCAGCAGCGGTGTAAGGGTCATACTGACGGCCGCAATGGTGATCAAAACCTTGTAGATGAACTCAGGGATACTCTCGGCAATCATACCCAATCGAGCGATCACGAAGGCCAGCTCTCCCATTTGCCCCAGATAAAGGGCGCAAGCCCAGGGCACCACGTTGGCATAGCCAAAACCACGCACGATGGCGGCCAGGATGATTCCCTTGCCGAACCAGGCAGCCACAATTAGTGGTACCAGCAGCCGGGCGTGGGTCAGAACCCATTGGGGGTCGATGAGCATGCCCACCGAGGCGAAAAAAATCAGCGTGAAAAGGTCTCGCAGCGGCCCCACAT
Source organism: Vulcanimicrobiota bacterium (assembly GCA_022842865.1). Lineage (GTDB taxonomy): Bacteria > Vulcanimicrobiota > Xenobia > Xenobiales > JADMJV01 > JADMJV01. The sequence goes on along the minus strand of JALHOV010000514.1, from coordinate 3,089 downwards.
CAGACAAAGCCTGGTGCGCATAATCGGACTCGGCCAGCACCAACCCGGCCAGGAATGCGCCAAAGGCCAGGGAGAGCCCCAAAGCGTTGGCCGTGTAGCCAATGCCCAGGCCGAAAGCCAGCACGCTCAGCGCAAACAACTCCCGATTTTTCTGGCGGGCCAGCGCGCGCATTCCATAGGGCAGTAGAGTTTTACCGAACCACAGCCAGAAGGCCACGAAAAACACGCCCAACAGCAGCGTTTTGCCCAGGGCTGCGTAGGAACCGCCGACCTTCCCCAGTTGCGGCAAGATCAAAAGCAAGGGAACCGAGCAAAGATCCTGGACCACCAGAATTCCGATCATCACTCGGGCGGAAAGAGTACTCTGGACCCCGTTCTGGTTGAGACAGCGTAGCACCACAGCGGTCGAAGAAAGCGAGAGCAGCGCTCCCAACCAGATTCCTTGCAGGAAGGGCCAGCCACAGACTTTGGCCAGCACGGTGCCCCAGCCGATCGTCAGCAACACTTGTAGAGGGGTTCCCAACAGGGCCACTTTGCCAACTTGAGATAACTTAGGTAACGGGAATTCCAGACCGACCGTAAACAGCAGCAGAGCCACCCCGACATCGGCCAGCATTTCCACTTCGTGGTGGGCCACCACGTGCGGTCCCCAAGTATAGGGACTGAGGGCCACGCCCGCGGCAATGTAGCCCAGCACCAGAGGCAAGCGCACAAAATGGCACACCAGCCCGGCTAACCAGGCGGCCAGAACAATCAAGCACAGGTCTCCCGCCAGTCCCATCCCTTGGCCTTGTGTTCTCGAACGGGGGATTCCTGGTTGCTTAGAAAGTTATCTAACGGGCCTGGCGGAGCATCCGCTCAAGAATGGTGACGATGGCCTGGCCGGTCATCTCCACCGGCTCCACTTCGTAACCCGTCATCAGGCGAATCTGGTGGAGAGCCAGGTGGTCTTTGACATTGCTCATCCCCAACCGCAGCATTAGCTTGAGCGGCAGGACCTCGTGCTCGACCAGCACGGGCAGGAGTCGGTCAAGGCGAAAGAAGGTCGGCAACACAGCCATCTGTCGCCACAAGTCTTCCTCGGCGTCGCCGACCTTCTCGCGCAGGGCGGCCGCAATTTCTTCCTCTTCAGCCTGGAACGGCTGCACCGAAAGTCCGGTAACTTCGCTGACCTCCTGACGGGTGCGCCAGTCGGAGGGGTCGGCCATCGCCAGGAGGATCGACATCTCGAACGGCTCGATTCTGTGAGCACGCAAAAGCGGGGCCAGAATTCGATGGTCTTCTTCATTCAGTAACTGCTCCCAAGAGGGCGCCTGATCGAAACGGCAAGCGTTGGGAAATTCCTCGGGCAGAACCAGGGCTGGCCGCACGTCCCAACCCGTGACCTCACAGATCTCGTCGAGAACGGCTTCGTTTTCCCAATTGGCCATGGTCACCTGTAAGGAGAGTCCGGCGGGATAGCAGCGAAAGCGCTGGGCCACGGGAGTCATCTTGAGCTTCACCTGCTGCAGACTGTGGCGCACCAGATCGTAGCGGCGATCCCGGGCCAGACCTTCCCACAACGTGGTGCTATCGGGCACCCATACCGAGCCAGGTTCCGCGGTGACCTGGGCCACCAACTGATTCATCAGGGGACGCGTGAATTCCGAGATCACGTCGGCCCGAGGCATGGGCGTGGGCAAGATCTCCAGTCCGCTTACGAAACTCAGTTGCTGAACCAGCGCATGCCGGGTCGGGTCATCCATGGCGCAGACCAGGCAAAGTTGAAGGGGAGTTACGTTATATTGATGGAGCAACGGATGCAGAGCCATGATGAGAGAGTCGGGAACGCGCCCAAACTTTCTACGTTCTTTCGGCTCCCGGGGGCCGATAGAATCCTCTCGGCTGCTCATAGAAGAGTATTTGGCCGACTTCTCCCAGAGTCCCTCCGACGGACAGAAATTGAAACAGGCTATTTTTCCAAGAGGTCGGGAGTGAAGGTAGGATCTAAAGACTTCAATTTTTCCGACCAGGGGCCGGCAGGCTCCCACAGAGCGGCGCGTTGATAGAGCGAAGGCTCCTGAATACCGCTGCCCAGGGCTAGCTTGAGCGCTTTGACTGCTTCCTCATGCCGCTTGAGAGAATCCAGGGTGATGGCCTTGAGTTCGTAGAGCCGCCAATCCTGGCGTTGCTTCTCTTCTTGTTCAAGCAGCTTGAGCGCTTCCTCGGATCGCCCCTGATCCAGCAGCACACGGGCCAGATCGCGTGCGTGACCGTAGCGCCCTTTCTGCACCTCAGGACGCAGCAGTGTCTCGGCCTGACCCAGCATTTTGCCGGCTTCCTCGGACTGTCCTCGAGCCTGCTTGAGGTGGGCCACTTCTCGCAACAACAAAGGATGCTGGGTCCTGGCAAAGGAAGCCATGTAAAGCTTCTCCGCCTCTTCCAGTTGGCCCTGACGAACCTTCAACCGAGCCAGGTCTTCGTTGGTCTGGGCGTTGTCGGGAGACGCTTCCAGCGAGGCCAGAAAGAACTGCTCGGCTTCGGCCAATTTGCCATGTCGCACAGCCATCTCCCCCAGAAGCGAGCGTAGACGGGCCGAGAGCCTGTTCTCCATGGGCTGCTCCTGTCCAATGGCCACCTCTAGAATCTTGCGCGCCTTCTCGTCGTCGCCGGCAGCGATGTAAGCCCGGGAAACCTGCAAAGCCGCACCGACCGTCGGAACCTGGCGAAAAATACTCTTGCTGATTTCCAGGGCCTCGGGAACGCGGCCCACCTCCATGAGGCTATTGGCCAACAACGCACGAACATCCACGTCGCCTGGATCTTGCTTTTCCAAGGCCTCGAGAATCTTGATGGCTCCCTGAAAATCGTGGCGCGCCTCATAGAGGCTGGCTTTGGCCAGCAAGCCGGCCTTGTTATCCGGTTGTTTCTTCAAAGCCGAATCCACCAGCTTCTCGGCTGCGTCGAAATAGCTCACGTCGCTGCTGGCCTGAGCTTTACCCAGATAGGCCTGAGCCAGAGCGATTTGGAAGACCGGGTGCTGGCGCGCATTCTCGAGACGTTTCTTGTGGAAAGCGATGGCGTTGTCCACGTCCTCGGGAGCAATGTGC
>JALHOV010000513.1 GCA_022842865.1 Vulcanimicrobiota bacterium | reverse complement strand
CCCGAGACCGCGAAACTCCTGGAATCCTGGCCTCTGGACCGCTCCGGATTCTCGGCCTTCGTGGGCGACCCCATCAGCCAGCCGGCCGACCGACCTCGCCTGCAGCGAGTGCTGAACTATATTCTCAGGCCAGCCTTGCCGCTCAAGCATCTGTCTTACGTGGAGGCAATCGGGCAGGTCAGGTTCTCCCCTCCCAGGTCCATTCCCAAGATCTGGGAGCACGCCTATGACTTCCTCGCGAATTGGGTTCAGCACATTCCGCGCGCACGTCAACACCAGGTCACCTATGCGGGCCACTTCGCCAACGCCCTGGGCAACTTGAATCCCAAACAGGAAAGCCAGGTCGAGGAGTTGGCTGACAAACCCAAATCTGGCAAATGGGTCAAGTGGAGAACCCTGATCTTGCGCTCCTGGGCGGTCGACCCCGAACTCTGTCCACGCTGTCAAAAAGAGATGAAAAGGGCCAAAGCCCTCATTCAGCAGCACCAGCTGAACAGACTGTTCAAGAACCTGGGCATCGGACTTTACCCCACCAGGCCCCGGTCGCCGCCACCACCTTCCCTCGGTCAGGACCTGGAAGAATTGCAGTTCTCAGACTGTGAAAGCCAGGTCCCGACCGAATGGGACGACTGGGAAGCAGCCTGACCAGGCTTCAGCCCAGCCTGGCTATTGGCCAAAAACCGTCTTTAACATATCCGTGGGCTCTCTCCGGGTCGAAAGCTTCGTAAAATGCTCCTTTTGTATGGGTTTTCAGGTTGTCGCAAACAAGCATTCGACTAACAACCGCCGAGAGCATGTGCAAACAGCGCCGAATGCTTCGTCTCCGCAGAGGACTTCCGCGCCTCTGGCAGGCCTTGAAGCGGGCGCTGCTACGCGGCCGCCTCCGAGCCCCGCGCAGGGCGAAAAAGTCCGGCTTCGCAGCGCCTCCAGCTCCAGCAGAGTCAGGTATAGTCTCGCCCCTGGCCAGAGAAACCACCGACATTCCAGGTAACAAGTGTTGTCCCATTCGATTACCTTGCTGGAGGACCGGGCCCTGCCGAAGTCTAATGCAGAAAAGTGAAACGACGCCAGGCTAAATGATACTGGTTACCGGAGCTTCTAGCGGGATTGGCCGAGCCACCGTGCGTTTGCTGGCGGCACGCGGGCAGGCCGTGTTGGCGGGGGTGCGCAAGGAACGGGACGCAGCTGAGCTGGAGAGTGAGGGATTGCGGGCGTTGTTGCTGGACGTGACCAGTCCTGAGTCGATCGCCCGGGCCATCGAGACCGTCGGTCCTCTAGGGCTACAGGCGCTGGTGAACAATGCGGGGGTCGGCCTCGCCGGCCCGGTGGAATGCACTCCTATCGAGGACATCCGCCATCAGTTTGAGGTCAATGTCTTTAGCCAGTTGGCTTTGATCCAGGCTTGCCTGCCGTTGCTCCGCCAGTCCCAAGGACGAATCGTCAACATCGGGTCTATCGGTGATCGCATTACCATTCCTTTTGGCGGAGCGTTGTGCGCCTCGAAGACGGCTTTCGCTTCGTTCAACGACGCCCTGCGGATGGAATTGGCGCCCTGGGGCATTCGCGTCAGCCTGGTGGAACCCGGGTCGATCGCGACGCCGGCGGTGGAGAAGACGCTGGGCAACGCGGAGGGGGCGATCGCTGCCTGGACACCCGAACAGGCCCGACGTTATGGAGACATGTTCCGTAATTTCACAAGAATGGGCGCCGAGCGAGAGAAGCAGGGTAGTCCTCCCGAGGTAGTAGCCGAGGCGATTTACCAGGCCCTGACCGCGGTCCGACCGAAGACCCGTTACCTCTCGGGAAAAGATGCCGTGCCCGTGAGTTGGCTGGCGCGTCTGTTGCCCGACTGGCTGCTAGACAAGGTACGCCAGAAAAAGACGGGCTTACCCACACGATTTGGAGCCCTGAACTGACGTTCAGCCCCCTGGTTAAGACCGCGATCCCTTCGGTCCCTTTCTGCTAGAAGCGAACCAGGCTATAGTCTGCAAGCGACTGCCGACAGAACATGAACTGAGTGTAGGAAGTCTTAGAACCTTACGTAGACCTTGCCCAGGCCGAGCACGGTGGATACCGACAGGCGATAGCCTGAAGCTCCAATGAGTTCAGGAGGTTTATTCCATGATTTTACGCAAAAATTTTACTCAGCTAAGTGAGCAGCATCGGCGCCACTCGAGTCATCCAGCGATTGACAACGCAGAAACCGAGGAGGGATTGGACGTAAGCCGCCTTTTTGAGGACTGGAGCTTCGAGGGCTCTGGACCATTGGACAAACCCAAATTTCGCCTGGTCAAAAAGCTAGTCGACTCAGGCGGTGACAAAGATTCCCCAGGTTGCCCTGGACAGCCCACCTGACTTCTTGGTGGCCCGCTGGGACAACTCTGACGCCGACTGGGCTCTGCTGGCGAGAGAGTTGCAACTTCAGGCGCGTCGGTCGCCGCAGCGCTTATGGCACTCAGCCACGGCCGGGTTGGAACGAGCACTGTGCCCCGCGCGAAAGAGCGCTCTGGATTTTCCGCCTTTGTGGCAACCCCTGATCTCCCAGCCCGCCGACCGGCCTCGACTTGGAGGATAATCTTGGCGACCCCCGCTCCGAGGGGAAGGTCCTTCTGCGCTGGGGCAGTCTGGACTCATCACGGCTATCAGGCTAACACGGAAGCGGAGGTCTCAAAAATATTGACACATTCCGGTTTCACTCCACCCATACCCGTCAAGGTTTCACGAATTCCGTTGGCTTGTAATTTTCGACCACTCACACCTGGAAAGCAATCGGGCAATCCGTCTAGCGGTAACCTGAGAGCACAGAAGCCCCGATGGGCAAGATTTCAGGAGAACCTCACTATGTCAATCTCGTCCGTGTCGAATGCCCGTTTCGCGAACACCTACGCCTCACCAGGACTGAACTCGAATCCAGCAGACGTTGCCCCAGGGATCCAGTCTGGTATGGCCATCCAACGCGATGAGTTCCTTCAGCAGGCCCATTCCTTCAGCGGGAATTCTGCAGTAGCCTATCAACCAACCTACGAGTGCAGCCAATGGGACGCAACTGGTGAGTGCACCGGCTACCGAGAAAAACCACCCGAGGTCGGCGGCTATGAGCCCACCTTCGAGTGTAGCCAATGGGATGCAACCGGTGAATGCACCGGCTACCAAGAAAAACCACCCGAAGTCGGCGGCTATGAGCCCACCTTCGAGTGTAGCCAATGGGATGCAACCGGCGAGTGCACCGGCTACCAGATTTTTGAGCCGACCCTTGAATCCAACCCGGATGTGCCACTTCTCTCCGCTCACATCGGTCAGTTTGAGACCACTCCCGAGATTCTTGCACCCCGTGGGTTCGAGGCCCAGCTCAACGATAGAACGACTTATGCCACGGCCACCCTTGGTGACAACAAAGCTGCCCTGACGCAATATTCCAACCAGTTGACGCTCACGGACCTGAACTTCGGTGACCAGGCGACCGTAGGCGAAGGCTTTCAAGGGATCGAAGATTTCCGGAATAGCTGGAGCCGCAGCCTGGAGGAAGCGGGCCCGCTGGGTGGCACGCCTGGCTCGATGAACTGGGACTACCACTATAAACTCTCGGGTGCAGGCCAGGCCGGGAATCTGGTCAGCGTTTTCGAGAGCACCAGCGCCTATACCGGCGGCGCTCGCCCGAACAACAACTTCGAGTTGGCCACCTATGACGCCAAGGGCCACCGGGTCGAGCTGGATGACCTTCTGACGGGCGACCAGATGAGCGATGTTGTGGACGACGTGGCCGCCGCCCTGGTGGCCTTAAAGGGACCGGAAGGAATCGACGGTTACACCTTCTTTTCGGGTGAAAACAAGGAAGCCCTCCGCCACGAGATCAATCAAAACTTTGCCCTTCAGCAAGAAGGGGACGGGGTCAAAATCAAGGTTGGCTTGCCCTCTGGAATTCACGCACTGGGGGATTTGATGGCTCAATTCGAATTTGCCGCGCCCAACGATCGACACTTCCAGAAGGCGATCTCGCAACCGCCCAGTGGTTGCTAAACCTCTAGAGAAAAAGAGCCGTAAACCTGGCGAACGGGTTTACGGCTCTTTTTCTGTTGCCTGCCTTTCGAGAAAGCTTTGTGAAAAACCAGAACGAAAGGGGAATGGGTGAATTCGTCCGAGAGACTTTAAACGGGGAGCTTGTTTTGTCCGAAAATGACGAAGGTCAACGAATCGCCCAACGCTTCTCCAATGCCCACGCTCATCTTCGCACAGCGGCGGTGACCGGCACCAACGGGAAGACCACCACAACTTCGATGATCGACTCCATCGTGGCGGCCTCAGGAGAGCCTTCGGCCCGACTGACGACCATCGGCGGTTGGGTCGGCGGCGAAGCGGTCAGCGGAGAAAATCGGACCCTTCAGTTTTTGGCGGTTGTGGAACGGGCCGTTGCGCTTGGAGTGCGGACCTTGTCGCTGGAAATGACCTCGAAAGCTTTGTCGACGGGTCTGGCCAGTCGCTGGCCGCCTACGGTGGCCGTGTTCACGAATCTCACCAGGGACCACCTGGACATGCATGGCACGCCGGAAAGTTATCTGGCCTCCAAAGCTCAGCTCTTTATGGCTCTCAGGCCAGGAGGTTGTGCCGTCTTGAATGCGGACGATCCCTGCACCCATCTGATCCGAGAAGTCATTCCAAAGGGGGTTAGCGTGCGAGGATTTTCCTTGCGTCCCGATTCCCGCGCGACGCTGGTGGCCGAGAGTCTGAGTTGCAGTGCCCGGGGCATTGTCATCAAGCTTGTTTCCTCCCCTTTGGCCGACGCTCTGGGTGGCCAACTCGACCTCTCCATCGTGGGAGGAGTTCACGCGCAAAATGTTCTCGCAGCGGTCCTGGCGGCCGACGCCCTGGGCTACAAAGCAGAGACCATTCTTGAAGGACTGAAGCGTTTTGAGTGCGCCCCCGGTCGATTTCAAGTGGTTGGGCGAGAGCCTCTGGTCGCAGTGGATTACGCCCACACTCCGGATGGGTTGAATGGAACCTTAAGAACGGCCAGGGAACTTGTCGATTCGGCCGGGCGCGGCAGGGTTTTTTGTCTATTCGGCTGCGGGGGAGAAAGGGACCGGGGCAAGCGACCTCAGATGGGCGCAGTGGCCGATTCCCTGGCAGACGTTGTGGTGCTCACCACCGACAATCCCCGCAGAGAAGACCCCGCCGCGATTGCCAGCGACGTGCTGAGTGGAGCGCCCACCCCCCGTGCTTCTTGGCACTCTGAGCCAGATCGTGCTAAGGCGATTGAGTGGGCGATTCGACACGCCGCAACGGAAGACGTGGTCATTATCGCAGGTAAAGGGCACGAGGAAGTGCAGGAAATTCAGGACGCAAGAATTCCGTTTAGTGACGCGGAGGCCTCTCGGGCTGCGCTCCGGGCTCGACTGAGAAAACCCTCCACCTAAAGAGGTTCGTGACTGCGCAAACCAACCTTCTTAATGCTCTCGACCAACTCGATGGACGCTCGCTGCTCCTGGTAAAACATTGGTTCCTTGTCGCCGGACCGAAAGTAGCTGAGAGCGTGATGCATCAACAACAAGGCCGGATCGGCCGGGCAACGCAATTCGCCTAGCAGTTCCCCCTGTTGCAAGAACTGCACCGTTCGGTCGGCATAATTGAGTCTCAGGCAGCGGCCCTGCTCATCCGCAAGCACCAAATCGTTGCCGGGATCGTCGGCAAACTGAGCAACCGTAAGTCTCAGTTGGCCACCGCCCCGAATTCG
>JALHOV010000512.1 GCA_022842865.1 Vulcanimicrobiota bacterium | reverse complement strand
GCCAGAGCCTGACGAGGCTGCCAATCCGAGCTGCCTCATTCCCAATGCCCGCGTTGATACCATGTCTATCAGCTGTGTCGCACCATCACTGGGCAAGCCGACGTAACAAGTTCCGGTTCTCCCTGAGGATCTCTTCGCCCAACTCGATCTGCTCGGCAAATTCGGGTCGATAAGCAGTAATCTCGATCCCGTTTGGTGTCTCGACGCAATGGAGCTTGTCGCCCTTCTTGACTCGGAGCTTATCCAAGCATTGCACGGGCAAGATGACCCCGGCGGAGTTGCCGAGCACGGCGGGGCGGATGGCATTCGGGACGACGGGTTACTGGATTCTGCGCTGATGCGGCCCCAGCAGCGCTGGCACTACGAGCCGGAAAGTTCACTGGCGGCGCTTGCCGCATCCTACTGTTGCTCACAATTGCCAGAGCCTACATGCGACCGAGGATGAGCGTTACGATCAAGTCCTCGGGGTGCTGGCCGTTCGCATTGTGCCAAGATAGCTGGACTCTCCAAGGTCGGGTCGCAAAACTTCGCGGCTCGCCTGGGCGGGACTAATCCGAGTGGCTGGGAAGTGCTTGAGGGTGCAGTTGGTTTCGTGTCTGGCCCCCTGTTTGGAGTTTGTTTACCGGGAAGTGGCCCGACATCTGGGAGTGCAATTCTGCTGCGATGCTCCGTGGGAAGAGTGCGAGCGACGTCTTCTGGCCGGCCAGGTGGAGCTCGGTTTTCTCTGCGGTCTGGGCTACGTGCACCAGTCGGGCTGGCCGGAACCGCCCTTGGAGCTACTGGGGGTGCCGGTTTTCGCCGCCCCACGCTATAGCGGACTGCCGATCTATTTTTCCGAGGTGGTGGTACACTCCGATTCCCCGTGGACGGACCTTGAGCAGCTGCGCGGCGCACGGTGGGCTTATAACGAGACGAACTCGCAGTCCGGCTACCACGTGATGCGTTGCCGCGTCGGGCCGGAACCGTTTTTTTCCCAAACGCTGCAGTCCGGTTCCCACGCTGCTTCACTGGAGATGTTGCAGCGTGGGGAGGCCGATGTGGCCTGCATCGACACGACCGTGCTCGAAGAGATGCGCCCCCCTGGCTTGCGCTGCTTGGAGGTTTTGGGTCCCAGCCCGATTCAGCCTCTGCTGGTCTCCAGGCGCTTGCCGGCAGAGGTTCGCCGGGATTTGAGGGAGCGGCTGCTTCAGTTCCCGGGCTGTGGACCTGTGTCAGGCTTCGTCGCCGTTGAAGATAGCCACTACGACCCGATCCGCCAGACCCTCCCGAAAGGGCCCGGGTAGATCGCCACGGTTTCTCCACGTCCTGGCTAATGGGAATTGCCAAACCAAACTACGATTTGCCGGGGTTGATTGGTCGGTAGTTGTTGGATCCCGGGCCTTGAAAAAAATGCTGGAGCGGTTAGACTCGGTGGATGGAATTCGATCAGCTGCCCCCGCAGGACCGGCAACGCCTGCTCAATAAACTGGGGCGTCTCAAAGCACTGAGCGAGTGCAAGACCGGCAACGCCAACGAAACGGCTACAGCGGCCGCAGCCATGACCCGGCTCATGCTGGAATACAAGATCGAGATGGCCGAACTGGAGCATCAACCCGTCCCTCAAGGGGTCGAGGAAATCGAATTACACAAGCGCACCCAGCCCTTCCCCGTTTGGCAAAGCCATCTACTCCATTGCCTGGCCGGCGCTAACGATTGCGTGGCTTACCAAACCTGCAGTCGGCACTGGACGGAATCGACCGGCAAGCAGAAAACCACTCGCCTCAACTTGCTGGGCCGGCGTCAGGATCTAGACAACACCAGGCGATTGTTCACCTATTGCCTGCAAGAGATCGAGCGCCTGGCTCAGCGCTGGCAACCTGGTCGGGGCAAACGCCTGAAGACCGACTTTCGCATGGGGGTAGCCGCGGCCGTCGGCCAGATGGTGGGCGAGGAAGCCGAAGCGGTGAGGGCCGAGGCCGAGCGACGCGCTCAAGAGAACGAACAGACTTCGCGAGCGCTGAGCTTGCTGGACCGGGGCCTGGACGAGGTGGAAGAGGCAGCCCGCAAAATCGGCGTGCGCCCGGCCCGCTCCCGAGGGGCCCGCACCGTTTCTATGGACGCTTACCAGGCCGGCTTTCGGGCCGGTCAAAGCGTGGTGCTGCCGAGTTCAGCCGCCAGCTCGGTGCTTCAGGCCGGATCCACGTGAAAGTCCAGTAACAAATACCCCCGCCAGCGCAATCAGCACTTCCTGCACCCTGAACAAAGCAAGCCAGACCCTGGCCCAACGTGCGGGATTCGCAGGCTGGGCCGGCAAATAGGCTTGACGATGGAACTTCGACCTTATCAAAAGGAATGCTTGGAAGGCATCCTGGGTTGTTATCGGCGAGGTCAGCGCAGAATATTAGTATCTCTGCCCACCGGCACGGGCAAAACCGTGGTTTTTGCTAGCCTGCCTAAATTTTTCAAGTTGAAGCGACGCATGTTGATGATCGCGCATCGCCAGGAACTCCTGGATCAAGCCGCCAGTAAATTCGCGGCCAGTGTGCCCGATTTGAGCATCGGAATTGAACAGGCTGAGCGCAGCGCCCCTCCCGACTCGCGCATCGTGCTGGCCTCTGTTCCCACCCTTGGACGTCAAGGAAGTTCTCGCTTGCTCGAGCTACCGCCTGAGGAATTTTATCTCATTGTGGTAGACGAAGCCCATCACGCCGTCGCTCCCTCCTATCGACGCATTTTTGATCATTTCGGTCTCTTTGCGGAAGACAGCCCCCGCCTGTTGGTGGGCTTTACCGCCACCCCCCGGCGCGGCGACAAGCACGCTTTGAGCTCGGTCTTTCAAGAGGTAGCCTACGCCAAGGCCTTACCTGAGATGGTGCGATCGGGATATCTTTGTCCTTTGCGGGGATGGCGGGTAAGCACTTCCATCAGCATCGGCTCGGTGGCCAGCCGACACGGCGATTTTGTGGAAAGCGAGCTGGCCAATCTGGTGGATGTTCCGGAGCGCAACCACCTGGTGGTGAACGCCTACCAGGAACTGGCCGCCGGCCGCCGAGCGGTAGTCTTCTGCGTCAATGTCGCCCACGTGCAGGCCCTGGCCGCCGCCTTCCAGGAGGCCGGGGTGCGGGCAGCACCGATCTGGGGGGCGATGTCACGGGAGGACAGGCAGGGCGTTCTGCAAGCGTTTCACCAAGGCGAGCTGGAGGTGCTGACCAATTGCAACGTGCTGACCGAGGGTTTCGACGAGCCCCGGGTGGATTGTGTGGTGATGGCCAGACCCACCCAGTCTCAATTGCTCTACGCGCAAATGGTGGGCCGGGGCACACGGCTGCATTGCGACAAAAGCGATCTGATCGTGATTGACATCGTAGACAACAGCTCCCGACACAAGCTGGCCGGATTAAATGCCCTTTTCGACCTGCCTGAAGACCTGGACCTTGCCGGTCATAGCGCCATCCAGACCTTCGACGAGCTGGAGCGACTCAGTCGGGAGGCTCCCTGGATTGACTTCGACCGGGTGAGCAGCGCTGCCGAATTGGAGCTGGTCACTCAGCGCGTCGACCTCTTTCGCTTCGAACCTCCGGCCGAAATCGCCGAGCTGACCGATTTCGCCTGGTGCGGATTACCTGACGGCGGCTACCGTCTCAATTTGACCAACGGCGAATGGGTGGCCTTACGCCAGGATGATCTGGGCCGCTGGCAAGCGACCCTGCGTGCTCCGGGATTCGCGCCGCTGCCCGGTCCAGTCAACCCATCCCTTCCCAAGGCCATTCGCGCCGTCGATCGGTTTGTTCAGGAAAAGCGCCCCGAACAGGTTTCCTTGCTGAAGATCGATGCAGACTGGAGGGAACAGTTCCCAAGCGAAAAACAGCTGGAAGTGCTACGTCGTCGCAAGATTCCCATCACGGCTGGCTTGACTCGAGGTCAGGCTTCCTGGCTCATCACCCATTCAAATCTGCGCAACACCAGAGGGCCGAGCCGGTCTCAGGAAGGCTGAGCCGGGTTCTGCGTTCCAGCCACACTACTTCTGCAGCACGCGCCGCAGGGCCTGACGAGCCCGATTGAGTCGCGAGCGGACCGTGCCCACGGGAATATCCAGACGCTCGGCAATCTCTTGATATTCCAGTTCTTCGAAATCGCGCAGTATGAGCACGTGGCGGCCGTCCTCGGGCAGTTTTGCAATCGCCTGATCCACGCTCTTTCGCAGCTGGCGTCGGACCACCGCACCACTGGTGCTCACGTCCGGGTCGGCCACGTTGAGAAGCTCTTCCGCAACGCCCTCAGCCAGCCGCACGGAATCATTCTGGTGTGCGGACCCACCGGTTCTGGCAAGAGCACCACCCTCTACGCCTCCCTGAAAGAACTCATGAGGCCCGACCGAAAACTGCTCACTGTGGAAGACCCGTTGGAGTATGAAATGGACGGGCTGGTCCAGGTGTCAGCCGCCTGAGGGACATGGGCTGCAAGTCGTTTCTGGTTGCCTCCACCCGACTTTGGCCTGAGCCTGGAGCAAATTCAGCGGCGGCGCAGGGATCTTCAGGCAAGACGTCCGGGAACGCTGGTGCTGGATGTCTTGGGACCGGTGCAGATCCAGGCACGCGACTATCCTGAAGGGCTAGTCCACTTGCGCCGAGTCCCTGAAGGCAAAGGGTTCCGAGAAATCGTTACCTTCGGTGTGGCCCAGGGAGACGGAACCATGGATCAGGAATCCCGAGACCTCTTTCACGAGCTGCTCGCCGAACTGGCCTCCGCCCGGGTTCTTTTGCAAGAACGCCTGGGCCAGCTGAGCGCCAAACTGGACCGGCTGGGAGCCAAGCAAGCGGCTCTATGCTGTGAAAGTGTCTGATTCTAGCCGGGACACCAGCTGTGCGGGTCGGTCGTGGAGTTGGACTCTACCTTGCAGGTTCCATCCGCGTTGAATGAAATCTTCAGAGTGGACCGGCCATCGTTGCGCTGCTCAAAGACAATTCCCTGGTCGCTGCAGTTTAAGGTTTTTTCCCGATCGAAGCCCCATCGACCCGACTGCGAATAACTGCTGTAAAGGACGGGATGCCCCTTAAGAGGCTCCTCCGCTGTGGGCCGATTTTGAGGATCAAACTTCAAGGTGGTTTCGGCGCTGGAATCGGCCCAGACGGGCCTGCAACGGTAGATTCCGCTTTCTCCGGTGCGACCGCTAATCTCCACCACTTCTTTCTGCAGATCGAGCACCAGGGTCTCGGCCTGGCGCCCTAGCGCAGGATCGACCCTTCCGGCCTGGATCTCTGCTTGCAAACGGGGCAACGCGTTGGAAATATGCACCTGGTTCCTCCTTGGACCCTTTTCCAAAGCTTAGCAGGCGCCCGTTCCTGCAACGTTAATCGTGCGGGTCGATTAGGGGGGCTGGAAGGTCGCAACCGCAGCAGAGTTTTTACAATTCGGCTATATTTTCCGGCCGGGTCCATCTCCTGGCAACGCCACTCAGCTTAGACTTGTTTCCAAGGCCGGGAGCCCATCTGGACAGAAGGAACGACAAGATGACAAGACTGCTGTTGCTAGGAATGATCTGGTTGCTGGGGCTGCTGCCTCTGCAAGCGCAAGAGGTGAGCCTGAGACAAACCACTTCGGTTCACCAAACCCCCGTATTCAGTCAGGGGGGGCAATTTTTATTGGTAGCCGGGGGAGAGCCCAAATCTCCCTGTTGGAACCTTTGGGACCTCCCCAAGGGCAAGCTCGTGCAAACCTTTGCGGCCCCGCGACCAGCCCTGAATGAATTGGTCCAGGCATCTTTTTCCCGAGACG
>JALHOV010000511.1 GCA_022842865.1 Vulcanimicrobiota bacterium | reverse complement strand
TGGGGATTCTCCGCACCCGGATGGGGATCTTGGCCCGATCCGTGGTCTTTGGGGGCCTTTCGGCGCGAGATCCCCGGACAAATGGGGATTCTCCGCACCCGGATGGGGATCTTGGCCCGGTCCGTGGTCTTTGGGGGCCTTTCGGCGCGAGATCCCCGGACAAATGAGGATTCTCCGCACAAGGATGGGGAGCTTCGCCCGGTCCGTGGTCTTTGGGGGCCTTTCGGCGCAAGATCCGCGACCGAGAGGGGATTCTCCGGACCCGGATGGGGATCTCCGCGCGATTCCAAAGTTGCGGGTGCCTTCCGGCGCGAGATCCGCGACCGAGAGGGGATTCTCCGCACAAGGATGGGGATCTCCGCGCGATTCCGGAGCTACGAGTGCCTGCGCGACACGGATGGGTCTCACCGCGCCGTCCGCGGTCTTCGGGGGCCTTCGTGCGCAAGATCCCCGAGGCTGTAGACAAAGCTAAGACAACCCGGTCGGTGATGAACGGATGGGGGATAAACTCGCAGCGGTCGTTCACGAGCCGAACGTACCAATTGACGGCTGCTTAACATTGCCTGGCTATACTTACGTTTATGTGGATTGGACCCGCCTCATCGAGCATCGTTGGCACTCCCGGTAGGAGTAGTCCCAAACCACCGAACGCGTCAGACCAAGCCGGCCCGCAGGAACGGTTTGAACGATCCGTGGCCCCTTCTCCCGAGCAGCAAATGCGTCAGCTGGCTCGCGGTTGGAAGAAAGACCCGGTCGGCGAGAATGTCGGCACCGCGGCCGACGTTCTTGGTGCCATCGCCGATGGCGGTGAAGCTTTGGGCCAGGCGCCCGAAGTGGTGGGAGATCTCGGCAGACTGGCCCGCCTGGGCTCCGCCTACTCGGGCGGTTCGCGGCTCATGCACAACCTGACCAGTCGGGAAGAACCAGGAGACAAGACCCAGCGGACGCTGCGCTGGGTCGATCAGGTTTCCGCCGGCAATGACTTGATCGGAATTCACCCCGCCAGCAAGCCACTTACTGCACCGGTTGGACTGGCTCTGCAGTTCGTCGAGCAGGGAATCGAAGGCGGCATTTCGGCCCAAGAAGGACGACCTCTTCGGGCTGCCGGCCAGATTGCCGCGGCGGGCATTACCGGAGTGGCGGGGACTGTGGCGATCGGAGCGACCGCCGTGTTGTTCGGTGTCGGCGTGGCTGCTTCGGCCCCCTTCTGGCTGACGGCCGGAGCCATCGGCGCGGCGGGCGTTGGTCTCTACACGGCCACCACAATGCTCACCGATAGGGCGCAAAATTCTAACCGTAGAATCGGCGGCGATTCATAGGGCGGCAGGGTGCCGGGTTTACCCCTGGGAACCAGTCCCCCTGCCTGGAGATGACCTCTGTCGGATTTGCGACTATCGCCCCCCCTTTTCACCCTACGGCGAGGACGGCAATTCGGCCAGCTACGAGATTTTTGGCAGCTGCGGGAATGAGTTCGGCGTCACCGACCGGCACCCCCAACAAATTGAGCTGCGCCGAGAACGGCCGCTAGGTGGCCGGCAAAGTGGCGATGATGTTGCCTGGATTTAGATAAAGAGGGGCGCCTTCCGGACTGACCTGGACCGGACCCCACTGGCTGAAACCGTCTACCATTCTGCTTTCCAATCGATTGCCGCCGCACACTCCGCGCTGCATGCTCTGAGTGTATTGATGCTCATAGCTGCGATGCAACACGGTGTCGATCTTGCCGTCCGCGTTCTTGTATTGACAGCTCAGTAGCTTGTAACTGATCTGATTGCTCAGCGCAGCCGTGCAGGTCGATTTGCTGGAGTTCATCGAGACGCAGTAGCGAAAGCTGGTTCCGAGCGGGACATTGCGGCCTCCGTCCCGGGATTCGTGGCGACTCATCAGTTCGGCCAACGATTGGGGAGTGAGAGTGCCCGCTTCCCGAGCCTGGCTGATGTCTCTTTCCAGGTCGGGATGGTAGTAGCGTTTTCCGGACTGCTGAGCGTCCGCCGCCTGGTAGGCCGGTTGTCCCGAGGGAATCTGCTCTTGAGTAACGCTGTTGCTCACTTCCTCGCGAACCTGGTTGGGGGTTTTGTCAAACTTGACCCCGCCGGGCAGAATTTCCGGATGCAACGGCCCCGTCGCCGCCATCATCTCCGCCCGACTGGGCAGGCCCGCCGCCAAAGCCGGAGGTCCGGCCAACGCCAGCCCGGCCACCAGAGCCAGCACCACACCCTTGCCCAGCCAGCCCAGACCGCGACGTAGCGAGGTGGAGGTCGCGCCGGCCGAGGGCTGATATCCATCCACCGGTTCCGCTTGCTGTTTCGAGGAAACCGCCGGGCGGCTTGAGTTTCGGGGATAGGTAGGTGTCATACCGGTTAGCTTGTTAATCATGATTTAAGAATACCGGCTTGGAGACAAGCCGGAAACCCTTCGGCACGTTACCGATGTAACTTAATTGCGTCATTTATGAATGATTTGTGACTTCGCGTCTGGCGCCGCTGCGGGAGGCCGCTGGTCCAGGACCCTCTGCAACGCAAACTAGCTCCAGGCGGGAGCGTGCACCACGAAACTCATGCCCCAGTTGACCATTCCCAGCACCAGCGCGCCCAGGAAGCCCGAGAAAAAGCCGTCCACCTCGAAGTCGGCCACCAGCTTGCCGGCCAGCCAGAAGCAGAACCCCAGAATGACCACGTAAAACAAGCCCAGCGTGACCACTAAGAAGGGCAGGCTGAAAAATACCACCAGCGGCTTGATAAAGAAGGCCACGAACCCAAGCGCCAACGCGCCCCACATGGCCCCGGAAAAGCGCTTGATGCGCACGCCGGGCACGATCGCGGCGGTCAGCCACAAGGCCACCGCGTTCACTACCCAGGTAATCAGAAAAGCGAGAATTGGATGCATATCAAGAGACTTTCGCTACCTCTCCAAAGGACCTGCTGCGCCCCCTGAGGACCGAAGCGATGCCAGGTCTGAGACCGCGAATGTCACGATCAGGGCCCCGGTCGAAGCCTTTCCCGCCATCCGTCGGCTGTGGGCGTCAAATCCCCCGCACGGATACGCTCGACGAGTTTCTCTCGAGCGCGGGAAAAAGTTCCGTCATCCACTAGAATCCTTCCCTGGTAGAGAGCATCCCAGAGCAGCAGCCAACCCGCTCCCTCGCATTCAGCCGGGGTGACTCCGAATGGTTCAAGGGCGGGAATACCAGGCCACGACTCCAAAAGCAAATCAATTCTTTGGCCGGAATTCAAACCTTGGAAATCCTCGGAAATGACCAACAAGTCGATATCGCTGTTCTCCCAGTGATCTCCGCGAGCCCGCGAACCAAAAACGGCAACCGACCTCAGGTTCAGCCTGGACCGCAAACCGCTGCAATAGGCTTCTAAGTCAGGTTGGATTGGACGAATGCCATCACGGACTGTGCCCATTGATACAACTCCTCCGCCGTCTTCTTGTCGTAAAGGTGTTCGGGAGCGGTTACGCCACTCGGGTAGCGCGAATCGATGTAGCTGCGGTCCAGTTTTCGCACTTGATGAAAAAGGTCATCACTAATCTGCAGCCCGTCCTGGCGGAGCCTCGAAAGCAGCTCAAGCCCCGAATGGGTCCGCTCGGTGACTCCTCTCTCGACAAACAAGGCCTTCAAGCTCTTCTCGGCTGCTTGATGACAGTGAAACGAGGCAAGCTCGTATATGCCACCCTGAACCAGCAATTCCGCTGCTTCCAGATCGCGTCGGTCTGCCTGAAGCCACCAGCCAGTCTGATCTCGCACGGGCAAGCCTTCGCCCCTCAGGGCAGTACTCCATTTGTGCAGTGAGGGGTTAAAGAGCGGGTCAGAACCATGTGGAAATGGGTGGTGATGCAGATGGCTCTCGACCTCATCGAGCAGCAACGGGATTGTGCGTGTCCATCCCTAAACCAGCGGTTAGGCAAGACCGGCAGTTCGCTGCATGGCCGCCGAAGCAATGGTAGGGGTTGCCCCTCGGGGAAGGGGTGAAGCTCGCTGGCCCAAGCACCTGCAATGGGAAAACTTCACCGTCGCCCAGGAGTGACTGGGGTATAAAGTGAGCAGGTGCTCCGAACTCGGACGGGTGGTGGTTGTCTCAACCCCCTGACCGCTCCCCTGACCCGGAGGACCTACATGGCCCAGGCCTCCTCGTCCAGTGCGGCGGCTTCGCGTTTTTCCGCGGATGCCAGACCAGCTCCCCAAAAGACTTTTCGGTCCCTTGTCGCCAGTGAGCAAATTCAGCCGGGGACTGAATTCTACCAGGCCCGGTGAGACGGTCTTGACGGCGGGAACTTTTGGTGTCCGCGAGGGCAGGTGTTCGCAGCTTCACTCCTAACAGGCCAACGATGGAAGACAATCTTAAACTAAGAATTTCGCTGCTCGATACCAAGGTGTGGCGAGAGGTTTTGGTGCCAGCCGATTTCACCCTGGCCAGGTTACACACGGTCATTCAGTTGAGCATGGGTTGGGAGGATTACCATCTTCACGATTTCTCAGCCGGCAGGACCAAACTATCGGAGAAGATTGCGTTGGGTCAGGTCTTCTCCAAAGTGGGCGCCAAAGTGCTTTACACTTACGACTACGGCGACAGCTGGGATCACGAAGTGAAGCTGGTCGCTCGCTTGAGCGCCGCTGAGGAGACGCCGGTGCCGTCGTGCACGGCCGGGAACCTGGCCGGTCCGCCCGAGGACTGTGGAGGAGTGCCCGGCTACGAGGAATTATGCGAACTGATAGCTCGCACCGACCTGGACGAGGAAGAACAGGAACGAGTGGATTGGGCCGAGGGCTGGCAGCCCCTGCACTTTGATCGAGAGGCGGTCAACCGCGTCCTGGCCAAGAAGTTCAAACTCAAGTCCAAGAAGGCTGCTCAGCCCAAACCTGGTGCAGCTACCACCTTTACCGAAAAGCAAGGACAGTATCTGGCTTTCATCTTCTGGTTCACCAGGATCAACCGCTGCCCACCGGCTCAGACCGATATCCAGCGTTTCTTTGGAGTGACGGCGCCCGCTGTACACCAGATGATTATAACTCTTGAAAAATCAGGATTTCTAAGTCGGAGCCCCGGACAGGCCAGGGCGATCCAGGTGACCCTCGACCCGTCTCAACTCCCCCCACTGGAGGAACCGCCCACCCCGATGGTCGTGCCCGGACGCAGCTGGGTTAAGCGCTAGTAGAGGCAGGCCGCTTAAGCTACGAACTGGCGGGTATTCACCGCTATGATGCTTTAAGGGCAGAGACTCTGGCTACACCGAGAATTTTGGTAGAGCTGTTCCTGCCCGACACTCGGGAGCAATGGCTCGAGCTCACGGACGATCCTCTGAAGCTGCGAAAGTGCGCTCATTGGGTCAGCCTGAGAGGAGCTCCGGAGACCTCGAACAAGTCCTCGGTCACGGCACTTTTTGCAAGCTTCAATTGGGCCCGGCGTTGATGGCCGGGAATGGTTTCCAGGGGTTCGGTTTGTCGCCGGGGATGTCCACGCTTCAATTGGGCCCGGCGTTGATGGCCGGGAATGGTCCCTCGCGTGATAGCCGATCACCGAAGTAGCGTCTTCGTTGCTTCAATTGGGCCCGGCGTTGATGGCCGGGAATGGAGCCACCAAAGGCGAATGGGCGGGCCTGATCTCAAAGGCTTCAATTGGGCCCGGCGTTGATGGCCGGGAATGGGTAGAATCGAAAGGGGCCGGCGGAGTCACGGGCACGCTTCAATTGGGCCCGGCGTTGATGGCCGGGAATGGCCAAGGTCAGCTCCTCCGAGCGCCGCCAGATTGAGGCTTCAAT
>JALHOV010000510.1 GCA_022842865.1 Vulcanimicrobiota bacterium | reverse complement strand
GCCTGCCTCCCTCCGTGGCCGCTCCCATCCCGACCACAAGCGTTGGGACCGGCTCCACTCTGGCGGGGGCCCAACCCGCACCCGTCGCAGAACCCACGGGAGGCTCTTCCAAGCTCCCGTTGGCCATCGGCTCGGCGCTGCTAGTAGGGTTGGTCGGCCTGTTCGCCGCTTTTGGCCGTCCCCAAACCCCGGCGCTGGCGAGTCCAAATCTTGGCGCCACTCCCAGTGAGAGCACGATGGCCTCCAGCAGCCCGAATATAGCCGTTCCTCCGCCTCCAAGCGAGGGAAAAATCCAGCTCAAGCAACTGCCGGCCGGAGCCAGAGTGGTGGTGGATGACCAGGCTTCCCCCGTAGCCGTGCAGGGCGGAATGCTCCAGTTGCCGGTAGGCGATCATCGCCTGAAGATAAGCGCCCCCGGTCGCAAGCCCAGAATGCTGCCCGTGACCGTCAGCCCGACCCAGGTGAATGAGGTGGTGGCCCAAATGGATTGGGCGGTTGGGAACGTCACTTTAAAGGTCGTCCCGGAGGGATCCATCGTGGAGATGGACGGCAAAAAAGTCAAGCCGGGAGCGCTCAACGGACTGCCGCCGGGCAAGCACACTTTTAAGGCGAGAAAGACGGACTATGTGAGCAGCCAGAAGTCGATTACGGTCGTGGCCGGACGCACAGTGACGCTCTCGCTCTCACTGGAGGAGATTCCCGTTGCTCAGCCCGACCCGGTACCCTATGATCCGGGACCGGCTCCGGCGCCCGCACCCGCACCCGCACCGTCCATCTACCGTTAGGGGCGGTTCCAGGGCTGATAGCGTATCAGAAACGCAGCCAGCAGCATCAGCATGACGCTGATCAACCCGTAGCCGAACCATTGAGCTTTGTTCGGCGCCACCTGCTTGGACCGTTTGTCCGGGGCCGCCAATCCAGGAGCGCCTTCCAGAGCGCGTACCCGCTGCAAAAGCTCGGCATCTACGCCCTTCTTGGTAGGAGCAGCCTCACCTAAAGTGACTGGTGGGGCCGGGGGGGGCGGAGGATCAGACTTGGGCGACGCGGTCGTGCTCACGCGCGAGGAAATTTCGCTGACGATCAGAGCCAGTTCTTTGGCCAGAGCGGTGCCGATCGGAGCCAGGGAGCTGGCCAGCTGATAATGCGTCAAGGCCCCTTGCAAATTTCCGGCTTCCTCAAGTTGGCGCGCCCGGTCCATCAAGGCGGCCGCTCCATCTTCGCTGCCTTCGTTGGCAGCGACGGTTTCGGCGGCCGGACGAGCCGGCGCCGCTGCGACCGGGGCAGCGACTGCAGGCGCTACCTGCGCCAGAGCGGCGGTGGGCACCGGTCCTACCGGGGTAGACACTGCCGGGCCCGGGCCAGGAGAGAGATTGACGGCTTTGGCGTCCGAGCGAGGGGCGGCCTGGGGCAACGCCAGTTCCCACTCTCCGAAAGTCGGACAATGCTCCAGGCTATCGCTGCGCCAGGCCCGTTCAAATAGGCGAGAAAGCTTACTCCCCCATTGACGTTCCAGGTAGGCGCGCAGTTGATCGGCGCGGGCGCATTCGGTTTGCATTTCGTTGGGCTCAAAAAAGCTCTCGCTCCAGGCCACGTCCCGCATATCCCCGCTACTCCAGGCCAGCAACTCGCAGATCAAGATTGCACCCGAAAACCGATCCGAAACGGGGCTCCAGGCCAGAGAGTCGAGATGTCGGTGGGCATAACCGGGAGAGCCGGCGAAAACCTCCTCAGGTCGAGGCAGGATGGTGGAATAGATTTGCTCGACGTCCACCAACTGAATTCCCAGACGTTCCTCAGTACGCTCCAATGACACGTTAGGACCCGAGAGATCGCAATGTGCAATACCCCGCTGTTCCATTTCCACCAGAATTTTCACCAGTGAGGTAGCGCAAGTCAGCGACTCTTCGGTGGTCAGGGCCTGACGCTCCAGGATCATTTCCATCCAGCTTCGTCCCTCGATCCAGGGCATGAGGACACCGTAGACGAGTTCGGGTTGAGAGACCAGCAAGGTGCGATGGTCCTGGGGTGTAAATACGGTGCGGGTACAAACTTGCAAGCCTGGAATGTCAGCAAAACTCGCCAGTTTCGTCGACAACTCCACCAGGCGAGGAACGCGAAAGCGCGATTTGAAGACCTTGAGGGCGCGACAGGCTGAAGCATCTGGCCGAACCGCCAGCGGCTCACCGTCCTCGGCCGTGCCCAGTTGCAGGCGACTTCCGGCCGGTACGGGCACCCATTTCTGAGGTTCCACTTTATGACCATCGATGAAGGTTCCGTTGCGCGCGCTGTTGTCCCAAACCATCAGCTGGCCGTCTTTAACCACCAGCGCGCCATGTTGGCGGCTGACTGCGACAGCCGAGAGCACCAGTCCGTTGCCCGGTGCACGACCGAAGGTGAGGCTGCTGCCGTCGCCGGGAACTTCATGGGCACGCCCGTCAGAACCCAAAATGGAAACCGGGCCCTGAAAGCGATGTGAGCCTCGGCACAGCTGGTATACGACAGCAGCGCGGCCTTCCTGGCCATAAGCCATGCCCAGCGCTCCGGGATGCTGCACCACATGCCAGGGAACGCCCCCAATGGTCAATTCTTGATTGGCATTCAAGGTAAACACGGCGACTCCTAAAGCTTCTTCCAAACGTAACCGGGCTTATCCGGGGCGGCTGGCGGAGCCGGCTCGGCCGGTGCGTCCGGCGTCAAACTCTTCCAGGCGGTGGCGGGGTTGTCGCGCACCAGGTCCTGGCCCGAGGAATCGGACTGAGGAGGAGTGGCCGATAGAATGAGAATCGAGCCATCGAGCACGCCGGCTTGCTGCAAGTTCTGAGTCGGAGAAAGGGCCACCCCCAGCGGGGCCAGGTAAAGTCGCATAGCAGGCTCAACGGACGGGAGGCCGAGGCATTCCTGAAGTAGTCCGACGAGTTCCTGAGAAGAGACCTGGCTGGGTACTTCGAGGTCCCACTCGCGACCGTTCATGCGTAGGGTCAGCAGGCAGGTCTGGCTCATCCCAGGTCACTCAGTACTTTCGCTTGAATCAGTAGATCTTGTAGATGCGCCACCACGTTGACCAGCATTTTTAAATGCCCGGCCGCCGGAGTGCCCAGTTCTTGAAAGGTCTTAGCTTGCTTGTTGAGTTCGTCCACCCGAGCGCGCACGGGAGGAATGTTGGCCGCCCATTGATCCAGGGATGCCCGTGCGGCCTGGGCCGAGCGCGCGCACATCGTTTGCAGGCTTTCACTCAACTGCGAAAGTGAGTCTTGAGCCGCCTGTCTGGCATCGGCGGCCGTGCCCGGACCGGCCTGATCGAGAGACTCCGACAATTGCAGCAGGTGCCGCCGGGTAGACTCGAATTCTCGGGTCAGCTCGGGCAGCAGCCGCTGCAATACCAGCGCCCGCAGGTCTGCTCCTTGCTGGGTCAGAACCGCCTGACGCCGCTGCAGTCCCGGCAGCAATTGCTCGCTGACATGGCTCTGGGTGGCCGCAAGCTGCTGATCAAGTTGCCTGGTCTCGTTCTCAACCAGGGCGATGTTTTTGGTCAACTCCAGCGACACCAGCCGCCGCTTATCTTCCAGGTCGCCTTGCAGATGGTGGATCTGAGCGACCGCCTGATTCAACTGTTGCTGGATAGCCTGGGCGCGCTGGGCCAGCTCTTTCTGCGTCTCCTGGGCCCAGCGGACCCATTCTTCACATTCCCCAACCAGCGCAAGGGAGGCGGGGTCGGCGCTTTGCAGACGAACTTCGACATTGTCTCGCAGGGCTTGAAGCGCCAGACGCACTCTTTGCTGGTCGGCTTCATGGCTAGCGGTGGCGTGATCGCATTCCGTCTGAGCCTGCAGCGCCCGTTGGCGGGCCACCGCCAGAGTCTGCCGGCACTGTTCGGCTTCTTGCAGAGAGCCCTGAATCTGGTTGATCAGGTCAGACATCGCGGAAGAGCAGTTCCAAATGGGGTGCCAAGATGGAGTCCTGTCCGATCTTCTGCAAAAAGTAGTAGGTGGTTACGAGCATTGGCTTGAGCGGCGTTCCCTGTTGCGACCGCTTAACCTGTTTTTCCACCTCAACCCCGAGAGGAAGCAGCCGGTCCTCGACGTTCACGCTTTGCTTCCCCATAAAGAGAATGGCCCGCTCGCTCAGATCCGCGGCGCCCACCTGACAGGGCCGCGAGACACCTTCATCTAAAGATTCTACATGTTGCTCTTGGAGACGGTCGGCTTGCTCGTCCAGGCGCAGCGGCAGCTCCTCCATCGCCTGCACGAGCTGGCGCTGGCTGGCCTCGGCGCGTTCCTGCAACTCTGACATGCCTTTGGCGAGTCCGTTGCGCGAAGCGGCAAACTGTTCGTTCCAGCTTGCCATGCTAGATTGGTGCTGGGCCTGGACCTGCTGCTGCAAATTGGCGAAGCTATGTAGCCGCACCTCCACTTGCTGAAGGCTCTTTTCCAGCTCGCTCCAGCGATTCTGCAGGCGCTGGCAGCTACTTCCGATGGCGGATCCGTGAGCAGTGCTCAAAGTGGTGATTTCCAGTCCGAATTGATGGCCGCTCTGGGTGAGCTCCAGCACTCGTTCGCGAGCATGGTGAAGTTCCGAAAGAACGGTTTCCTCCTGGCTCTGGCCAGCTTGCCGCAGTTCGTGCAAGGCCTGGATGGCCGCTGCCTGTGCCTGTTGCACGGATTGGCGGCGCTGATCCAGTTGAGAGGCTGCCGACTTGAGGCGCCCCCGCAGAACCGAAAGCAGGGCCTGGTTCTCACTGTGGTTGCGACGAGCGGAGTCTTCCAGCATATGCCCGCTACTTTCCAACTGCTGCAAGGCCGACTGCAGGGCTTGAAGGTGCAGGGGGGCTTCCCGACTGGTGTCGAGCAGCTTCTCGAGTTGATCTAGCAGATCGCTCACGCGAAATCATCCTTCGCTTTGCCTTCGGTGGGCTTCTGACCGCCAAGGCGAATGCGGGGGGGAGCCCCCGGCCCGAGGTTGATCTTGGGAGCTTCCTGGATCTGTTGCGACTGGGCGGCCAGGCGGGCGGCCTGGCGTTCTTCCTCCAGGCGGTGGGCTTTGGCTGCAGTTTCCTGACGTAACTGTTCTAACGTTTCTTGGGGCGTGTTCTGGCCGCCGCGCATGTAATCATAGAGTTTCCGGCTGTTGTCTTCGAAGCCACCGATGGTTGGAGGAGCTGCCCCGGCGGAAGCAGCCGAATGCTGAGGGGTAGGCGTTGGGGTGGCGCTGGAAGTGGCGTTCTGGCGAGCGTTCCAGGCGGCCGGTTCCGCCGACGCTTGCTCGCGGCCCCGGGCGGCGTTGTCCGCCTCCTGATGGCCTCCGGCTGGCGCTACCCCCTGGCCCGCTTCATTCCTCGGCGAGTCTTCCTGGCCGTGCCGAGAATGGCTTTGCGGATAGCCGGGGCTGTCAGGTATGTGGCCGGAAGGGCTCGGGCGATGCGCAGCCACGGGCTCCTCAGCACGGTGGTCTGCTTGGATCGTCTGAGCAGGTGTAGCCTGAGGACTGTGAGTCGGATAGCCGGGACTGTCGGGTATGTGGCCGGGCGAGGCCTGGTGAGCAGTCGCTGGGCCGGAAGAGGAACCGAGGTTGACGGCGCTCCCTCCCTGGGCGCCGGCTCCGTGGCCGCCGTGACTTCCGTGGCTGCCCGCCGAATGGCCCCCCTGGCCGGAATGCGAAGAACTGGCCTCCAAAACATGCCCCGACGATGACCCGCCCAAGCTGCCTCCACCGGATCCTCCCAGACTCTCTGCCGCCAGCCGAGCGGCGTGACGTTCTTCCTCCAGGCGGTGGGC
>JALHOV010000509.1 GCA_022842865.1 Vulcanimicrobiota bacterium | reverse complement strand
GCGGCTGGGTGGCCAAACCGCACCACGCCCGCCCCACCCGCAACCACCAGTTGTTTTGCCTGAACGGGCGCATCATCAAAAGCACCAGTTTATCACAGGCCGTGCTGGAGGGCTTCACGCCTCTGGTCAGCAAGGGTCGCTACCCGGTCGCGCTGCTGCGCCTGGACATCGACCCCAGCTTGATCGACGTCAA
Organism: Vulcanimicrobiota bacterium; assembly: GCA_022842865.1. Lineage (GTDB taxonomy): Bacteria > Vulcanimicrobiota > Xenobia > Xenobiales > JADMJV01 > JADMJV01. The sequence goes on along the minus strand of JALHOV010000509.1, from coordinate 5,585 downwards.
CGTTCATCCCACCAAGGCGGAAGTGCGCTTTGCCGAGGCCCGCTCCCCCTTTCGAGCCATTTACCGCAGCATCGCCCGCAGCCTGGAAGAGCACTCGGCCGACAGCGTGCAACCGCAGCACTGGGATCTGATTGACGAAGCCCCCTTCGTGCCAGAGCTTGAGCCCGTCGCCGCGCAGGCTCGCGAACCGAACGCCCCGGCCTATAGCGCGCCCGCCCGTCCAGCTCCCCGTCCACTGCCTCCCTATCGGCCCACTCCCCCACCCCTGGCGGCCACCCTGGAACTCTTCAAGCCTTTAGAGGCGGCCCCCGATGGGCCGCGCGTGAAAGTGCTCAGCCAGCTCTACCGCACCTTCATTGTAGCCCAGGTGGACGGCGAGATGTGGATCGTGGACCAGCACACCGCTCATGAGCGCATCTGGTATGAAAAACTGGGCCACCTTCAACCCCTGGATGGACCTCAGCAAGGGTTGCTGGTCCCGGAGATCATGGAGTTCTCGCTGGCCCAGGCCGCCCTGCTGGAAGGCTCTCTCGGGCAGATCCGCTCCTTTGGCTTCGAAATCGAGCCCTTCGGGGGCAATACCTTCCAAATGCGCAGTCTGCCGCTAGGAGTCAAGCCAGGGCGGGCGGCCGGTATCGTGCGCGACCTGGTCGAACAGATGGCCAGCGAACAGGTGAGCCTGCGCAACCACCCGCAAGAAGTAGTGCGCGAGAAGCTGCGCGCCATGGTGTCGTGCAAGGCCGCCATCAAAGCCGGCGAGGCGCTTTCGGTCGACGAAATGGAGAGCCTGATCCGGGAAATGCTTACCGTCGAGCATTCCAACTACTGTCCGCACGGCCGCCCCACCCGCATCAAACTGGACGACCGCGCCTTGGAACGACTATTTCACAGGTAGACGACTTGTGGGTCGTAGCCGGACCCACCGCCAGCGGAAAAAGCGGATTGGCCCTTCAACTGGCGCGGCGTTGCGGCGGAGAACTGCTCTGCTTTGACTCCACCACCGTCTATCGAGGCCTGGACATTGGCACGGCCAAGCCGTCGGCCGAGGAACAAGCTCAGGCGCCGCACCACTTGCTCGATCTGGTAGAGGCCGGCTGCGAGTTCACCCTGGCCGACTTTTTGCAGCGGGCCGAAGCCGCCTTAAGGGAGGTTCGCTCCCGGGGCAGACAACCAATCCTGGTCGGGGGCACCTACCTTTACCTGCGCGCCTTCTTGCAAGGGTTCCAGCTGAGTGAGGTGGCCCCGGACCCGGAATTTCGCGCCTGGGCCGAAACCCGTCCACTCAGCGAACTGGTCGAGGAACTGCGCCGACAGGACCCGGAGTCGCTAACCATCGTGGACCTCGCCAATGGGCGCAGGGTGATCCGAGCCTTGGAAGTGTGCCGCAGTGGTAAACTCTTCTCTGAGCACTATCGCAGTCAGCCTCGCCCCGAACCGGTCCGCAAAATTGGTCTCCGGGCCGCCCCCGATTGGCTTAAGGACCGCATCGCCGAGCGTTCTCGCGCCATGTTCTTGAATGGATTCCGAGAGGAAGTCAAACGCTTGTGTGAGAAAGGTCTGCAACGTTGGCTGCTCTCGATGCGCTTCATCGGGTATCCCGAGGTGGTCGAGGGATTGGGGCTGGCGACAGACGACTCTGTGCTGGCTGAACGGGTGAGCGAATCCACCTGGCGGCTGGTCAAAAAACAGCGCACCTGGGGACGTTCCGAGGCGGGCGTAGAGTGGTTTGACGCTCAGTGCCCGGATCTTATCGAGCGTGTTTGGGAACAGCTGCAAACCCCCACAGACAAATAAACTTGGCGGGGGACCTGATGGATTGGACAGACATATGTTGAACCTGCAAGACGCTTTTCTCTCCCAACTCAAGAAGGAGGGCCAGGTTGTGGCCGTCTTCTTGGCCAAGGGCGTGCAGCTTAAGGGAATCATCCGCGGCTACGACAACTTTACCATCTTCCTCGAAGATCAGGACGGCCGCATGCAGATGGTTTATAAGCATTCCATCACCACGGTTAGCCCCACCCGCGACACCAGCGATTCTTTCCTGCGGGACGCCTTCAAGGACTCCACCGAAAAGAAGAGTCCGCTGGTCCGTTGAACTTCACCAAATGGGAAGGCCTGGGCAACGACTTCATCTTCGTAGTGGGCGACCCGCCGCCGCAAGCGGAAGCCCTGGCAGTCCAGTGGTGTGATCGGCGCACCGGCATCGGCGCCGATGGGCTCGTCTATATCAATGACGAACCGCGTATGGTTATTTTCAACAGCGACGGTTCGCGCGCTTCCACCTGCGGCAACGCGTTGCGCTGCCTCGGTGCCTGGCGCCACCAGCGCGGTTTGCTGCCTCTCAATCATTGGGAAGAGGTAACCACGGACAGCGGCAGGCGCCGTCTGCGGGTCGTGCGCGCCGACCGGGTCGAGGTCGACATGGGCTCCCCCGGCAAGGTCGAGGGGACCGCCGACCTGTTGCCCATTCCCGAAGTAGGCCTGCCCGGACACTTTGTTTCGATGGGAAACCCGCATCTGGTCGTTCTGTGTCCGGAAAAGCTGCCCGCGCGCGCCGACTTTGAACGCTGGGGCGCCCAACTCACCCGCAGCATTCCAGGCGGCGTGAACGTCGAGTTCGTGGCCCGGCGGGCGGGAGCGCCCAATCAACTGGAAGTTTTGGTCTGGGAGCGCGGCGCCGGAGCCACCCAGGCCTGCGGCACGGGCGCCTGCGCCGCCCTGGTTGTGGCCATTCGGTTGGGCTGGGTGCAGGGTGCCAGCCGGGTAGGATTGCCCGGGGGCGAATTGGAAATCGACTGGAATTGCCAGGACGGCGTGCTCATGACCGGTCCGGCCCGCCAGGTATTCGAAGGGAACATTCATGACTAAGCAACGTCGTCAGAAATTGCTCGCTCAACTGGAAAGCAAGGGAGTGAACGCGTTACTTGTGGCCACCCCGGAAAATCGTCGGTATTTGAGCGGATTCTCCGGGTCGGCAGGTTACCTGCTGCTGGGTCCCGAGCACAATCTAATCGTGGCCGACGGACGTTATTGGGCCCAGTGCGCCAACCAGTGCCCGGATCTGGACCTGGTCAAGTTCCGCCAGGAAGAATTCAAGTCGTTAGTCGAGTGTGCGGCTGCTCAGGTCCAGGGAGACTCGGGAGTCCTGGGGATCGAGGGCAAGCACATGGTGGTGGCCGATTTCCAGGCCCTGCAACGGGCTCTGCCCCAGGGCTGGTCGGTACAGTCGGTCGAGGATAGCGTCGAAACCATTCGTCAGTGTAAGGACGACTCCGAACTGGAACTGATGCGCAAAGCCGCGCAGGTGGCCGATCGGGCCTTTCTGAAGGCTCTGGAATGCCTCAAGGCCGGGATCAAAGAGCGCGATTTCTGCCTGGAACTCGAATACCAAATGCAGAAACTGGGGGCCCGCAAACCAGCCTTCGACAGCATTGTGGCTTCCGGTCCCAACGGTGCTTTCCCCCACGCCGGGGTGACTGACCGGGTCATTGAACAGCACGAACTGATTACCGTCGATTTTGGCGCTTACCGCGATGGCTACAACTCCGACATCACCCGTACCATCTGGCTGGGCCGGCTGAACGAACGGAACCGCTTCCTTTATGAGAGCGTGCGCGAGGCTCAGCAGCGGGCCGTGGACGCGGTCAAGCCGGGCAAAACCTGCAAGGAAATAGACGCGGTGGCCCGCCAATCCCTCATCGACGCGGGCCTGGGGGATTACTTCAGCCACGGCCTGGGGCATGGCATCGGCCTGGCAGTACACGAACTGCCAGGAGTACGCAGTACCTCGGAAGTGGTGCTGGAACCCGGCATGGTCGTGACCATCGAACCCGGCGTCTACATCCCCGGGGAAACCGGCTGCCGCATCGAGGACTCGGTGCTGGTCACCGCTGACGGCTGCGAAAAAATCACTCGCTCCGACTATCAGGAAATCGGTCAATCCCATCCCCTGGAAACGGTCGGCGCTTAGGCAGCAAGCGTCGCCAGCCCGGTCCTCTAGGACAGAATGGCGTAGGCGAGGGCGGCGCCGGAGAGGGCGCCCACCAGGCCGAGGCTGAGCGCGCCGGCGAAGGCCTGGTTGGCTGGCTGGGCCGCCCAGTGGAGGGCACGCAGGGCGGTATCGGCTCCAATCGCGCCGCTGCGAACCAGGGACAAGGCGTGGGGCACAGCATCCGACAGCAGGCGGGGTCCGTAGGTTTTGGCCAGGAGGCTGCCGCCCAGAGTGCCGTAAGCTGCTCCTACGGCGCCGGCGCTGACAGTCAGCACGGGGCGAGCGATGGGATGGCGGGGCCCCTGAGGCTGGGGCGGGCGCGAGCAAATTTTCATGGACTCAGCTTAGTCCCAAAATCATGCCCAGTTGGGAACTCCAGGTTAACCTTTGGAAGTTCGCACGCGGCCATGGCGGCTCCGGCCAGGTACCCGCTGGCCCAGGCATTCTGGAAATTGAAACCGCCGGTCACGCCGTCCACGTCCAGCAGTTCGCCGGCCAGGTAGAGGCCAGGCTGCAGCTTGCTTTGCAGCGTTTGCAGGTCCACTTCCCGAAGGGGCACACCGCCGGCCACCACGAATTCTTCTTTGAAGACCCCCTTAGCGACCACCTGAAAGCGGCAATTCTTGACAGACTCGACCAGCCGATTAAGAAACTTCTCGGAGGCACGCGACCAGCTGGAATCGTCTGCGACCAGATTGCGCCAGAGCCGGCGCGGCAGGCTCCAGGGGCAGTCCCCCGCGATTTTCTTGTTGGACGCTCGCAGTCGCTCGAAGGTAGCGCGTACCTCCTCCTGAGGAACGTCGGGCAACCAATCCACCCGCACCCAGGCCTGATAATCGAGAGCGTGCAGCATGCGCGCGCCCCAGGCCGAAAGGCGCAGAGTGACGGGCCCCGACAGGCCCCAATGGGTGATCAGCAACGCCCCCTCCTGACGCAACGGGGGTTTGGTCTCGAGGACGGCGCGCACGCGGTCCACCGAAACTCCGGGGAGATCACTGAGACGAGGGTCGTTTACGGTGAAGGTAAAAAGCGACGGACACGACGGGATCATTTGGTGGCCTAGCTGAGAAAGCCAGGGATAGACGTTAGGAGCACCGCCGGTGGCCAACAGGAGGCGGGGCGCGCTCAGGCTGCCTTCCCGTAAATGCACGGTCCAGCCCGGCTCGATCGCCTTGACCGACGTGTTGACGCGCAAGTCCACCCCCAGACGTCGGGCTTCTTCCTGGAGGCAGTCGATAATCGTCTGAGAACTGTCACTGACCGGAAAAACCCGTCCATCCTCCTCAATTTTCAGTGCCACTCCGCGTTCTTCGAACCACTTCATGGTGTCGGCCGGTCCGAAGCGCGAGAAAAGGGCGCGCAGCTGCTTCTCGCCGCGCGGATAATGCTGGACCAGGCGGCCTATTTCGAAGCAAGCGTGGGTCACATTGCAGCGGCCGCCACCCGAAATGCGCACCTTGGCCAGGGGACGCGCCGCGGCCTCGAGCAAGACGACCTGCCACTCGGGCCGGCGCCGCTTGAGTTCGATGGCCGCAAAAAAGCCCGCCGCCCCGCCACCCACAATGATTGCATCCATAATTGCTTATGTTCCAGG
>JALHOV010000508.1:962-5784 GCA_022842865.1 Vulcanimicrobiota bacterium | reverse complement strand
GCCAACACCGCTCAGGTTTCTCTCGAGAGCATCAGCCGCAACGTGCGCTATCGCCAACTGGCTCTTTACGTGATGGAAAACAATCGTCTGCGTCCGCTTTTTTGGATGGGAGACTCAGCCCAGCCGCAGCTACCGGGCGCAATAGAACAGGCGGCTCTTGCCGGAGCTTACGTGCCCGGAACCTTGAGTCTTTGGCCCCTGGAGGGCGAGGGCGCCCTGACGGTCGACACGGAGGGCCATCCCCCCTTAGGGTCAGAGCAAATCTATCTGGTGGGCCTGGTGGCCAGCCAGACGGCCCTGGGCCTACAATCGGCCCGACGCTTCCGCGAGCAGCAACAAGCGCAGGCGGGCGTGATGCAGGCTTCGAAGATGGCGGCGGTAGGCCAACTGGCGGCCGGCGTAGCCCACGAACTGAACACTCCCTTGGGAGCCGTGCAGCTGCAGCTGGAGTTGACGCAAATGCAGCCAAACCTGACCCCCATGGCCACCAAAGCGTTAGAGGTGGCCGGCAAAGCCGTGGACCACGCCCAGAAAATCATCAGCCGGCTGCTCTACTACAGTCGCGAGGGCGCTTCCGAACGCCAGGTCTTCGACCTGAGCCAGATTGTGGCCGACACCATGCAGCTGCTTTCCCATCAACTGCAAATCGACGGCGTAAAGGTCGAGGTGCAGGCCAATCCCGGCTGCTGCGCTTCTCTGAACGCCAATGAAATTCAGCAGGTGCTCACCAACCTGATCCTTAACGCGAAAGACTCTTGCCTGGAAAAAGAGGCCAAAGGGAAACGAATTCTGGTGCGTACCGTGACCAACGGCAAAGAATCCGGCATCGAAGTTTACGATCAGGGAGCAGGCATTCCCGACGCCATCCGCGAGCGCATCTTCGAGCCGTTCTTCACCAGCAAGCCGGTGGGCAAGGGGGTCGGCCTGGGCCTGTCGGTGAGCATGGAGTTGGTCCAGCAACACCAAGGGCGCCTGGTGGCCACCCGCGCTGAGGCCCCCTGGTCCACCGTATTCCGGATCATCTTGCCGGCGGCCAGATAACACAGTAGTGGGATACTGGCCGGTAGGTATCGGCCTGTCTCCAGTGCATTTCCAGCCTCGTTGACGGCGGCCGCGCTACTGGCCCAGTCGGGTCGCAAGGTATGCATCCTGGAAGCCCGCGACGTAGCGGGCTTCCGTGCATTCGGCAACAAGGGGAGCCTGTGTCTGGGGCTGCGACCAGGGCGGCAAGGTTCATACTTTCCTGAAAAAGCTCGGTCTGGAGAACGACATCCTTTTCGACCGGCTGGAAAGCGACGGTTACGACCAGGTCCTTTTGCCCGACCGGCAGCGCGTCAAGATTCCTTGCGGCTACGACCAGCTGGCCGACAACATCGAGCGAGCCTATCCCGGCCAGGGAGAGGGAGTGCGTCGCTTGACCGCCATTCTCGAGCGCCTTGACCCGCGAGGTGGCCCTACTCCCCGAGAAGATCCAGTGGTGGCAGCTCTTCACTCAAGCCTGGAAGTTCACCACCTTGCTGCGCTACCACCGGGCCACCCTGCAGCAGATTTTCGACGAGTGCAAAGTAGGGCCCGAGGCGCAGGCGGTGCTGACCGCCAACTCCGGCTACTTCATGTGCCCGCCCGACGAGCTCTCCCTTCTGGCCTACCACGGGTTGTTTTCGGGGTTTAACCGTGGGGCCTACGCTCCACGCAAGCCTTTCCGGCACATGACCGACCGATTCGAAAAGTTCATTACCAGTCAACACGACTGCCACATCTACTACCAATCGGAAGTGACCCGGGTGCACACTTCGGGCACCTCCGTGGACGCAGTGGTGACCGGCGACGGACGCCGCTTCACCGCTCCAACCATCCTTTGGAATGGGGATTCACAGAAAATGGCCGAGGCTTCCGCCTACCGGAAGCCCGTGGACGAGGAAGAGTCCTTGACGGCCGTGACTTGCTGTCTGGAAGTTCAAGGAATCGATCTGCGCGACTATGGATTCGGGCGCCACCATACCTGGCATTTGGAACAGTGGGACATGAATCGGGCCTGGGACGAAGCCATGGGCGGCGATTGGAGTCGGCCGTGGATGTTGATGGCCACGCCTTCCCTGGATGCACAGGGTCGGGCTATCGAGAAGACCTGGCAGTTTGAAGTCAAGCCGCAAGCCCAGGTGCACGATGTCACCCACACGGGCGCCAAGGACCTGTTTGAAGGCGATCTGCTGCGGGTGGCTTTTCAGTCCACTGCCAAAGGCAAGGCTCGCTTTCAGGTGGGCGACTGGGCGCCCATACCAATGCGTGAAAGCGAGCCCGGCTACTACGTCGGCGAATACCGCGTGAAGCCGACCGATTCGGCTATCGCCAAGCCGCTCAAGGTTCACTATCAGCTGGGAGACCATAAGGAAACGGTGCAGGCGAAAGAGCCGGTGCGCATTTTCGGGGGCCTTTATCGGGTGCGCGTCGAGTCCCCGATGGACGGGGCCCAAGTAGACCAGAATTTTCATCTGGCCGGGCACGCGCGTTGGGATTTGATACCAACAGCGCGCCCACGAACACAGCCGGAGGCGCTCAACTGGGCGGTATTCCCGCGGAGGTGGATCCCGACGGCTACTTCTTCGTGGACTATGGTGTGCCGGTGCTCCTACCGGGAATGAAGGTCGTGTTCTCGGTCTACTCGATCGACCCGGACGGAAATCGATCGGCGGCCACGGTCGTCAGCTACAACTTCAAATAGGACTTTCGTCCTCGAAGGGCCCGCCCGAGGGCGCGAGAAAGCCAGCACCATGATGAAAAAACTCTTCCTGGTCTGGTTTTCTTGTTTCTCGCTGGCTCTGGGCCAGACGCTCACTCTTCCCGACACGTCCGTAGGCCTGGATACGCCAGCGGGCCAAAAGGTCTGGGAAAGCAGTCAGGAAAAAGCCGACTACTGGCCCTTGATCATTCATTACGAGACCCAGCAAGGACCGGCCGAATGCGGCCCGGCCAGCAGTGTGATGGTGCTCAATTCGCTGAACATCCCGGCCCCCGCCAATACCGTCCATCCACCCTTTCACCAGTTCACCCAGACCAATTTTTTCTCGGCTGAGGTCGAAAAGGTTCTTCCTCGCGAAACGCTGCTGCAGCAGGGCGCGACCCTGGAGCAATTGGGCGGGATGCTGTCCGCCTGGAATCTTAAGGTAGGCATCCATCACGCGGCCGATTCCAATCTGGAGGACTTCCGCCGCCAGGCTCGGGCCGCCCTGGCCTCCGGCAAAGAGTATGTGATCATCAACTTCCACCGGGACCCGCTCAACCAGAAGGGGGGAGCTCACTTCTCCCCGCTGGCCGCCTACGACGCGGCCAGCGATCGCTTCCTGATGCTGGACGTGGCTCGTTTTCGATATCCTCCCTACTGGATCACAGCCGAGTCTCTGTTTCGAGCCATGAACACCACCGACAGTGTCAGCAAAAAAACCCGGGGCTATCTCCTCATTTCGAAATAGGGGAAAGCGATCAACCTGACACGCCGGACCAGCAACACTCGGGCAACAAGGCCGTCACAAGTGGGGACTATGCTCTGGGCAGCACATACACCCCGAGAGGACACCAATACAATGCAAATCTCCCGCTTCCCCCAAACCAATCTTCCTGGCAGCCGCTCGCTGCCTAAGCTGCCTTCTTTCCAAGGTCCTAAGGACGGCTTCCAGGCCTCCTCGTTGGAAGGCGCTGCAGCCGGCGCCATGGCCGGCGGTATCCTGGGCGGCACGATCGGCGCCTGGGTCGGCGAACCGGTCGGCGTCATCGCCGGTGCCGTAATTGGCGCCAGTCACAACTTTGGTGGCACGGCATTGTCCGGCGCCATTCTCGGCGGCATCATCGGTGCCGTCGGCGGTCCGGTCGTCGGCGGCCTGGCCGGCTTCGCGGCCGGAGCCACCCTGGGCGGTGTAGGCGGCGCCTTCATCCGCAACTAACCCCTCTTTGCTCTCCCTTCGAACGGCAACGCGAACTTATTGTAAACCTCACACCAACCCCTTGACAGCCTCTGACGGGTGGTATAGGGTGTGGACCTCGAGAGCAGTAACGACGCTGACGAGGCACCGGTCCGCAGTAGGCCGGCGCGCTGATGAGCGATAGAATCAGGGGTAGTATCCAGACCGAGGATATGGGAGAGTTTCAGCTCCGAAAATCTGAAGCACGGCTCGACACAAGACGGGTGCCCGTGAGGGCGCAAGGACGGTCAGGGGCAAGTTGAAAAACTCGCCATAGACCAACCAATCGAAAGAACCCGAGAAGCTTGGTGAAACGTCGAGGACCCGGGATGGAAGGTAGGCGCCCGGGAGGTCCTGTCAGACCACACTGACAGAGCAGTGGCTTAGCCGTAACGGGCTACTTGAGGTCACGCGTGCGGAGCAACGTCAAATTCGCTCCTGGGCCTAGGTTGGTCCTGAGAACCCGCGAGGGTGAAAGCTCACCGGACAAGGAATCGGATAACGACCCCGAGGAAAGTCCGGAGACACTCAGATGAAAAGGCACAAGGAATCGCCGAGACGAGACCTTGTTGAGACCAAATTAGGAGCCTGGTTCGGGCAGGGAGACCAGGGGACACTGTCTCGTCCCGGAGACAGAGGTAGCTAGCAGACTTTAGTTTAGCCAGTCGGGCGACATCGGCGTAAGTGATCGAAAGCAGTGTCGCGAGGCTCACGTCATGGTATCGGGCTGCAAAGTGAAAATGACGCGACGGGAATCGGATGAAAATTCTGAGGAAAGGCGCGCCAAACCGATACATCCAGAAGGAACTTCGGCAACGAAGGATTCCGATGGACGTGGGAGCCTGGCAAGGGGACTGGAGGCCAGG
>JALHOV010000508.1:0-952 GCA_022842865.1 Vulcanimicrobiota bacterium | reverse complement strand
AACGGACCGTCATGGGGTTGACGGCACATGAACATCCAGCGTATATTGCGTCCATCGAAGGCAGTCACGACGCCGACGACGGCCCGGACGGCGACACAGACCGGCGCACTGGCAAGCGTTAGAGCCAGGGGTAGCCTGCAGACCGAGCAGGCCGCTGAGCTTTGGCAGCGTGAGTCACGGATGGACGTCAAAGAGAGGCCGAAACCTGCCTCAGGGACCGCGAGGTGCAAATCTCGCCGCGGTAACAAGCGGCGCAGAACCTGAGGATAGCGCGACGGGAGTCCGGTAATGTGTGGATGGATACCGGGCAGAAAAAGCCACCTGAGAAATCAGGTGGCTTTTTTCGTTCCGCGACTCAGGTAGGCGTTGAGAGCATTGGCGAAACGCTGGGCATCTTTTTTTGTGTACGGGGGTGGCCCGCCGCCGGTGATCATGTCGGCCCCGCGCAAGTCGGCCATGAGATCGCGCAGCGCCAGTCGTTCGCGAACGTTCTGCTCCGTATAGAGAGACCCGCGCGGGTCCAGGGCTTCGGCACCTTTGGTGACAACCCGGTTGGCCAGCGGAATGTCGGCGGTTACCACCAGGTCACCGGGTTCGGCACGCTCGACAATCCAGTGGTCGGCCACGTCCGCCCCGGCCTCGACCAGCACCGTCGAGAGGTAGGGGCTTTCGGGAACCCGCAAGACTTTATTGGCCACCAGCACCAGCGGCACACCAACTCGGAGGGCGGCACGGAAAAGCAGGTCGCGCGCGTTCGCAGGGAGTGCATCGCCGTCAGCCCAAATGGTCATCCTGGCAGGCTTCTCGGAAGGCGGTCCGATTCCGTGCGGGGCCGGGAGATTTTCTTGCCGCAGCGATTGCCGCGGGGGGGTTCCGTGGGGTGGAAATTTTTTGCCACTGGGCGGCAAAGGGGCGCTGACTGCGGGTGGGGTTTCCGCGGGGTGGGAATTTT
>JALHOV010000507.1 GCA_022842865.1 Vulcanimicrobiota bacterium | reverse complement strand
GGTCCCTGCTTCACTTGATCGAATCTTCCCGGCACAAGATCAACTTGCAGACTCCGTATTATGTGCTGACCGATCCTGTCATCGACGCCCTTCAAGATGCCGGTGAAAGGGGCGTGAACATCCGTGTCTCCACCAACAGTCCGTCGAACACGGATAGCTATTTCACCCAGGCCTTCTTCCTCAACGACTGGGAGAAATCGCTGCAAACCATCCCCAACCTGACGCTCATGGCCGCCACCGGCGAGCGCAAGCACCACGCCAAAATGGCCACCTTTGACGACCAGGTCTCTTTTGTTGGCACCTATAACCTCGATCTGGTCAGCGCCAAAGTCAACGGGGAAGTGGGCGCCATCATTTACGGAGCCGACTTCGCCCAGGAAGTAAACGGAGCCATGGAGACAGACATGGCCGACCCAACCGTCGGCTATAAGCAATATTCGATCGGCGGCTTCGGCCCCGAAGACCACGTCGCGCCCGAAGTCCTGCAGTCCTACGAAAAACGCATTGCGCGCTGGAACTGGGCGCGCGAGCATCTCCCCCAACTCAAGTCGGTCAGGCGCTTCGCCGGGAAGGAAAAGTAATGGAAGTCATCGCTCACCGGGGCCACGGCTCGCTCCCCGAAAACACCATGAAGGCTTTCCGTAAAGGCCACCAGGTCGGGGCCCACCGCATCGAATTCGACATCCAGAAGTCGGCCGATGGGGACTACATCGTGATCCACGACCCTACCTTGGACCGCACCACCAACGGCAAAGGCAAGGTGTGCGACCACCACACCGCCGACCTTGTCAAACTAGATGCCGGCCAGGGCGAAAAACTCCCGCTCTTTACCGACGTGATCGACTGGGCTGTGACCAACGACATAGCACTCGACATCGAAGTCAAGCACCCCCATAAGGGCGACGAAGTGGCCCTGGCCCAGATGGTGCGCGGATCTGGCCTGCGCGAGCCCTGGGTGATGTCATTCAACGGCGACTTCATGGATCAATTCGAAAGAGAAGCCCCCGAGATCAAGACCGGCGTATTGGTCCACGAACGCCCTCTGTTTGACAATGCCAAAAGAGGAGCTCAGATCGGCGGCGCGCTTGGCCTGGCCGGAATGACCGGCGCCCTGCTGGCCGGCGTCTCGGCCCTGCCCGCCATCGGCGGCCTGCTGGCCGGAGTCGTAGGCGGGGCCGCCCTCGGCTACGGCCTGACCATGCACAACCTGCGCAACCGTGATTTGCATCGCGAGACCGACATCATCATCCCGGGCAAACGAATCCTCAGCCCCAAGATGGTCGACCGCGCCCATGACCTTGGCAAGGAAATTGCCGTCTACACCGTCGACGACGCCAAGAAAGGCCGGAAGTTCATCGACTGGGGCGTAGACGCGGTCATCAGCAACTACCCCGAACGGTACCTGCCCTAGCTGCGGAATTACCCGAGCGACTCCCCCTCTTTGTCATGGTAGTCGCACTCCTCGATGCAGTCGCGAAAGCTGCGCAGGGGTCTGCTCTGATAGGGGTGGGTGCAAGTCAGAAAGAGGCGCGGCGTCTCCCCTTCCAGGTTGAAGCCAAAGTCGGTGTAGCAACAGAAGCGGTCAGGCACATGCTCTATGCAGAATTCATACAACTCGTTGTATACTTCGGGACTTCCGTGCTGAAACATGTGCTTCTCGCATTGGAACACCCCCAACTGGGAGGTGCGGAAACGACAGGGGCGATAGGCCATGATGGACTCCTTTTGCTCAAGAAAAGTGCGACAGTAGCCCGAGCTGGCGCCCGGTAGGTGTATGCAGTTGCCAGAGAAGAGCGGCGAAGGGGGACTCGCTGCTACGGCTACGGCTCTCGATGCGCTCGCGAGCCCCTTTCACCAGGGTCAATCGAAGACCCGGTATATCTTGGCAGTTGTGGCGCAGTCGTCGCAACAATTGAATCCGCTCTAAAGATGGTTCGCGATCGGGGTAGAGGGAGTGAACCCAATTTGGCCCGGCCAGGGATTGCTCTGCGCGCAGCTCTTCAAAGGCCAAAGTCTCTCCGGCCGCTTGCTCAATACGCCAGCGCAGCCAGTCGTGCTCAGCCAGCGCCAACCAGGAAAATCCCTCTTCCAGGCGTGCGCGCAACAATTCGGACCCGTTCTCCTGGGCCCACGATGCCAGCGTCTGCTGCCACTCCCCCGGCTCGGCCGCGCGGTTGCGCGCACCTAGATACTGTCCCAATTGCTGCAACGTAACCGCTCCCTCGGTTTCCCACTCCGGCAAGTGCAGGGAACCTGCCAGGTGGCCGTCCTCGTTGAGACGCAGGGAGCGCCGAATCTCGGGGGCAGCCGTGCGCGCATCCACCTCTAGCACGGTCGTTGCAGAGGAAGGTAGCGCCAGCCCCTGAGAATCCAGACACTGACGTCGGTAGTCTTCGCTCAAGGAATGGTGCACGGTCACCCGCGTCTTCCCCGGAGCAAGAGTGACAGGCAAAGGACCCTCTTTGGGTTTGGGTAGATCATCTGGCCAGGCCAGCCCCAGCCACTGGTAGAGAGCGGCTCGAGCCAGCAAAGGTACCCCCGCGGACTTACCCGCCTCCACCCCAGCCAGCCCCAGGTCCTGGGCCCGCCGGTCAGCCAGTTCGTAAATATCGGGTTGCACTCGAAATCGAATCTCTGGGTTCACGTCCACCTCCTTGCGCGCACATCAACCATAGCTTCTGCGCGCAGACATGTCAACACGGGAGAGTGCGCACTAGACACCATACCATACAGCATGGTATGGTATGCTCATGACAACCCACCTTGCCTGGACGCTGCTCTGCGCGATCTCTGCCCTTCATCTCTACTGGGCAGCCGGAGGTCTGTGGCCAGGGAAAGACCACCGCGACCTCTCGGCCAAAGTCATCGGTGACCGGTCGCTACCCGCCCCCCCCGCTTGCCTGGCCGTGGCCGTCCTGGTGCTGGTTGGCCCGGCCCTTTTCCCGCAACTCGCAGCCATCGTCTTCTGCCTGCGCGGCGCTCTGGGAATGGTCGAGGTCCACTTTCGCCCGAACATTCGGGGCACTCCCTACCAAAGCCTGAGCACCAGGATCTACTCCCCTCTCAGCTTCCTGATCGGTCTACTGCTATGGCCGTGAGAAAGTCTCGCCAGGACTGGACCGACGCCGGCATGGACTTGCTGCGCAAGGAAGGTCAGCAAGCCCTCACCATCGAGCGACTCACGCAACAACTTGGAGTCACCAAGGGCTCCTTCTATCACCACTTTGGAAACCTGGCCAACTACCGTCAGGCGCTGCTCGAATGGTGGGAGGACGCCTTTACCCACGAACCCATCCGTGTGGCCTGGCAAGAAGACGACCCCCCTGTGCGCGCCCAACGCCTGAGTCGGGCCGTACGGGATCTCGACCATCCCCTGGAAATCGCCCTGCGTGCCTGGGGCCTGCGCGACCCGGAAGTCGCGCGAACGGTCGCCAAGGTCGACCGCCAGCGCCTGGAATGCCTCACCGGACTTCACCACGACCAGGGCCACTCGCAGCCCGAACTCCTCGCCTACCTGGAATACACCGCCTTCGTCGGTGCCCAACTGGTCAAACCCGCGCCCGAGGGAGCCGCCCGCGCGCTCCAACGGGCGTTAGATCTCTGGAGGAAACATGGTACGTAACACTCACCAACGCGTGCTACCCTGCTCCCAGGAGCAGGCGGCTTACATGATCGACAGCCTGGCCGGACCTCAGGATGCCGTCTGGCCGGCCAGGCAATGGCCCCGCCTGCGCCTGCACGCCGGCCTTTCCCCCGGTTCGCAAGGAGGTCACGGACCCATCCGCTACTTTGTGGAGGAATACCAGCCGGGCCGGAGCGTCAAGTTTCGTTTCACCGCTCCTCGCGGCTTCTACGGCTTTCACGCCCTGCAACTCAAAGACCATGACCAGGGCTGCCTGCTAGAGCACGACCTGCAAATGGCCGCCAGCCTGTGGGGATGGTTGCAATGGCATCTTATCTACCGCCCCCTGCACGATGCCCTGCTCGAAGACGCCCTGGACAAGGCGGCCGGGCATTTCGGCCAACCCCCTCGCAACCGATATTCCCTCTACGTCAGGCTATTGCGCGCCCTGCTTCGCTGATTTCCAATAGATCCATAGTGCCGCCGGGCCCGGCAACATCCAGTGAAGACTGGTCAGGATCAGTTGGCACATGAAGGCCACGGAATAGGTGACCTGCCAACCCAAAACCTCGCCCAACAAGCCGTCGACCTGCCCCTGGGCGGCCTGGGTAAACAACCCCAGCAGATATTCAAAGCCCGAGGCCAACGACCGATTGCAAACGTAGTAGAGCAGCCCGGTTGTCAATAAAGTCAGACCCACCAGGGCCGGGCTGCGCTTCACTGCTTCTCGAGCCGAAATGCAAGCCTGCGCCAGCGAATGTCCCTTCAACAAGAGGTAAGGCAAGACCAGCATCGTTCCGGTGCAAATCAATATCCAGAGGGGAATTCTCCGAGGATCGGTGGGCAGCATTGCCAGCAACGGGAGATAGAGCGCACAATAGGCCAGCGTGGCGCTCAGTAAATTCCGCTTGGAAACGCCAAAGCAGCCCTCGCCTAAAGAAGAGCGGCCCCGCAAAGCGAGTTCTCCGGCTTTTAACCACACAGCGGTGCAGTAACCGAAAATGAGCGGAAAAAGCCCGCGTCCATAGGCAATCCAGGCAACCTCAGGGTAAACCTGGTAGAGCGTGCCCAGAATCCACTGCACCCCAACCATCAAAGACAGCACATAAAAGCTAATCCAGCGACTGCCCACCAGCATTTGAGCGAATTCCATTCTGGGGAATTGGCTTCCGACGAAATTTTCCCCTGCGGAAGCAACAGTGCCTAGTAAACTCAGTAATTCAACCCTGACTTCCAGCGCTTCAGCGGAAAACGGCGATGATAGCCGTCGTGGTCGAAGGCCATGGCGCAGATTTCATAAAGGCGCCGGGTCAAAGCTTCGTGACAGACGGGGCAGAACTTCGAATTCCGGCTATCTCGCATGGTGCAGGTGTAGGAGGGACGAAACACCCCGTCCATCCGATAGTATCCTCCAGGATAGGCACCAACCACCTCTTTCGAATCGGGCAACGACAAAAGATGGCCCCACTTGATGGTTTTGGCCATTTTCTCGGGCGTACTGACGTCGCAAAAGGCGGGCAAGGTCAAATTGGGATAATCCAGATCCCCGGACCTGGGTATCGTGAAAGTCTCCCGGTCGGCTTGGCGCGTGGGGCTATTGTATTCGTCCCCGAGCTTGCCGAGGGTGTGCCCAAGCTCGTGGGGAAAAGCGCCCGTGTCTCCGGCAGCCAAGGTCGTTTGACTTCCCCCGTGGGAAAGGCCGGTCAGGGTGGACATCACAATCACGATGTCGCAGCCGGGAGCCTTCTGAGCCACTCGAGTGGCCTCATCAAAGCGGGAGACCTTGATGGTTCCCACCCTCTCATTCACATACTTCGAGCCAAACGGGTAGTTAATACCGGAGGCGCTCTTCGTAGCCGGCACAAAGCAGGTATGCACGTTGAACAGATTCCGGAAATCCCCATAAAACTCGGTGCCCCAAAGATAACGACAGGCGGCATTCACCTGTTCCTCAAACAGCTTTTCCTCGAATGCCGTATATCCATCCGAGACAAACACCAGATCCAACCGGCCTTCCGAGGGCCCATGCGATTCCAAGGTCTTGACCACCGGCCGGTCATAAGGAAACGATTCAGCCCCCACCGATACCACAACTGCCAAAAACAACGCCGCTAGTTTTTTCCACATAACCCCGCCAGTTCCCGGACACACCCCCTCCCATCC
>JALHOV010000506.1 GCA_022842865.1 Vulcanimicrobiota bacterium | reverse complement strand
GGCCGCCACCGCCTCCGCCCACACCGGGCATCCCTCCACCGAACTGGGGGTTCATCATCATCGGGTTGAAAGCCATCGTCGTTTGTCTCCCTTTACTGCATCTCTCTTGCCCTTATTGTGCCCGACAGGTGGGTGGCTTGCAGAGTCTCAGATCTGAAAAATTCCTGAACTGCGTAAACAGATTGCACCGTTTCTGTTAACCTGGTGTGAACTGCGGGAGGGCTCCCCCAGGGAGGAATGTGCTTCCCGGAGAGCCACCCGGACGCCGCAAGGCTCCGCCCCTTCCCCGAGGGGCAAATGCCCCTCGGGGAAGGGGCGCCTGGACCCCCCAGACTGCAAGGGCCAGCACCACGCTCAAAACGAGCCTGACAAACGCAAAAAAGCCCGCCGGTGGCGGGCTTTTTTGCGTCAGACCGGTCAGCCTAGAAAGCTTGAGCGAAGGCTCCGTTGGGGCCGGCTACGGCGCGGGCGTTGCCGCCGCTGCTGAAGGCGGCCGAAATCGATACGTTGCCAGGAGCGCTGACCGCCTGGACACCGGGCACGCCGCCGCCGAAGCTCTGGGGGCCACCAAAGCCGCCGCCGAAACCGCCAGGGCCGCCGAACCCACCACCAGGGCCACCAACGCCGCCACCCATTTGCTTGCGCTGCATCGCCTCACCGGAGACATTGCCCATTCCATTGGTGCGCAGGCTGTTCATCATGTGGCTGGCCTTAAATTTCTTCTGCATGATGGCCATTTTCTCTTGGGGAGTGACCACGCCGTCGAGCTTGGCCATCAGCTCGGTCATCTTGGCGTCCATCACGGCGTGGCCAGCGATGCCCTTCTCGCGACCCACCAGGCTGCCGTCCTGCATCCCGCGGCCCAGCTGGCCCATCAGGCCGCCACCGCCTCCGCCCACACCGGGCATCCCTCCACCGAACTGGGGGTTCATCATCATCGGGTTGAAAGCCATCGTCGTTTGTCTCCCTTTACTGCATCTCTCTTGCCCTTATTTTGCCCGACAGGTGGGTGGCTTGCAGAGTCTCAGATCTGAAAAATTCCTGAATTTCGTGAACAGATCGTACCTCTTCTGTAAACTGATGTTAACAAGCCGTCAGCCCAAGTTCGCGCAGCAGTTCATCACGGACGTACTTTTCAATTGCCGCGCCCGCGGCTATACTGCGCAAATGACCATGCGAGTAGTAGTAGCAATGAGCGGGGGCGTGGATTCTTCGGTGGCGGCGGCCTTGATGCACCATCAGGGATATGAAGTCATTGGGATCACCATGACCTTATCCCCCAATGACAGCCAGGCGGCCCCGGCCGGACGCGGCTGTTGCTCGGTGTGGGACGTCAATGACGCTGAAAAGGTCGCCTGGAAGCTGGGAATCCGTCACTACGCCTTCAACCTGCGCGACGAGTTCCAGAAACACGTCATCGACGATTTTGTGGCCGAATACGCCCGTGGCCGAACCCCCAATCCCTGCCGACGCTGCAATCAGCACATCAAGTTCGACCATCTGCTGCAGCGAGCCAGGGAGCTGGGAGCCGACAAGGTGGTCACCGGTCACTACGCGCGCATTCGCTACGACGAAGAGGCCCGCACTCATCGCTTGCTGCGCGGGCTGGACCAGAGTAAGGACCAGTCCTACGTACTGGCTTCGCTGACCCAGGAGCAGCTCTCCCAGACCCTGTTTCCGGTCGGCGAGCTGGCCAAGAGTGAAGTGCGCCGTTTGGCCCACGAGTATGGCCTTTCCAGTGTGGCCGACAAGCCGGAGAGCCAGGACCTGTGCTTCATCCCAGATGGAGACACGGCCGGCTTCCTGCGCAAGAATTTGCCCAACGCGGAGCAGCCTGGCGAGATCGTGGAGAGCGACGGCACCCGACTGGGGGATCATCAGGGACTGGGTTATTACACGGTGGGCCAGCGCAAGGGCCTGGGCATTGCCACCGGTAAGCCCCGCTATGTCTTGGAGCTACGCGTGGCCAGCAATCAGCTGGTGGTGGGCGACCCGGATGAGCTGCTCCGTTCCCGCATGGAAGTGGAAGAGCTCAATTGGCTTCAGAGAATGCCGGAGCGCGCCCTGGTCAAGTACCGCCATCAGACTCCCGGGGCCGACGCCACCCTGACTGCGGTCGGGGAAGATCGCCTGACGGTCGGCTTCGACACGCCCCAGCGGGCCCTCACCCCCGGCCAGGTCTCAGTCTTTTACGATGGAGACGAGGTGCTGGGCGGGGGCACCATCGCCAGCATCCTGTAGCCGAGGATAGGCCTGCTTTCAAAAGTCAGTGGAGTGGGCGTGAAATTGGATCTCGTGGCCCTCGAAGGCGGTGCGGTGATTGGCGAATCCCTGGCGCAAGGAAGTGCTCAAGTAGTTGTTGCGGCCGGCCTGCATGATCTCACAACCCTCTTGATCGACTCGCTCGTCCGACCAATTGCTGGGTAGGACGATGGCGATATGGCCCGGCTTGTTGACCACCGGGTTGCGCCAGGAAGCCACCACCCATTGGCCTTCATTGGCCCGGTCGCGCGCTTCTCGTGCATTGTCCACCCGCTCCCAGCCGGCATCCCGACCCTCCGGACTGTTGAGCCAGTCTTGTTGGGCGCTGGCCAGGAAGGTAGGCTTATGCTCGGGAGGCCTTAGGATGTAAATGCCCAGCCGCTCTCCGGCCGAGGCCACGAAGGCGCTGCAGTGGGTGCCTACCTTGTCGCGTGCAGGCAACTTGGAGTCGGGGTCGCCGCTACGCCAGTCGATTCGCTCCATGCCGGCCACCCAGTGGTGCATGACGTCCATTTGACGCAGTTTCTCCAGCAGCAGTCCCGGGTTGCCGTCGCCCCAGGCCAGGGACGCCAGCAACCACCAGGAACAGATTAAGCGGTAAGGGAGAGCCAAGTCTGATAAACGGTGGCGCCGTGAGCCGGGTCATCGTTGTCGGTGACCACCAGGGCCTCCACGCCGCCGTCTCTTTCCAGTCCGGAGATGCCTTCCAGCTTCACTTTTTTGTCCACTTGAAAGATTTGCGAGACCCCCCCGTTGAAGTCGACCACGCCGATGCAAGATCCGAGAACCTCGCCATCGTCGTAGGGATTGCTGGTGTCTTCGGCGGCTGCCGTAAACAGGCAGCGTCCGTGACTGAGTGGCGACAAATCGGTAATGGTCAGGGGCACAGGTCCGTTACTGCCGGTGAGACTGGGCAACTGAAGTGGGCTCTGTTGACGGATCAAATCCGGTCCCCAAGCTTTGCCTTCACGGGCATTGGCAAAAGCCTTTTCCAGATCGAGATCGATCAAAGTGTTGTCGATCATGCTGCCGTTGCCGCGCTGGGCCAGGCGCAGGCGACCCTGATCGACGATCGGCGCGGTGCCCTCGATATTCAGTTCTGGATGAGATTTCTTGAGCTCTCCGTAGAGTGGCGTCAGGTCAAACTCAATTCTGGATTGAGGCTCACCGTCGGCGCTCAAGCTCACGCATACGCCTTTGTTTCGTTGCTCGGTCGAGCCCGAGCCAAGGCCCAGCCAGAAGGATTTTCCCTCATGCTGAAGCAGGCAGGAGGATTCCAGGTCGGGCTTGAGTTTTTTTCTTTCGTGCTCGTCCAACGGCAATGTGGGACGCTCAAAAAGGCGAAATAGCTTGCCCGGGTCCTGCGAAGTGCGGTCGAAGACTCCGAGTTCCAGCGCGTCGTCGGCTACTACGTGGATTCGGTTGCCAACCCGGGTCAAACCGCTTCCGGCGGCCAGGTGCGAGGGCATTCCCTCCGCGCAAGGTCGCTCCAGCGAGAGCAAGCGGACCAGGGTCAGCGTCAACACGTTCATACTCATAAGACCCCCAGTTCACCACAAGTCCATGAAATCCGGCTGAAAGGACCGAAAACAAGTGCAACTTCGCAAAAGTATCCTGGGGTTGGCCCTGCTGCTGACTCCTCCCGTGCAGGCCGAACCCGCCCAACTGGCTTTGTCTACCTGGCGGGCGCCGGTTCAGCTTCAGCCCCAGCAGCGTTTCGATCACTATCGACGCATTCTTCTCAGCTGCGGCGCCAACCCGGCACCCGGGGAACTCTGGGTGCTGGCTCTGCCCTCTCAGCTCAATCCTCGAACCTGCTTTGTGGTGCTCACTCCCGACGGCCAGGTCAGGGAGTTCGAAGGCACCTCCAAAGCCGAAGGGTTGGCGGCCGGCACTTACGTGTTGGGTCAAGACTTCAAAGTGGTGGGACAGCCCCAGGGAGACACGGGGTTGGCGGTGGAGGACGAGGAATTTCGCGCACTCACGGGACCAGGAGCCTTTCGCTTTGCCCTGGTCAATGTCTGGCAACCGCCGCCGGAAGCGCCTGCCGTAGCGCCATCCGTTCCCTACATCCCGGCTGCTTCGCTGGGCCTGACCGAGCGCTTCAACTACTATCAGCGCCTGCTGCTGGCAAGAGGTGGCAAGATCACCCGAGGAACGACCGTTCTGGGTCTGCGCGGGCTGAGCCCGGACGGTCGGCGCCACCCGTCGTCCGATAACGTGGGAGCCTACGACGACACCTATGTGATCTTGAGGCGCAACGCCAAAGGACAGCCGCAAGTCCAAGAATTCTTGGGTTCGACTCACGCCGGCGACAGCAGTGACCCCTCCGTGCCGCAGGGCGTGGCTCAGTTGCGACCCGGCCACTACAAAGCTCAGCCCTACGGGCATCACCACTCCATGCCGTGCTGGCTGGTGGTCAACCACCAGGGCAGCAAGCACGTGCGAGCCGCTCGTGACGTCGACGCGGACGGTAGTGTCACTCCCGAGGAAGTCCAACTGGCCGAAGGCCGCGGCACCACCGCTAGCGACATTCTCTTTCACAACGGTATTTGGGATGATCGCTGCGCCTCGATCGGCTGTCTGACCATGGCGCCAGATACCCATTCGGCTTTCGTGCACGCTCTAGGGGCGCGCACTCCCTTCAACTTTACGTTGGTGGACGCCAACGAGCCCGTCGATCTCAGCTGCTCCACCTACACCTTGGGTCGTTCGCCTCAGGGACGCCCACTCAATATGCACGTGATCGGTTCCGGTCCCAAGATCGCTCTGCTCTTCGGCAATATTCATGGAGATGAACCGGCCGGCCAGGACCTCCTGGTTCGGCTCAAGCGCCACCTGCAGGAGGACCCGGAACGCCTCAACGGCTGGCAGGTGCGCATCATGCCTTGCCTCAACCCCGACAACTCGGGGCGCGCCCGCACCAATCCCCGCGGAGTGGATCTCAATCGCAATTTCCCCGCCCTCTGGCAGCTCTCGGCCCGAGATGATGAATATTCCGGACCCTCGCCGCTCAGCGAGCCGGAAAGCCGCTGCCTGCGGGACGCCACCCTGGGACTGGGCCTGGGCCCGGCCGGGCGGGTACAGCGGATTCTCAGTATCCATCAGCATCGCGGTATTCCCGCCGGCCAGGGCATGCTGGACGGCGACGGTCCCCAGGAAGGCGTGGCCCCTCTGGTCGCGACCATGCAGAAGGCGGCCGCGGACCGCCTGACGGCTCAGAAGATCGCCGATTCCCACGGACGCGTGCGCATCCCGGGATCCTTCGGCAGCTGGGTCAGTTCGTCTGGCATTTCGATTCCTACCGTGACTTACGAGCTCGCTCACGGAGATTCGCCGGAGAGTTCCTGGCAGTGGAACAAGGCTGTGCTCATGTCCTTCTTGAGCAACCCGTAGAAGAAAAAATTTCTTCAGCAAGTCTTCAGAAATCCCGGCCACTGGGTTCAGTTTCGTTAGCTATTGTAAGCATGCAAACAAAAAGATTTGCACGAACGAAAGGAACCTAGAAAACCAGATGATGAAGCTCGCAAACTTGCTCAAGCCCGCTCTTAG
>JALHOV010000505.1 GCA_022842865.1 Vulcanimicrobiota bacterium | reverse complement strand
CTACCAATTCGTGGGTTCCGGCGTAGCGCCAGACCTTTTCGTAGAGCCCGTGTAGATAAAAAGTGAACACCGTGGCCGCAGCCAGCCCCAGTACGAAGGTCAGTTGCGCCTGCGACCAGAGGAACTGGGCAACCATATCGTTCCAGTCAAAGTCCTTGCGCAAGGCCAGCGCGATCACAAAAGAAGCGAGCACGAGACAGAAGTCGGCGGCGGCCAGCGCCAGTTTCTGAAGCGGATTCACTCGTTAGCTAGACGCTGGCCAGCGCTGGGGCCTGCCGATGAAGCTCCAACAAACACTGACACACACGCTCCGCCTCGGAGTCCGCCATGAGTGACGACATCGGCATACAGAGCACTTCGGCGCACATGCGGGCGGTTACGGGTAAGTCCAAATCCTGCTTGTAGGCCGTGAGTTGGTGTCCAGGCGGATCGAAGTAAGCCCGGGTGGGCACCCCTTCGGCGAGCAGGGCCTTTTGCAACTGGTCACGGTGCAGTCCGAAGGCCCCAGCCTCAATGAAGATAGGGAAGTCTTTGTTAGAGCTACGCACGCCCGCACGAATGTCCTGGAATCGAATACCCGGTATTGCACACAGGTGCTGCTTGTAGACTTCTACCAGGTGGGCGCGAGCCTGGACGTAGCTTTCCAGGCGGGGCAGTCCCGCCTGCATAATGGCCGCATGAAATTCGGACATTCGCCCGTTGAGACCGGCAAAGTCGCAATCGTAGCTGCCTGGATTGCCGTAATCCCGGCCGTTGCGAATCCATTGTTCAATCTCCGGGCGGCGGGTGCTGACCACTCCCCCTTCGGCCGCAGTTAATAGCTTGGTTGGACTGCAGGAAAAAACCTCGAAATCGCCGTGATTGCCCGCAGGAACCCCGTCGATCAGGGTGCCGATGCCGTGGGCGGAATCGCAAAAATGGGCCAGGCCTTTCTCCTTGCACAGCGCGTCAAGACCATCCAGATCGGGAGGATTGCCGAAAACGTAGGCTGACATCACCGCGCAGGTGCGCGGTGTGATGGCGGCTCGGACCGCTTCCAGGTCGACGGTCAGCGAGTAGGGATTGCAATCCACAAAGACGGGGGTCAGGTTGTTCCAGCGCAGCGCGTGGAAGGTCGCCATAAAAGAAAAGCTGGGGACGATCACTTCGCCGCTCAGGTTGAGCGATTGAATCCCCAGGATGAGGCCGCTAGTGCACGAGTTGACGCAGACTACGTGAGGGCTCTTCAAGTGCTCGCGCAGCGACTGCTCCAAGCGAGCCAGACGCGGTCCCTTGGTCAACGCGCCCGTATTCAAGATCTCTTCAAACTCCGGGGCCAGTTCAGCGAAGGAGGGGACTGCCGGCCGCGTGAACGCGAGCGACGGTTCAAAAGTGGGAGGGCCTCCCAGGAGTGCGGGAACTTTGCTTGTGATCACAGGTACCTTCCTTAGACGAGTATTCTAAGATTTTTTTTCCCAGCCGTGGCCATAAATCCCATCCGGATTGACGACAGTGCCGAAAGTTTTAAGCAAAATCCAGGCGTCCAGGCTCAGACTGTAGTCCTCGATGTATTTGAGGTCGAGTTCGATGCGTTCTGGCCAGGTCAGGGAGTTGCGGCCGCTCACCTGGGCCAGGCCGGTTACACCCGGTAGCACGGCCAGTCTGCCTCTTTGGCGCTGGTCATAAGTTTCCACCTGATAAGCCAGCGTGGGTCGCGGCCCGATGAAGCTCATGTCGCCGCGC
Organism: Vulcanimicrobiota bacterium; assembly: GCA_022842865.1. GTDB lineage: Bacteria > Vulcanimicrobiota > Xenobia > Xenobiales > JADMJV01 > JADMJV01. Next base: position 4,107 of record JALHOV010000505.1, on the reverse strand, counting down.
AGGATGTTCAGCAATTGGGGGACCTCGTCGATCGACCAGCGTCTCAGAAAATGGCCGATTCGCAAAATGCGGCTGTCGCCCGCCTCGATCTCGAACCCGGACTTGTCGGAACCGACCTTCATGGTTCGAAACTTGTAAAAGGGAAAGGGCTGACCGTCCTTGCCGATGCGCGGATGCACATAAAAGACAGGCCCGCCGTCTTCCAGCCGGGTCAGTACGGCCACAACCAGGAAGATTGGGGAGCTCAGCAGCAATCCGAAGAAACCCAGGCTGAAGTCAAAAAGCCGCTTGAGCGGATTGTCTGGACGGCGATACCATGGCCTCATAAGAAACGGCCTTCTTTCCCCCGCCAGAGTTGGCCTCCCCCAGGAGGAGCGTCCAACTCGTTCACAGAAATTTTACATCTACCCCACGTCAAGCGTGGCCCAACTGTTGTATGCTGTAGTCGCGGAGGTATAAAGAATGCTTGAAAATGTAGATCGCATCACGTCCAGGATGCAGCAGCTGGAAACCCAGCTTAGTTCGGGTCCTATGGTCGACTCGGAAGCCTTCAATCAGATGATGAGTGAAGAGACGAAATCGACCCCCAAGAAGCCTGGCCCATCAGGCACTGCGGCTCAAAACCACTTGCTGACTGCTCGCGGTTTTACTTCCGATCCCTCCGCCTTCGGTTCCATCCGCACCGGCAGTCTCAATGTGACACCTATCGCCCAACAGACCGGCGACTCTTGCGGCCAGACCAGTGTGGCCATGTCGATCAACGCCCTCACCGGTAAGAACCTCAACGACAATGACATCAATGCCAAGTATGGCTATGAGTTGCTGCGCGCCCTCAAGGATGAGACGGCCGAAGCCGGCTACACCTGGAAAGACGGCGGCGAGATCAACTCCAACTGCTGGGAACTCCTGGAACACAAAGTCAACAACGAAAAGACTCCGGTCGTGGTGGCTCTCAACGGACCAGAGTTTTCCGCCTCGGGTCGCGGTCACATCGTGACCATCACCAAAATTGACGGGGATAAGGTGACCTTCGCGGATCCTGCCACGGGCACGACCCGCACCACCACCAAGCAGAACATGAACAACGCCCCCAGTCATCCCCAGGGTAATTTCATCTTCTACGCCGACCGTCTGGAAAGCGGCGGTACGGAGACGGTTGCCGCAAATCCGTAATTAGACCGCCCAGGAGATCAAAACCTGAGAGCAAAGCCCGTTGCTTATGAGCGACGGGCTTGTTCTTCTAATTATGGCGGGTGGCGCCGGCACCCGGTTTTGGCCGTGGAGCACGGACAGTCTGCCCAAGCAGTTCCTTCAATTCGTGGGCGAGCGCAGCTTGCTTCAGGAAACCTATGAGCGTTCTCGAGGACTTTGTCCTACCGAAAACATCCTTGTTCTAACGCACGAAAACTATCGTTCGCTAGTCGCCGAGCAGCTGCCGGACCTGGAACCAGAGCAAATTCTCTGCGAACCAAGCCGACGCGACACGGCCGCTGCCGTAGCCTATGGGGCACTTTCGGTGCAGAAGCTTTACGGCAACCCGGTGACAGTATTGCTGACCTCCGACCACTGGATCGAAACCGTGGAGCAGTACCAGCAGGCCATTCGAGAGGTCGCCTGGGGAGCGGCCAATGGCCAGGCGCTCTATACCCTGGGAATCCGACCTACGTATCCAGCTACCGGTTATGGCTACTTGCAACTGGGAGAGCGGCTCAATTCAGAGCGCCCTCTCCCCCATCGCAAGCTGATGCAGTTCCGCGAGAAGCCGGCCCGCGAGGTGGCCGAGACCTACATCGCCAGCGGCAATTACCTGTGGAATAGCGGTATGTTCGCCTGGCAAACAGACGTCATTTTGGAACAGTTCTACCGTCACCTCCCGGCTCACCTGACCACCCTGCGTCCTGCCGTCGAAGGGCGAACCAACCTTGCCGATGCTTTCGACAAGCTGGAGAAAATCTCTATTGATTTCGCTATCCTGGAGAAGGCACCGGACGTTCGCTGCGTGATCCCCGACTTTGAATGGAGCGACCTGGGCGGCTGGCTGGCACTACAACCCTTCCTCGAGGAGGCCGGTGACCAGAATTTCGGTCGCGGTCGGGTCTACAGCTACGAGGGCCAGCGCAACCTGGTCGTTTGCCAGGATCCCGAAGAGACGGTGGCCCTGCTGGGGGTGTCCGACCTGGTGGTGGTCCGAGTGGGCAAGAAGACGCTGGTCGTGCCCAAGAGTCGGACTGAAGAAATCAAGCAATTACTGGCCAAAATGCCGCCCGAGGAACTGAAATGAAACAAGCCGCCTTCAAAACCTACGACGTGCGCGGCAAAGTGCGGGCGGAACTCAATCCGGAACTGGCCGAAAATATCGCCGCAGCCTATGCCCAGGTGCTCGAGCCGGCGCGTGTGGCGGTGGGCTATGATGTGCGCCTGACCAGCCCGGAGCTGGCCGCCGCCTTGGTTGAGGGGCTGCTCAAGCAGGGCGTGGACGTTTACGAACTTGGCATGGGCGGCACCGAAGAAGTCTATCACGCCGCCTTCGCAGGCCAATTGGACGGGGGCATCATGGTCACCGCCAGTCACAACCCTGCCGAATACAACGGGATGAAATTTGTGGCCCGCCACGGTGCTCCGCTGACCGCCGATCAGCTCGGGCTCATTCATCAAAGCCTCGGGCACATTCGTGGCAGCAAGCGACGCGGCGCGGTCCTACACCGTGATTGGCGCGCTCAATACCTGGATTTTCTGGCCTCGATGTTTCCCCCCGAGTCGTTGGCTCGGGTAAAAACGGTGGCCAACGCGGGCAACGGCTCGATTGGGCCCCTGCTGCACGGCGTTGTGCAACGCTTAAACCTGGACGCCCATGTTCTCCTGGGCGAGCCCGACGGCACCTTTCCCAACGGTATTCCCAATCCTTTGCTACCCGAGAAGCGGGAGCTGACCAGTCAGGCGGTGCGTGAGCACGATGCCCAGCTCGGAGTCGCCTGGGACGGCGATTTCGACCGCTGCTTTTTCTGGGACGACCAGGGCAATTTCTTAGAGAGTTACTATCTGGTGGGGATGTTCGCGCGCCATTTCCTCAAGTCCGGGCCGGGCGCGATCTGCTACGATCCACGGCTGACCTGGAACACCATCGAGGTGGTCGAGCAGGCCGGCGGCACTCCTCTGCTTTGCCCCACCGGACACGTTTTCTTTAAGCAGAACCTGCGCAGCAAGGGGGCGGTCTACGGCGGCGAGATGTCGGGGCATCACTACTTTCAGCAGTTTGGCTGTTGTGACAGCGGTGTGCTTCCCTGGTTGCTCTGGCTGCAAATTCAGGCCGCCCAGGATCAGCCGATTTCCGCCTACATTCAGGAACGGGCCCGGTGTTATCCGGCCAGCGGCGAGATCAATCGGTCCGTGCAGGATCAGAAGAAAGTTCTGCAGACCATTCGTCAGCGTTACCAGAAAGAAGTGATTCAAAGCTGGGACCTGGACGGTGTTAGCTTCGACTTTGAAAAATGGCGCTTCAATTTGCGCTCGTCCAATACCGAGCCTTTGATTCGTTTAAACGTAGAATCTCGGGGCGACGAAGCCCTGATGCAAAGCAAGACGCAAGAGATCCTTCAGCTCGTGGATGAATGTTCATAGCCAGTCCACATCTCGGACGAGCCCCGCTCCTATAGTGTTCATGCAACAACTCAAGGAGCATGGTCATGCAGGTTCAACAGTTCAACCCCAATCTAGCCACCCTCCGGTCTTTCAAAGCACCGCAAAACCCTGACCCCGCTCCTCCCACCCCACCGACGCCTCCTACTGGCGACCAGGTGGAACTCAAGGGGCCGAGTCTCTTGGCCGGCACCGGTGGAGTCGTGGCAGGGGCCGCGGCCGGGGTTGCCAGTGGTGCTGCCGCTTTCTTTCTCACCGGACAACTGGGTCGTGTCATTCACGCTACCTCCCCTACCATCAGCCAGTTGGCCCCTGGCACCACCGGCCTCATGATTCAGGTGGCTGCAGCCGCCCTGGTCGGCACCGCTGCCGCCGTGCTCGCCGGTAGCGTGGCGGGCGCGAGGGTAGCCAACGCGGCTGCAACCGGTGCTACCAAACCAGATATCACCGCTAACTCAAGTGAAGTCAAAG
>JALHOV010000504.1 GCA_022842865.1 Vulcanimicrobiota bacterium | reverse complement strand
GTGCGGGCAAGCCCACCGGCGTTTGGGACTTACTGCTGGCCAATGTGCGCACTCCAACCGAACGCGAGGGCGACCTGCGAGCCCAGGTAGCCGCCTGCAACCTGGGCGATAGACGCTTACGCGAACTAAAGCCGTCGGCCGCTCTGCTGCAGCGACTGCTGGATTCGGCCGAAGAGCAGATGGCGGCTTTGCTGAGGCCTTTGGGCAGCTGCCAGGTGGAGGCCGAGGAGGCACTGGACTGGGGCGAACAACGTCTGCCCCTGCACGTCCGCCTGCAGGTGGCCGACGGTCGAGCCATCATCGACCTGCGCCAGGCCGCGCCAGCACTGGCCGCCCCCATCAATGCCACGCGCGCCATCACCTGCGCCGCCGCCTACTACCCCTTTTTTTGTCTGACCCAGGCTCAACAAGGCAGCGTGGTCATCAACGCTGGAAGTCTGCGCCGACTGGAAGTCCTCACCCAGCCGGGAACGCTGCTACACGCTCAGCCTCCCTTCCCCGTTTGCGCCGGCAACGTGGAGACCTCGCAACGCGTCTGTGATCTGGTCTGGCGCGCTTTAGCCCGGTTGTTCCCACAGCTGGTGCCGGCCCAGTCTGCCTGCACGATGAACAATCTCACCATCGGCAACGCGCGCCTGAGCACACCCTTCACCTACTATGAGACTTGCGGGGGCGGCCACGGTGCCAGCGCACAGGGCCCCGGCGTTTCTGGCCAGCAAATCGCCATGACCAACACCCGCAACACGCCCGCCGAGATTCTCGAGACCTACTACCCTCTGCGTCTTTGGAGCTACCAACTGCGGCGGGGTTCGGGCGGGCCAGGCCGCCACCCCGGCGGGGAAGGCGTGGTGCGCGACCTGGAGTTGCTGTGCGAAGCTCAGGTCAGTCTGCTGGCCAGCCGGCGCAGCCTGGCGGCGGCCGGTCTGGCCGGCGGGGCAAGCGGCGAAGTCGGTCTGGATCTGGCCGACGGCCAGCCACTCGTGCCTCCCTGGAGCGGCTGGCTGAAGGCGAACACGAGATTGGTTCTGCACACTCCCGGCGGAGGAGGCTGGGGGTCCGTCTCGTAGCAAGCGGAATGGGTTGGGACCAGGGGCAGAGCAAGTCGGTGCAGTACGTTTCGCCCACCGACCTACGCCACATCGTGGACTCTCTTCCCGATCCGTTGCTGGTCGCCGACACTCGCGGCCTGATCCGTTTCGCCAACCCCGCCTCAAGTTCGCTTTTCGATGGCAAAATCGAGAATTTTCTGGGCACCCAGGTGCCCTTTTCCCCCGACGATGCGCGAGTCCGCCTGCGGGTTCAGGGTCGCGAAACGGATTTATTGTTGCGCTGGGCGCGCACCCATTGGGAAGGCAATGCCGCCTGGCTGGTGACGGCCCGGGCCGCCACCGGACAAGAAGTCGGCGCCCCATCCAAATCAGCCGGCCCAGAGGACCAACAAGAACTGGAGCATCGCGCGGTCCAAGCCGAATTGCGCAGTGAACAGCTTCAGGAACAACTGCATCGCTTGCAGGAACAATTGAGCGCCAGCGACGACCTCCGCCACGAACAGCAGGTGTTGCTGGAGCAACGCAACCAGGCTTTGAACGAGGTCCAGGAACAGGTCGACTACTCGCACCATCGCGCCCGTCAAATGGAACAGCGCGCCCAGGAGGCCGAGGCCACGGCACTGGAACAATGGAACCAATCGGAAGAACGACGTCGCGAGCTGGAGCAACGCCTGCAGGTCAACACCCAACAGCTGGAACAACTGGAGGGGGAACGCACTCGCCTGGAAGGTCAGGTGAAAGAGGCCAGCGTACGCGTAGGTCCACCCACTCAGATGGAACGACAGCTGGAGCAAGCCCATCGGCGCTTTGCCGAGCAGCTGCAGCGCATCCAGAGTCTGGAAGGGGAACTGGAAGGCCTGCGCGAGCGTGCCGTCCCCCGCGATGAGGGCGCCTGGGATGACCTGCGCCAACAGGTCACCAATAGCCGGGAGCAAGCCTTTCGCGCCGAGCAACGGGCCGCGCAACTGGAGCAGCGCCTGTTTGACCAGGAGCAGCGTTCGCGAGATTCGGACCAACGCTCCGACGTGTTGGCGGCCCGTCTCAGCCAGATGGAATTCGATTCCGAGCAGACGCGTCTGGGGCTGGAGCAGCAACTGCAGCACGTCACCGCCGAGGAACAGGAAGCCAAGCGCCTGGCTTTCGAGGATCAGCTGACGCGCCTGCCCAACCTCAACATTCTTCAACAATACCTCGATTTCACCACCGGATTGGTCGAACGCGACGAGGGCGCAGCCATTCTGATGCTCATCGACATCGACCGCCTACGCAGCGTGAACCAGACGCTCAGCACCTTCGCTGGCGACGAGTTGCTGCGTCAGTTCGCCGAGCGCCTGAAAAGCTTGTGCCGCAATACCGACGTACTGGGGCGACGTGGCGACGACGAATTCCTGGTGGTGGTGGCCCACAAGGCGGTAGACATACGCGAATTGGCGCTGGCCCGCACCACCGTGGTGCAAATGTCGCAAAGTCTGGGCAACAAGATCTTAAATGCCTGTCAGGAGCCTTTCTATTTAGACGGCTCGCCGGTGCAAATGACCTGTAGCATCGGCATGACCATGTTCGGAGGCGAGGCTCTGGAACAGACGCTGGAACAGGTTCAGGTGGCCCTCGACCGAGCCCGCGAACTGGGCCGGGCCCGCTTCCAGTTTTTTGGTCCCGAGCTGCAGGACCGAATGCGCAAAAAGCACGCGGTAGTGCCGCGCCTGGTGGAGGCACTGGAACGCCAGGAGTTCGTGCTTCTCTATCAACCCATCGTAGATCTGCGCAACGGCAAAATGGTGGGCCTGGAAGCGTTGCTGCGCTGGAACGACCCCAATCTCGGCCTGATCTCGCCCGGCGAGTTTTTGCCCGCGGCGGAAAGCTCGGGTCTTATCGTGCAAATCGGCGAGTGGTCGGTTCAGGAAGCCTGTTTGATGGCCGCTCAGCACAAAGATCTTTTTGTCTCGGTTAACCTATCCGCCCGCCAATTGATGCACGGCGATTTTGCCAAGCGCTTTATGAAAGCGGTCGAGCGCGCCCGCGTGAAGCCCGACAAGATTGTGGTGGAAATTTCCGAGTCCACCACCGCCGCCGATCCCGAACGGGTGTCTCAGGTGCTGGCGGAATTGGCCCGCTGGAACGTGGGTCTGGCCATCGACGACTTTGGCACCGGCAGCTCAAATTTGCTCAAGCTGCAGCGCGAAAAACCGCGATTTTTGAAGATCGACATGGCCTTCGTGCAGCAATTGCCCGATGACAAAACCAGCTTTCACATTGTGTTGGCCGCCTGCAATCTGGCCGCCAATCTGCAGATGCAGTCCCTGGCCGAAGGAGTCGAGAAGGATGCTCAACTGCAGAACCTGCGAAAGATGGGCTGCAACCTGGCCCAGGGCATGTTCCTCTCCCCTCCGGTCAGCCCGGCTCAGATCAAAGAGCTGACCAAGAAGACCTGGAAACTTATTTAAGCCAACCGCTTAACGGTGAGGTAACTCACACAAGCCGCCGCCCAAGAACAGGTGGTGCCAAAGCTGAGTGGCGATGACGCCAACCATGGCCAGGTCTTCGCGGCCGCTCAGGGGCTTGCCCAGACGATTGCGGGCGAATTGGACGCGAACCGGGTCAAAGTAGCCGGTTTTGTGCAGAGATTCGGGGCTGAGCAATTGGCGCACGTAGGCCGGCTCGGGATCGAGAAACGAGCCGGCATAACGAGCCCGAAAAATGTGCTTGGGGCGGTTGGCGATGGCAGCGGGAAGATGCCTGGCCGCATAGGTACGCAGGATGTGCTTGTCGCGGAACCAGCCTTTGAGCTTTTGCTCCGGGTCAATCGAAGCGCAAAAGGCCACTACCTCTTCGTCTAAAAAGGGAAAGCGTGTTTCCACCGAGTTGGCCATGGCCGGACGGTCGCCCTTGTGAGACATCAGCAAGCCAGCCAGCATGACCTTGTAGCCCAAATACAACGAACGATTCAAGGGATGCCAGCGGCGCATTCGCTCATGGTTGAGGATCAGGTCCTCACAGGCGGTGTGCTCCCCCATTTGGTCCAACTGAGCATCCGAGTAAACCCGGTAGCCCGACAGGGAGCAGGCTCCATAAAGGTCGGAAGTTGCATGAAAGCCTCCCATGCATTCGTAACGCCGTGCGAAGACCGACCATTCCTGTCCACGCCGGTTAGCCCGTGCGTAAAACCGTCGGCGCATTTGCTCTCCCCATCCAACGCGGTCGAACAAACCGATCAGGCGGTTGACCTTGAACCAGGGATAGCCGGCCAGCGCTTCGTCCGCTCCTTCCCCGGTCAACGCCACCTTGTAGCCCTGCTGGCGTACCGCCGCAGCCAGCCGAAAAATGGCGGCCGAAGAAGTGTCGATCACGGGACTTTCCGAAGCGGTGATCAGGGCAGGATAAGTCTCGGCGATTTCCCGGGCGCCGCATTCGACGATGAAAGGCTGGCTGCCAATCTGGCGCGCCGTCAACAGGGCGCGCGGCACCTCATCGAGCTTGTCTTGCAGAATGCGAATGCTGAAGGTGGGAATGGGGCGATCCAATTGACGACTGGCCAAAGCGGCCACCAGGCTGGAATCCACTCCGCCCGACAGGTAGCTGACCACAGGAACGTCGGCGCGCAGGCGCAGGGCAACCGAACGTTCCAAACGCTCCCCCAGTTGTGAGGCCAGCTCGGGCTCGCGCAGTTCCTGGCCCTGGTCGGGAAAGTCCAGATCCCAGTATTGACGCTCGCTCACGCTTCCGTTCTGGAGCTTGAGGTAGTGCCCCGGCAAAACCGCTTGAACTCCCGCGAACATCGTGCGGCGCATCCCCATGGCGAAAAAGCTGAAGACATGGTCGAGAGCCAGCGGGTCGGCCCGAGGGACGATCTGCCCGGAGGCCAGCAACGCCTTGATCTCCGAACCAAAATAAAACCAGCCATCCGATTCGCAAGTATACAGCGGGCAGATACCCAGCCGGTCGCGCGCCAGGATCAGCAGACGACGTCGGCGGTCCCAAAGAGCGAAGGCGAACTGTCCGCGCAGGTGGTCAAAACAAGCTTCGCCATATTCTTCCCAAAGATGGACCAGAATCTCGCTATCGGACTGGGTGCGAAAGCGGTGCCCGCGCTGCTCCAGCCGCTGACGCACTTCCCGATGGTCAAAGAACTCTCCGTTGCAGATGACCACCACCGAACCGTCTTCGTTCTCGATGGGCTGGCGCCCGGACTCCAGGCCGACAATGGCCAGCCGTTGGGAAACGAGGCCTACGCCCGGCTCACTCAGCCAGCCATTCTCATCAGGACCGCGCTGCTGAATCGCAGATCCCATTCGACCCAGCATTTCCGGCTCGGTGGCCCGACTTGCTTGTAGGTCGAAACGACCGGCAATACCACACATCTTCCCCTGCCTTCTGGCTGGGCCACCCGGCAACCTTGGTAGGAATATACTCTGAACCACAGGGGCTGAGGCGGCCGTAGCTTTCCCAGGAGGTGGAAATGCGTAGAAAAGCTTTTACCCTGATTGAACTCATGATTGTGGTCGCCCTCATCGCAACGATCGCGGCCATCCTGGTTCCCGCCCTGCTGCGGACCCGAGACGCGGCACGCAGACACGCTCAAGGAGCCGTTGCTCCGCCCCCCCCAGCACCAGAAGCACCCGAAGAGACGGCGACACTTCCGGATCTGAACCAACTACAGGCCGAGATGCTCCTGAAGCACTGGACCACGCGCTCGGGCATGGACGTGGCCAGCCGCTACCAACTCCAATACATTGGACGCCTGCGCGTCACCGTGCCCGACGACCGAAGCGGCTATGAACTGCGAATTCCTTTCCCTCGCCA
>JALHOV010000503.1:4766-5856 GCA_022842865.1 Vulcanimicrobiota bacterium | reverse complement strand
GCGCGCCCGTCGCATCGGGAATCTGGTCGACTGAGGTCGGCTGAGAAAGGACCAGTTTTGCCGAAAGGGCCATCCAGACCAGGACCAATTTTCCTTTCATGGGAGTCCGTTTTCCAATTGCATCAGGCAGCTCCTTCCAGCAGGGGACCGCGGTGTGCCCGAGGCCGAGCTGCCCTCCACGAACCTTGCTCTACTGCAATGCAGCCGCCTGTGTTGAGACCTTTCAAGTCAGCTTTTCGACTTCGGCCCTGGAAGTCTCTGGCAACCCCATTGCCGGTGAACAGGGATGCCTCATTGGAGCGATTGCAAGGAAAGATTCTACTTTCGAGCGATCCAGTTGGCGGCTTGAAGCGCTGGCTGTCCTGGTCGTCGGTGGCACATACCGGCGAGGCATTGCCAGCGGAACGTGTCAAGCCATGTGAGACAGTTTTGGTTTGAGATTAGTGTCGAGGGGGTTATGTCACGACCTGGTCTGCGTCTGGTCGGTTGATGTAGACTGCCCGCTGCAGAATGCGGGGCCTCGGGGGTCCTTATGGCTCATCTGACGACCCCTCCTCCTCGCCCCTCCTCGCTGCGCGAGGGCACTCACGGCAATCTGGAGGAACTCATTTTGCGCCTGCTGGAAAAGGAACCGGCCCGTCGACCAGCCAGCGCCGAACTGGTGATGGCCGCACTACGCTAATGGCCAATCCAAGGATTGGCCAAGCTTCCGCCACGCAGCCGACTCCGCGCTCCGCATTTCCGCCTCCTCTATCACCCGGGCACCAGACAGCAGGCAGACGCAAACCATTGGCGCAATTCCTCCTCGGTCAGGCTCTCCAGGCCCTCTTCCTCGGCCCGACGCAAAGGACCCTCGTCAACCACCACCGACCCCGCTGGCGACATCACTGGCCGCTGGGGATTATAAAAGTAGATGCGACCCCGCTGCCAAAATTTAAGCACGACCGAATGATAAATATCGGGCTCCCACTGCACGATGCATATCAAATCGCCCTGGCCCTGACGCAGTAAGTCCAAAACCTGCTCAACATCGGTCTCGGCCACCAGTGCCTGGCCAAAAGTGAGTAAATGCAACTGCTGAGTTTGCGTG
>JALHOV010000503.1:0-4756 GCA_022842865.1 Vulcanimicrobiota bacterium | reverse complement strand
CATGAGCCTTGATTTGCCGTTCAGGCTCAGCGTCCTGGCGGAATTCCTGAAGGCGGTGGAGAAACACGCGCTGTGCTGGAGAGACTGAAAAAACTGCAAATGGCGCGCCAGTCCTCTCGCAGCCTGAGCACAGAGTTCTCGCCCCTCTATCTGGCCCTGGAGTGTGCCGCCGGCTACCTGGATCTGGCGGTTACCATGGACCAACTGCTGACAGCCCTGAGTGAAACCCATCAGGCCTTCGCTGATCTCTTGAACCAGGAAGAGCAGAATCCCGAGAGCGACGAAACCCTGCTCGATTTGGTCGAAGCCACTCTGGACTGCCTGGAGTCGTTCACTCCCGGTCAAGAAAATGTGGTCAGCTTAGCCAGCCAATTGGAAGACCTGGACCAACAACTCAAAAAATTCGACCTGGCCAGCCTTCACCAGCGCCTCCAATTGCAGCGAGAAGAGCGGGAACTGCTGCAGGCCGTGCAAGCGGAAATCGGCGAAGAGGCGCTGGAGGAGGGCTACCTGCAGCAGATCATTGTGCGCCTGGATGGTGTGCTGCATCAGGGCGAAAGCCCTCAGCCCACCCTTGAGTATTTGCAAGAACTCTGGAGCAAAACCCAAGAACGCAGCGATGCCTACAACCGCTCGCCATTGCGCAGCGAAGAGTGGACTCTGGAAGTGGCTCTAGCTGACCGCTTCATGCTGCAGGGTTATCGTCACTGGCAGGAAGCCTTGAAAGGCCTGATAGAATGTTGTGCCAGGGAGGATCTGGATGAGCCAGCCATCCTGGAGTGGCTGGAGACTTTGCGCCTAGGGAATCGCAACTGGATTTTGGTCGAAAGACTTTCAGACCTTGACAACGGTCTAATGGGTGGGACGTAACGTATGGAGGTTTCTAATAATGGATGCAGGTAGAACACAACAACGATTCGCCGAAGCCACCAAGCACCCGGCTGCGACCACGCCGATCCGTAAAGAAACCCCTGGCGCAGTTAGCGCTGCTAGCGGCGACGCATCCCTCTCTCAGGCGCGAACCCTGGGTCAAGTGCGCGGCGGCCAGCCTTCTGGACGCGGAGGCCCCGGTCAGCCGGCCCTTCAGTCACAAGGGGAGGCAGCCCAGCAAAATCGGGGCAAAATCTTGACCGACCCCAAAGAAATCGTCAACCATCAACTAACCCTCAGCCCCCAAATCCGTGAAAATTTTGCCAAACTCACGCCCGATCAGCAGAAAACTCTGGTCGGCCTGATGCAATCGCAGGTGGCACCGGGAACCAAATACAATACCGCGCCACAAGCCTCGCTTGGTGGTGGTATGGGCGCTGCCATGGCTGGAGCCGCTCCCTGTGACCCGGCCTCCAAGCCTGGCGCCAAACCCAGCGACAAAGAGATGCGCGAGCGCACCGAGCAGATGAACGCAGGCGCGGCTCGAAATGGCCTGATTGGATTGCTTAGTAGCGGCAAGCTGACCAGCACCGATCGGCAAGGGCAAACTCTTCTGTCCAACCTGGACCGTTTGCAGACTCAAAAGTTGGCCCCCGGTGCCGATCGTAACGCCTTGCTGCGCTCTACCGTCCGAGATCTGAGCATGCCAGGTTTTGGCGGCGGCGAGGGAAACATCGCAGCCAGCGAACTGCAAACCAAACTGGCTACCGACAAGCCGGCCGACTACGCCCGCCTGGTGGGCGACCTGGCTTCCCCCGAGGGCAAGTCGAAACTGGGAAACACCAGTCTGCAGCGATCTCCGGAGGCCCTGAAGGGCGACGGCAACCCTTTCCAAAGCGTCAGCGCCAGGCTGATCTCCAGTTCCGTGTCCGAAGCCGGCGCCCGGCAGGCACTCTATGACCAGGAGGTAGCAGGCAACCCGCAGGCCCAGAAGAGCCTGGCCGCGATGTCTCCCGAAGACCGTAAGCGCTTCCAGTCGCTTTACGAGAGTTCCATTCCCTCCGGCAACGCGCCGAAGATGCCCCCCATGCCCAAGGATTTTGAGAATCCCACTCAGGCTGAGCGCGACGCGCAACAGACCCACATGGACCGTTTGAAGCAGATAGACAGAGACCGCACCGACCGTGGCAACCTGTCCAAGCTGCTCGAGAGCGGTAAGCTAAGCACGACGGACTCTCAGGGCAAGTCTCTGCTAACCAACCTGAACGCCTTGAAACACCAAACCTTCGCCAAAGAAGGGGTCCACAAACTGGACGGCGCCCAGGTTTATAGTGAAGTCCTTAACCAGGTGGCGCGGCCCGGCGACATCAACCAGGGGGGCCGCGGAACCTGTACTGTGACCACCATGGAACACTTACAAGCCACTCGCGAACCCGCTGAGTATGTGCGCCTGCTGAGCGGACTGACCAGCGCCGAGGGTAGTGTGGCTTTGCGCAATGGGGAGAAGTTATCTCGGGACACCGGGCTGGTGGCCCCAGACGATAGCGGACGCACTGCGGCCAGCCGCGTGTATCAGGCCAGCATGATGGAATTTGCCAACGGTCCAGACCAGGACTACCGCAATGATAAAGATGGGCACTTCCGCAAAGACGGCACTCCTATCTTGGATGACCGAGGCAAGTTGTCTCGGGGTCTTCCCATGGAAAACTTGGCCAAAGTGTCCAGCGCGGCGATGGAAGGCGACTTCCAGCTCAAGCAAGGTACCTTGGGGAATAGCGGAAAGCCGAGTTTCTTGGACAGCCTGCTTTTGGCCTCGCCGGTGACGATGCCCTTGTATTTTATGCGCAGCAGCAAATCCGATCAGATCACGGCCGACATCAGCCAGGCTCTTTCGCAAAAACAGTCCGTCCAGGTGGGTATGCGCTGGTCACGCAATGTTGACGACCGCGACGGGTATCACGCACTCTCCCTGTACAAGATGGACGATAAATATGTCTATCTGCGCAACCCCTGGGGCCATGGCGAGCAAGGCGAGACCAATTCCAATACCGGAGTGGTTCGCCAGGCCTTACCCCGCGACCCGAAAGAGAATCCGGTCTTTGGGGGCTTTGGTTTTTCAGGCCCGTCAGCGGTTGACCCAAGTCTGCCCACCGGCGAGGCCGGCACCTTGCGCATGAAAAAAGAAGATTTCTACGCTAACCTTTCCAGCTACGCTGTCCAACGCGACGGGAAATAGCCAGTCGGGTTTAGCTGGCCAGTGGTGGGCTCGACGTCGCCGCAGGGGCCGACCAGGGCGTCCGGGAGATCGGGGCATTCCGTAAGGGGGTAAGTCGGTTTTTTTTGCGAACTGTTTAAGGTGCTTCACAAGACCTTTCAGAGCAGTCTGCCCACTATCCCTGTTGTATCGCCGGTTCGCGCTAAAGACCCGGCTGCGCCCGTTGTCCCTCTGGAAGAAGCAGCCCCGAATCTGGCCAGTGTGGTGACTCTTAGTGGAGTTGTGGCGCCCGAGCCGATCCCGGTTTCGCCCACTCAGCCAACTCCCGTCAAGATTCGCACTGCCGACCGCCCGCCGCAAACCTTGCAGATGGAGCCAGGTCTTTCGCAAATCACCGCCCCGCAACCGGGTCAGAGCCTGGAAATGAAGGCCCTGATCCACACCTTCCTGGAGATGCCCGAAGTCCAGGCAAGCGCTCGGGAGGGGACCGCCGGGCACAACCTGGGTTTGCTGATGAGCTGCCTGTCGGGCCACCTGGGTCACCAGCTGGGGGTGGAGTCCGGCAATGTCTATGCTGTGGGCGACACCGAGGGTCGTAGCAACAACAACTTTCAGACCTTGAAAGATCAGGGCCTGATCTACAAGGACCAAAAGGGACAGATGCAGTTCCGTGATCCGGATGCCCGCTTCTTGTTTATGGGCGACCTGGGCGATCGGGGTCCAGAGTCTTTGAACCTGGCCGAGGAAATGCTGTCGCTGATGGACACTTCCCCGGGCCGAGTTGGATTGATTTGGGGCAACCGGGACCTGGGGAAACTCGCGATTCATAACGACCTTCCGCAACTGGCCGAGTTCCGCGGTGAAACCGGCCAGCTCTACAAGACCTGGCTCGAATCGAAGATCCAGGACGATCTCAAAAGCCCTTTGCAGATCACCTTGCTAAACACCCGGGCCAATCAGTTGCAATACTGGTTGGAGACGCACAGCGCCGGCAAAGCCCTGCCGTTTCATCAACAGGCCTTGCAGAACCGGAGCGACCAGCCGGTGTCTCTGGAGCAGGCCGCCCATGACTACGTGGAACGCTGGAAACCCGGAGGAACTTTCTTCGAGTTCCTCAAGCAGGGCAGCTTTGTCACCCCCGAGCCGCTCCTGGATTCCTCCCAAATGGCCGTTCACGGTGGAGCGGCGCGCGAGAATATCTCGGCCGTCCCGGGTGAAGCCGAGATCCCTGCAGATCTCAACGGAGTTCTGCAGGGCAACTATCAGCTCGGCAAACGTTTGATTGCCGAGGCTGAGGACGATCTGAAGCACGGACGTCCGGTGCAGTCCATGCTTCTTTCGCTGGGCGACTCCAAGTGGATGGCTTCGGCCGGAATTAACGCGGCTCGAGCGGAAAGCTTCATCTACTCAGAGCGAAACACGGAGGACAGCAATTCGCGCGGCCACGAACGCGAAGTCGCTGAGGCCCTGCTCCAAGTTGGCAAGAAGACCGAACTGGTTGGACACACTCCCATCGGCTCGGTGCCGGAGATGCGCTTAAGCCCGGAAGGCACCGCCAAGGTCTTTACCGATAGCTCGATGGATACCACCGGCTCGGAATCGATCATCGTCTGTAAAGGCGATATGACCCTTTCGGTAAGCCGAGTCGGCGATGTCGCGGACGGGCAAGTT
>JALHOV010000502.1 GCA_022842865.1 Vulcanimicrobiota bacterium | reverse complement strand
CAGGCCCAAACCGTGCCCGCGTAACTTCGGGTGGTCGAGGCATCCACCTGAGTGAAGGGTTCAAAGATGCTGGCCAGTTTCTTGGGAGGAATGCCGATGCCGCTGTCTAGCACTCGTATCCGCAGCACGCTCGAGGGTAACCATTCGGCGCGCAGTTGGATTCCGCCCTCACGAGTGAACTTAACTGCGTTGCCTAACAGGTTCAACAGAATCTGACGCAGCTTCTGCGAATCCCCCAGCACGGTGTCGGGAATTCCCGGCACAAGCTCCCCTTTCACCGTGATGCCTTTTTGGCCGGCCATCGGCACCATGAGATCCAGCACTTCTTTAATCAGGGTGGCGGGTTGGAATTTCTTGCGTTGCCGCTCCATCCGACCGGCTTCGATCTTGGAAAGGTCAAGAATATCACTGATCAGCGTCAGCAAAGAATTGCAGGAGGAATTTACGCTGGCCAGCCAGTTTTTTTGCTGGTCGTCGAGCCGGGTATCCAGGAGTAATTCGGAAAGGCCCACAATGGCATTCATGGGAGTTCGAATTTCGTGACTCATAGAGGCCAGGAAGTCACTTTTGGCCCGGTTGGCGGAATCGGCCGCGCGACGGGCCTGGAGGAGCGATTGATTCCGCTCTTCCAGTAACCGCTTTTGCTCCAGCTCCTGGGCGAGAAGCCGGCGCAGTTCTTTCTCGGCGCCCTCCAGGCGGGCCGTCTGGGCTTGCTGGATGGAACGACTGACCAGGAAATCGATCAATCGGCGATTGTGATGGCGGCCGGTTACCCATGAAAAAATCAGGAACGTGAACACGACCCCGCCTGAAAAGACCTGCTGAGCATCCCCGCGGCTGCACAAGACCAGGCTGCAGGGCCCGATCATGGCGATCAGATACCCGGCCAAAGTGAGGCGGTCCGCTGTCAGGGTATAAGTGGCGCCAGCCACGATGCCCACGGTGCAGAGCAGAAAGCTCAAGCCGGTAAAATCGTGGGGATGAAGCCACAGGACCCAGGCCGCGAAAAGGCCCCACAGTAGAGCTACCAACCAGACGCTGGCGCGAAACAGCCAGCGGTAGGCGTCCTCCTTGGGGCCGTCGGCGGAACGCAGATAAAGCCGGCCGACAAGACCGCGAAGGACTCCCGCGGCCACCAGCACCAGGGTGACGGCGGCCAGCATGCGGGTTTGTTCCAGGGCCAGTTCGCCGGCCATGCCGCAGAGCACAGCCATGAGAGGGTAGGCCAGGGCCGCCCCCCAGGGAGAGGCGTTCGCCATCTCCCGGCTGGCTTCGCGAGTGACCAGACTGCGGAGCTCGCGCTCGGTGCCGTCCACGAAAGGAAGGTTCGGCCCGAAGCGAAGGGGTCCCCCTTGAGAGGTGAGAGCATGCAGTTGAAATTGGGAGAGGGCTCAGGCCAAGCGGTGGGTCTGGACTCCAGTCAATTGACCACCCACGGCGTGATCTTCGGGATGACCGGTTCGGGCAAGACGGGGCTGGCGATCGGCTTGCTCGAGGAGTTGGTGCTGGCCGGCGTGCCGTTGATGCTGCTGGATCCGAAGGGCGATTTGACCAACCTTGGTCTGCTTTTTCCAGAATGTCGTCCCGAACAACTTGCCGAGTGGCTGCCGGCTGGACAGGACGCCGAAGAACTGTCGCAGCGGCTGCAGCGCGAGCGACTTCAAGCCGGCGTGGGGCCTTCCCAGGTGGCGGCTTTGCGCGACCGGCTGGAACTGCGAATTTTCACACCGGGTTCGCGAGCCGGCCGACCCATCGACCTGCTAGGGCGTTTTCGCCGGCCCGATACTCAGGTGCTCGACGACCCGGAAGCTCGAAGTCAGATGGTCTCGGGACTGATTCAGGGATTGCTGGCTCTGGTCGGTGTAAGCGCCGACCCCTTACGCAGTCCTCAGGCACTGGTGCTCTGCCAGATCGTCGAGCAGGCCTGGGAGGCCGGACAGGATCTTCAGTTGGAGGACCTGGTGCTGCGCCTGGTGGATCCCCCCTTCAAGAAAGTGGGAGTCTTTCCGTTGGACACCTTTTACCCGGCCGAGCAGCGGCTGCAGCTGGCCATGCAGTTCAACGCTCTGCTGGCTTCTACCGGCTTTGCCGCCTGGAGTCAGGGCGAACCCCTCGACCCGGCCGATATGCTGCGGCTGCCGGACAACGGCAAAATCCCCGTCAATCTTTTTTACCTGGCTCACCTGAGCGATTCGGAGCGCATGTTTTTCGTCTCGCTGCTACTTTATCGAATGCAGTCGTGGACCCGCACGCTGTCAGGCAGCTCTAAGTTGCGGGCGTTGCTCTATTTTGACGAAGTGGCCGGCTACATGCCGCCACACCCTGCCAATCCAGCCTCCAAGCCACCCCTGTTGACAATGCTCAAGCAGAGTCGGGCGGTGGGTCTGGGGCTGGTGCTGGCCACTCAGAATCCCGTCGACCTGGATTACAAGGGGCTTTCCAACACCTCCAACTGGTGGATCGGACGCCTCCAAACCAGTCAGGATCGGGAGCGTGTGGCCGACGGTCTGCTTCAGGTTCAGGCCGGACTTGACGGTCCGACCCTCAAGCACGAGTTCGAAAAGCTGCAACCTCGCCACTTTCTCTTCAAGTCGGGAGGCGCCCCGCTGCAGACCCTGGTGACCCGCACCACACGGGCCTGGCTGCGGGGTCCGTTGACCCGGGCAGAGATCCCAAAGTTGCAGCCGCCCCCGCCGATCCCCGCGCAGGCTGCCCAGCCAGCGCAGGAGCCGGCCGCCGGTCACAATCACGTTCCGCCGCTACCCCCCGGGTTTGCGCAGGCCTTTCTCGATCCGGAAGTGGTATTCAGCGCCCGCCTGGCCGGCAAGCTGGAGCCCTTTGCCGAGCCGCGCCGCGCCGATGACTCCATCGGCTGGAAGCCGGCCCTGTGGGGCGAGCTGTCGCTGCGCTTTGATGAGGATAAGGGGGGATTTTTGCTGGACGAACTCCATCATTACCTGTTTTTTCCCCTGGGGGAGCGCTTGCCCGAAAACTGGTTGCGTCTCGATCTGGAGCCTTCCGATTTGCTCGCCGGCTGGGACCGCCCCGGGGTTTTCCAGCCCTTGCCGGCCAGTTTTGACGAGGCCAGAGAGTTCAAAGCCGCCCAACAAGCCATGCTGGATGACGTTTTTCGGCGCGTCGCCAGCACCCAATGGATTCAGGCCGAGCTCAAACTCTATGGGGCCGGCGGCGAGGGGGAGGCCGATTTCCGCGCCCGTGTCGACCAGGCCATTCAGGACCGGATCGACGTTCAGGTGGCCAAACTTCACGCCAGGGTGGATCGCGAAGTGGCCACTCTTCAGGAGCGGCTGGAGCGCTACGAGGGCAAACTGGAGAATCTGCGCAACGAATCGCAGCGGCGCCAGACGGAATCCATGTGGAAAGCGGGTGCGGCCGTGCTGGGCTTTTTTACCGGAGGACGACGATCCCTGAACACCGCCATCACTTCTCATCATCGCAGCGGCAGCGCTAAGGATCGCGTGAGCCAGAGCGAGAATGAGCTGGCCTTGCTGCAGCAAAAACTGGAGGAAGTGCAATCTCAGTTGCAAGAGCAAGTGGCCGCCATCGAGATGCGAGAGGGACAGGCGCGTTCGAAGGTCGAGGCCCGACCGGTGCGTCTTGACCGCGGCGATATTAAGCTCAACCGCTTTGGTATTCTGTGGATTCCCGTCACCCGGAGAGTGTAGTCATGATCGACATCACCCAGCATTATTTGAATTTCGAGCAGCTCAGCCAGTGGCTGCGCGAGGCCGAGCGGCGCTGGCCGCGTTGGGTGCGCTTGAGCAGCCTGGGCGACAGCCACCAGGGACGACCCTTGTGGTGTCTGACGGTGACCGATTTTGAGACCGGCAGCGACCTCGATCGCTCGGCCGTTTGGGTGGACGGCAACCTTCACGCCTCCGAACTTTCGGGCACCAACGCCTGCCTGCACTTGCTCCAGGAGCTGGTGGAAAAGCATACCCGGTTGCTGGGTGAAGTGGCTTTCTATCTGGTGCCTCGAGTCTGTCCTGACGGCGCCGAACTGGCACTGGCAGGCGATCCCCGATTTTTGCGCAGTTCCGTGCGTGCCTATCCTTTCCCGGATCCTGTAGGTAGCGGCATCGAGCCTCAGGACGTGGACGGCAACGGCAAATTGCTCTGGATGCGGGTGCCCGACCCGCGTGGGGCCTGGAAAACTTGCGCGGAGGATGCCCGGCTGATGGTTCGCCGCGAGGTGGAAGACCGGGAAGGTGCGTTTTTTCGCTTGTTGCCCGAGGGGCGCTGGCGCGGCGACTACGATCCGCATCTTCATCAGTCCGCCCCGGCACTCCAGGCGCTGGACCTGAACCGCAACTTTCCGCATCGTTGGCGAGGCGAGCATCAGCAAGCCGGAGCCGGGCCTTATCCGGCCAGTGAGCCGGAGGTGCGCCATTGCGTAGAGTTCTTGATGAACCACCGAAACGTTTGCCAGGCGGTCACCTTCCACACCTTCTCCGGCGTGATTTTGCGACCCTACAGCACCGAGCCGGATGAGTCGCTGCCTAAGGGGGACCTGGATAACTTCAAGTATTTCGGGGAACGCGGCAGCCACTGGACCGGCTACCCGTTGCTATGCGTCTATCACGATTTTCGCTATTCCCCCAAGGACGACATTACCGGAACGTTTGACGACTGGGTCTACGAGACTCTGGGCGCCTACTCGTGGACGGTGGAAATCTGGTCGGTGCTGCGCAAGGCCGGCATTACCAGCGGCCTGGACCGCCAGGCCAAGCGCGGCGAACACCGCTTCATTCGCTGGTTTGAGGAGCATCCCGTGGCCGAGGAAATGCAGCTGCTGCAATTTTGCGACGACCACCTGGAGGGCAGGGGATTTTGCGACTGGCAGCCCTTCCAGCACCCGGATCTGGGGCCGGTGGAAATCGGCGGTTGGGACATGTTTTACCTGTTCAGGAACCCACCGATCAAGTTCTTGCAGGCCGAACTGGAGCCGCTCACCCGCTGGGTCATCTGGCTGGCCCAGGCCAATCCCCGGCTGGTGGTGTCGGAGCAGCGCGAGATTGCTCTGGGCGAGGGTCTCTATCGTCTCGAACTGGTGGTGGACAACGCCGGTTGGTTGCCCACTTACGGTTCCCAGAAGGCTCTAGAAGGTAAGCTGGTGCGGGGAGTGCGGGTGGAATTGAGCGGCTACTCCGAGTTGGTGGAGGGCAAGCGCGAACAGCAACTCGGCCAGTTAGAGGGGATTTGTAGCCGGTCCGTCTCGCCGCTCTGGCACAAGGGCGACGCCACGGACTACCGAGTCAAGGTGAGCTGGGTCGTGCGAGCCGGTCAGGCTCCGGTCGCCTGGAAAGTTCTGCACGACCGCGCCGGCCGGTTGGAGGGAACCTTTTTGGTCTCTCGGTAACGAGTTAGCAACAAAAGATCGACTTTTTTTAACATCGTTAGCAATTTCATGACAAGGCGGTCATAAAACCGCCCACCCTTTTCAGTATTATTTAAGGACAGAGAAGAATACGGAACGAGGGCGACGGCAATGGCGATGGGAATGGGCGGAGGTCTGGGGGATACTTCTTGGGTAGACCAGCAGATGAACCAGATGCGCGGAGGCGGCGGCCTCGGTGGCGGACTTTCCCAGGGCCTCAACCAGGTCCCCGGCCTGGATAGCGGCACTGCCAAGAATTGGGTCGAGCAGCAGATAGGTTCGATGGGCGGCGCCGGCGGCACCCCCAATACCGCTGGCAACATCAACCAGGTCCCCGGCCTGGATAGCGGCAGCGCCAAAAACTGGGTCGACCAGCATCTAAGCGGCGGTAGCGGTGGCATCGGCGGCGGTCTGGGTGGACTGGGTGGTGGAAGCTCGTTGCTGGGCGGCCTCGGCAA
>JALHOV010000501.1 GCA_022842865.1 Vulcanimicrobiota bacterium | reverse complement strand
GCCCCTGGGCGCGCCCTATAAGATATTAGAGCAAGCTCAGGTCGCAGACGGCGGCGTGCATGATGCTACCCTCCCGATTCGGCTCGAGCGAAGCGCCCGAACTCAGGAGCATCTCCACAACTTCCAGGTCAAATGTGCAGTTTAAGGGGAAGCCCAGGTTCGGATCTGCACCGAATTCCAGCAGCAACTTGACCAGATCAGGCCTGTCCTGAAAGACCGCTTGACGTAGAGGCGTATTCCCGTCAACGCTGTGGTTCGGATTGGCGCCGCATTCCAAGGCCAATCTCACAGTATCCAGGTCGGACTCATAAAAGGCGACCATCAAGTCATAGTCCATCGTGCCGACTAGTTTGCATCAGATCGCTGCACGTGTCGAGCACCATACTGCGCAGCGTTTTCGGCGGCTCGCGGAACCTATTTCTATGCCTAGTTTGTGCTCAAGTCCGTGGACAGCCTGGAAAGGTCCCGGCCAGGGCTGGGTGCCGTTAGCGGAAGCTGGGAGGCGGGACCTTCCCAGCCTGCCCACTGAGAGAGAAAGCTGGTGGACCGCTTGGAAGGCTCCGAACAGGGCTGGCTGCTGAACTCGAAGGCCGGGTTCCGGAGCCATCCAACCCGCCCACAGCCGCTACGGCGGCTGGAGCAAAGAATTTTAGAATATCAAGGCGGAAGATTAGCGACCAGGTGCCCGGCTGACGCCGGGCACCTGGAACAAAGATTAGCTCAGGCGCAAGAAATCCCGGGCCAAAGAGTTCTCGAGAAAGCCGGCGAAAACATCTCTCAGATGAGCGACGAAAAGGCAACTGAACCTGAAGAGATGCTTGAGTTGGCGCGGACATACGCTGGCAAGCTGCGTTTTTCCGAGAGTCTGCACTGGTATCGCACTTATCTTTGCCACAGTCGCAGTGTTGCGGAAGTGCAGTCCGAGATGCACTCTCTAACAGCAGCAGACTCAAAGAGCCTTCGAAGCCGCTAAGGAAACCGCCCAGTTCGTTGGAGAAACTTCCAGCTCTTTCGCCCTGGAGGACTCTCAACTCCGTGAGGGTTTGAGTGATTTGGCTCGCTGATAACATCCGGGCCGGCCGTGGATGCGATAGCGGCAGCGGACCGACTTCAAGGGCTTTTGCAGTCAGCCATTCGTGATCAATGGGGCCACGACGAACAGGAGGAAGTCTGGGAAGATGCAGCCTTTTGGGCTGCCGAGGAGGAGAACTACCAGCTCGCTCTCCAACTCGTAGGGAAGTCGGCACTGGCTACTCGTCTACAACCCCTATACCAGCTGTTATGTGACGCCGAGCGTTACCTGAGCTGCACTTCCCTGGAAGTATCCAGCCTCCGAGAACTGGACAAAGCGGAATCTTTGCGCAAGGCGATGAAAAAACGTGATGCCCTTGAAATCAAGCGGTGCCTCGCGTCATTTTTTGAAAATGACGGGAACGGTGGTGACTCTCCTGGGTCAGGGGTCCCGACGCGGCCCCTTCCACCAAATCTACCGGCGAATGAAAGATGTGCCTGGCCGCATTCACCGCCCCAGCTCTAAGGTCCCTGGCCTGGCTGAGCCGAGCCGAATGCAAACCCGAACGACGCGACCCGCACGGGGCGTTTTTCTCAAAACGAACCAAGTCGGCGGTGGACACGTATCACCCGAGTGCGAATCTCCATTCTAGACCTTGGCCTACTGCTGATAGTCTGCGGATTGGTCACCCCGGCGGCCACAACGTTGGCCCCTGCTCCGGCAACAAAAGTAGACCTGAGGCAGAGAGCAGCAACCCCGCCAGATTACTGGACGCTGGAACACCATAGGCCCAACTGCGGCGGGCGCCAAGTTGCTCGTATTGAAGAGTTCCGAGCAGGGGACTGGATCCAGCAAGCTCTAGTCGACCGAGGTCTGGTGGTCTACGTGGCTGGCTATCTCGGCTGCCAGCCAACTCCACCACACACCGATGTAGACCAAAGACGCGCTATCTGGCTCTGCGGCAGCGGCTTTGTCGACAACCCCATCCCTGGTAAATCCTGGTATTGCAAGGGCTGCGACGCGCGTTGGGGCGGAATGGAAAGTTTCCTGGACCACCCTTAAGCAATTCTTGAGTGGGCCAAGTTGAAGGCTACTCCACCTCTGCCAGCGTAAATGACGACAATGCTATATCGTTACGCCAAGTCTCGCAGGGACGGCTCTCAATCGGATGTCTCGCGCTACGGGACCTTTCGAGCTCTTTCGCCGTTCGCGGTCTACCCAGGCAGAATTCCTATTCCTGGAATGCTGAGCTATGTGCATCGCTCTTACTGGGAAGCAGGGGACAATTTGCTCGACTGGGCCGCGGATTCTGTAGAGGGAGTCTGGCAGGGGCTGAAATACCTGGACAACGGCACGGATGAGCGACTCTTCCATGGTCAGCCCAAGAAACGCCGTGGGCGGCCGGACGGTCACCTGTTTGCTGACTATCGACTGCTAGACTACGGACAGGCCAAGGCGTTGATCTATATCCCGACTTACCTGGAACTGGTCCGTCAGCAATCGGAGGCTATAGCAAAGCTCGACCCTGGCCTGGAGATCGTTGACGTCAGCTATCAGCCCGACACTCTGGGTCCGAAGCCAATTTCCCACGCAGCCCTGCTGGTCGACTACCTGAATGGTGAACTGAACCCATTTGAGGAAGCTCACCGGCGAATGCTGGACCTGGCAACTCGAATGGAGGAGCGCTACTTGGAGGAGACCGATGCTGGCGTCAGTCCGCTTCTGCCGGAATTTGTAGAAATTGGCGAGCGTGTCCGCCAATTGGGATTTCCTTCCACCACCAACTACGCCGATTGCGCGCGTTTCTTCGAAAGAGAAAATCTAATGTTGATGGCCGTGCACGCCTCGGGCTGCGGAGAAGAGGTGGACCCTCTGACCGACTTACTGACCCAATGGCGCCGAGCAAGCTTGCTGACCAAGGAGGAAGCGGCACAGTTGGCTGATGCAGCACCGATGAGCCGAATGGGCAGTTGGTGGATTGATGATGGGCCTTAAGATGGCTATGGACAGCTTCGCGATAGAAGGCAAGTTGGCCATGGTCTCTGAGCCGACCGATATTCCCGTCTATGATTTCGACCTCCGGAGGTTCTTCGCGTGTTCCAGCCGGACCGCCGGGCTGCCAGGGGTGGCCAGAGTCGGAGCGATTGACAATTACGCCAATTTCTACCAGGAATGTTTGGAGAGGGACGTCCAGTTGGTCAACTCTCCAGAGCAGCAACGACGGACCTCTCGGCTGCCTGAATGGTATCCCTTGCTCGAGGGAAAGACGCCCCGCAGCCGCTGGTATAGCTCCTTTCCACCAGCCGGAGAAGTGGAAGCCGAATTTGGCTGGCCAGTCTTCCTCAAAGGCGCGCGCCAGACCAGTCGTCATGGTGGCCAGTCCATCGTCCACAGCCCTCATGCATTCGCTGAATCTCTCGCGGCGTTTCAGGCCGACCCAATTCTCCACTGGCAGGAACTGGTGGTGCGAGAGTTTGTGCCGCTGCGGCCGATAGGTCAGGCCATCGCCGGCAAGCTGCCGCCCTCCTTCGAATTCAGGACCTTCTGGTGGTTCGGCACCCTGGTAGGAGCCGGCACCTACTGGGGAGGCTGGGATTACCGCTGGAGTGACGCTGAGAAAGTAGCCGCACTGCGACTGGGAGCCTGGGCGGCGAAGCAAGTCGGAACTCCCTTCATGGTCGTCGACCTGGCCATGACTGCCACCGGCGAGTGGATCGTAATTGAATGCAATGACGCCATGGAGAGCGGCTACGCTGGAGTCTCGCCGTTAGGGCTGTGGCAGTCTGTTCTAGATGCAAGCAGACCTGACCAACATTGGTCTCAGCACGCCCCGCACGGGGCGTAGGGACCTTCCTTCAACGCGCATCTGAGTCGCTCCGTCTCAGGGGTCAACTTTCAAACTCACGACCCTTAAAGTTGAAGTCAGGTGATTTCCCAGGCGCAGAAATCGTCCAGACGGGCGTTACCGAACCATTTGTTGCTGTTTACCCTAGCTGCTCCAGGTCAGTCTCTGGCCTTTGATCGCGAAGGGCTAGGTTGGCAGTTGCCGAAATTAACGTCATGCCTCAAAACAGACGTATGCTACCGAGTGAGCTTGGTCATTTCTTGATCATGAAAAACGAGGTTGAGAACTTGCGTTGGGCACTTCGCCTCGCGGAGGACGACTTGGCGCTGGCGATTGTCGATGAAGGGCTCTTCCTTTGTGTTTTTCCTTACGAGCAGCGTGAACAGTACGCCCGCTGGTTGGTGGAGACCGGCATGTTGGCGAAGTATCGAGAACTGCTGTTGGAGCGCCTCAGCGGTCGCGAGCTGGACGCAACAGAGTTCGAATTCTTGAATGCTCCCGGGCCCACCGCGCCAGCCTCGCTGTAGCCAAGGGACACCCATTTCGTCAAGCAAGCGAACGAAACCACCTCAACCAAGCCCACTTTAGGCTTCGCTTTCTCCTCCTTCTTGGGCGTGCAGATCTCCATCCTCACCCTGCAATAGCGCCTTGGCCCGACGTCTCGTTAATCCGCCGGGGTCGACTATGTCGAGATTTTTGTTCTCTAGTATTGCTCCCAGTTTTTCGACAAACTGCTCGGGTCCGATAGCCTGAGACTCGACAATCCATCCGTCTATCTCCGCCCTGGCGGCGAAGGTGGTAGAACCGAAAACCACCTTATGCTGCTTGATGGCCGCAAACCGATCATTCTGCATGACCGCATCAATCAGTCGCCAATCCGCCGGACCAAGCATCACATCATCCGACGGCACAGTTAAACCCCAAACAAGTTCTCTTGTCTCAGCCTCATCAATCCGTCCCTGCGAAAGGTCAAAAACCAGTCGAAAACAGCGGTCTCCGTTCCCAACCCAAATTTCTAAGAACCCATTCTCGGAATGCTGTCTGACGATCTGGGGATCCTCAATACCACCATGGACGGCGCGCCTGAAACACTCGACCATGAATTCTATTTCCGTCATTTCCGGGTCCAAGTGAATAGCGGCCACGCCCGCAGGCCGGCGTCAACCGTGGCAAGTGTTGCTAACCCAAACTTAGTCATCCAGCCGTCCCCGATCAGCAACTCCAGTTGCCAGAAACGCACCATAGTGCAGGGCGCCTCCACGATGCGAGTCCACCTCTCCGTCTAGCTCTTGCTCCACCATGTCCCTCTTGGAAGCCTCTACAACCAGGCCGCCCCCGCTCATCTGAACCCTGCGTTTTGCAACATAGATAGAACCCCGCCGGCTACTGGACCGGAATTGGGCGGACTCGGCGAAATACTGATTGCGAATCAGCGGACGGGCGAAGGTAGCGGATCGCTCCAAAAATGCGTTATTGGAAGCGACTCCCTTCTCCATAATACTTATCATGGCGACTCCCCGAGTGACATTAGATCTCCTTACGATTTAGCATCCTGAATCGGTCGAGGTGGATCCCTACGAGCGGCAGCTTGTTGTGCCTCAAAACAATGCAGTGCCCACGCATATTCTTGATCTCTCGCAGCCACACGCGCTCGCCGAGCACCAGCTCCTCCTCCAGCATGCGATTGAAAACCACCTCAGCCAAGCCCTCTTTCAGCTTCGCCTTCTTCTCTCTCTTGGGCATCGGACTTCCCCCCTCCCACAAAAAACGGGGCTACTTGGTCAGCCCAGCTTTGTAACAATGCAATCAATTTACCGGACCTTTCCGCCTCACCAACCACATATATCTCGTCCTTTCCATTCATGGCGAGCACACTGACATCGGATGACCGCTCTATCTTCGCACCATTGGCTCCGATGGCGATTCCTCCGTCAAGATAAAGGTCCCAATCGAGCTCGTCGGTCAGTGCATACCACTCCAGTTCGAAAAACTTCGGCTCAGCGACCGG
>JALHOV010000500.1:3942-5880 GCA_022842865.1 Vulcanimicrobiota bacterium | reverse complement strand
CACCTGTGCCTTCAAGTCTTCCTTAATGGAAGCGGCAATTGCTTTGCCGTCAATGAGTTGTGCTGTCATCGGGCCGGCTTCTCGCCTCGCGGACCAGATCCTAGTTTCAGGCGGGGGGAAAGCGGCTTCCAGGGTGAGAAGTGTCGGCCTCACTTCGGTCAGAGGAGAAGAACGCTGTGCAGTGGGATTTACCCGAAGGGATTTCAGTGGAGGATCTCTCCCAGAGGCTGGTCTCTCTGCTGGCCGTGGACCTGTCCGCTGATCGTGTTTTGATCCTCTATGACGACCAGGGCGACCATGAATTCCAGGTCCTGAGTCATCGCAAGCTCAATGCCCATCGCGTCTGGACCGGCGAGGAAGTCGATCTCTCTTTGCTGCGAGCCACCGTCCAAATGGGCAGTCTCCAGGTCGGCAAGTCAGAGGGGCGCAACGCTCTGTGCTGTCCGGTTGTGGTCGAGGGGCGCACCGCTATGATCGCCTACGCAGACCGCCTCGAGGCGGAAGAAGAGTTTGCCAACGAGGAACTGGAGCGCGTGCTCGATTTCGCGGAATTGGCCGCCAAACGACTCCCCAAAGTGACTCCACCTCCCCCGCCGGAACCCGTGGTGGTCGAACCGGAGACGCCGAAAGCTCCGCCCCCCGAACCACCGCCTCCCCCGCCGGCCAACCCGGTAACCGCCGAAGCCAGCGCTTATCGACCCTCGGGCCGCTCACTGGTCGGCCAGGGTGTGGTCGCGGGCCGCTTTGCAGTGCTGCAACCGCTGATGACCTGTCGCTTTTCCACTCTTCTCTACGGTCTCGACCGGGCCACCCAGATGCCGGTTGTGTTACGCCGACTGGAGACGGACGGTCAACCCGACCGCGAGGCGCGCCTGCAGATGTTGCGAGAAGGTCGCTTTCTCTCGCGCCTGCAGCACAGAAACCTGCCGAGGGTTCAGGAAATCGTGGAGGACCGTGGAGGGGTCTATCTGATCCTCGAAGAGTTCGAAGGAGTGACCCTCGAAGAATTGGCCCAGCAGCAAAGCCAGGGCCTCTCCGGCGAAATGCTGCGCCGCTACCTCGACCAGTTTCTGGATGTTCTCGAATACTTGCACGGTCAAGACCCGCCCCTCATTCACCGCGACCTGCGGCCCGACAGCCTGCTGGTGACTCCCCACGGCGTCATCAAGTTGGCAGAATTCGGACTGGCCCGCATGATGGAGGGGGGCGGAGACTCCCAACAGACGGCCTTCCGCTCTCAGGGCAATCCCTACTACGCCGCTCCCGAACAGCTTCTCGGCGATCGCTCCCAGCGCTCCCACGACCTCTACTCGGTCGGTGCCATTCTTTATCGCCTGGCCACCGGCCAGGTTCCGGCCAAATCCGTGGAGCGCATGATGGGTTCCGCTCAACAGGTTTCCCTAAGTCAGCTGCGGCCGGATCTGGAGGCAGATCTGGTGGCCTGGATTGAGGGGCTGCAGCATCCTGACATCGACCTGCGTTTTCCCACCGTGGAAGCGGTTCGCCAGTCGTTAATCCCCCCACCACCCCCAGAGATTGTGCCCCCTCCCGTTGCACCCGAACCGGAGATAGCGCCCAAACCCGCGCTCCAGATCACTCCCTCGGGCAAACTTGGCCCTGCCCAACCAAAACCAGCGTCGCCTCCACCTTCTCCTCCGCCGCCGGCCAAGAAGGGTGGCCTGGCCGACAAATTCAAGATCTGGAACTACCTCCTCGGCAAAAAGAAAGCGCCCGAGGTCGAGTTCCTCGAAGTCAAGGACGAAATCGTCGAGTTCCACTCGGATTTGATGTCCGGCGAAGACGTGGATCTGAGTCAGCTCATGCTGATGATGGAGGTGGGAAAAACCATCCCGGAAGCGGTGGCCAAGTCGATCCAGGGTGTCGCTTACCAGCTGGATCAAGATGGAACGTTGATGATCGCCTGCAAAGACCCGACCG
>JALHOV010000500.1:0-3932 GCA_022842865.1 Vulcanimicrobiota bacterium | reverse complement strand
GAGGTCCACATCTACGATCATGTCAACCTGGCTACCCAGGGA
Organism: Vulcanimicrobiota bacterium; assembly: GCA_022842865.1. Classification (GTDB taxonomy): domain Bacteria; phylum Vulcanimicrobiota; class Xenobia; order Xenobiales; family JADMJV01; genus JADMJV01. The sequence goes on along the minus strand of JALHOV010000500.1, from coordinate 3,890 downwards.
GCCTACAAGCCTAAGCTGATGCGCGCTCCGGCAACTCAGATCGATCTTGCACTGGAGTTCTATTATCGGCGCAATCAGTTTGCCGACTCCCGGCCCTGGAACGAATGGCTTGAGCGCAAGTCCTTCGAGACGGAAGAGCTGCAGGTCGCCAATCCCATGGCCGATGTCGCCTATGGCGCCGACGAGATTACCAGCCCGATCATCGCGGCCGTGGACAAGTTGGTCAAGGAAGCCATCTCGGTGGGCGCCAGCGATATTCATATGGAGTCTTACGAGACCGGATTGGAGCTTCGCTACCGCATCGACGGCGAGCTCAACCACATCGACCGCTATAGCTCCGTCGACGCATCGGCCATGGTAAAGCGACTGAAGGTGATGGCCAACATGGACATCGCTCAGGAGCGCGTCACCCAGGGCGGTCGTATCTCGCTCAAAATCGGTGGCCAGGAATTCGATTTGCGCGTCAGCGTAGTGCCGGTACCCGCCGGCGAGAGCATCGTAATGCGTATCTTGAAGAAAGGCGCTTTCAACCTGACCCTCAAGGATCTGGGCTTCCAGACCGGGACGAAGGAAAAGTTCGGCACCATTCTCTCCCAACCTTACGGTATGATCCTGGTGTGCGGACCCACCGGCTCTGGCAAAAGCACTACGCTCTATGCCAGCCTGAAGCAAATTCAGCGTCCTGACCGTAAGCTGCTGACGGTCGAAGACCCCATCGAGTATCAGATGCCCGGGATCTGCCAGGTGCAGGTCAACGTGGCGCCGCGCGAAGAGGAGAAGAAGGTTACCTTCGCGCGCGTGCTTCGCGAATTTTTGCGCCAGGACCCGGACGTGATTCTGGTCGGCGAAATTCGCGACACGGAAACAGCAGCCATCGCGGTGCAGGCGGCTCTGACGGGCCACTTGTTGCTGTCTACTATCCACACCAACGACTCGGTGGGCATCGTGGCCCGCCTTATGGACATGTCGGTGGAACCGTTCCTGATCGGCTCCACCCTGCTCGGCGGTCTGGCTCAGCGACTTGCTCGCAAAATCTGCACCGAGTGCCGAGAAGAGGTCGAAGTCAGCGATGAGCTTCGGGAGGTCTTCGAAAAAGAACACATGGAAATCGCGCCGCGCATGTTCAAAGGCAGGGGCTGCAAGCGCTGCCACGATTCGGGCTACCGCGGGCGAGTGGGCCTGTACGAACTGATGGAGGTCACTCCGGATGTACGCAATCTGATCAACCGAAAGGCTCTGGAAGAAGACATTCGCCGGGCTGTGCAAACGCGAGATTTCCGAACTCTCTACAAAGACGGTTTGGAGAAGATCTCGCAGGGCTTCCTCAGCCTTGAGGAAGTCCAGCGCGTATGCAAAACGATTTAAGGAGGGGGAGCTTTGGCTAGATTTAGATACCGTACCCGCGACTCGGTCGGCAAGCAAGGCACAGGCGAGGCCAACGCCAAAGATTCCGACTCTATCGTTAAGGAACTGCAGTCGCGCGGCTTTACCGTGCTGGAAATTACCGAGGTCGATGAGAAAATCACCGCGCCTTTGGTGAGCCTGGGCAATAAAGTCCGCCTGACCCTGGGCATGAGCCACAAAGACCTGATGGTCTTTACCCGCCAACTGGCCACGACCCTCAACGCTGGCGTGCCCCTGCTGCGAATTCTTGCGGTCATGCGTCGACGCAGCCGAAGCAAAACGCTGGTAGCGCTACTGGAAGCTCTCAGCGCCGACCTGCAGAAAGGTCTGCGCTTCTCGGATGCACTGGCACAGCACAAACGCATTTTCAACGACACTTACATCAACATGGCCCGAGTCGGAGAGGCCTCAGGCAATCTGCCCGAAATCATGACCCGCCTGGCGCTGATGATCGAAAAAGAGGTGGCCATTCAGCGCAAGGTTCGCAGCGCTGCCGCCTATCCGGTTTTCGTGTCGATCTTTACGATGGTGCTGACCTACGCGCTGCTGGTCTTCCTCATGCCGATGTTCACGCCCATTTTTAGCGGGGTCAACATCGATATCGCCAAGGATTTCCCGCTCACCGACTTCCTTATCAAAGCCAGTGATGCCGCCAAGGATCCGGCCTCGATGGGCGCCCTGGCCGGCCTTCTGGTGTTTCTCTACTTTGTTTTTCGGGCCATCTTGCGCACCGAAACAGGCGCCTATACCCGGGACTTGTTTTACTTCAATGCCCCTATGTTCAGCAAACTTGTGGAAGAGAGCTCAGCCGCGCGCTTCGCTCGCACTTTCGGTCTGCTTTTGCAGTCCGGCGTTCCCCTGCTTCAAGCTTTGCATCTGGTCGGCAACGCCTCCGGCAACCGTGTGGTGACGCGCTGCATCGAAAAGGTGGCCCGTGAGGTCTCGGAAGGCGGCAAACTTTCGGAACGGCTGGAACAGGCCAGTGTCTTCCCGGACCTGATGATTCAGATGGCCTCTATCGGTGAGGAGGCCGGATCGCTGCCCGACATGTTCGATCACGTGGCCGCCTATTACGAGGAAGAGGTCAACGCCACCGTCTCCAGCATCACGGCCGTGCTGGAGCCGGCCATGATGGTGATGGTAGGCGGATTGGTGTGCGTCTTCGTTCTCGGCTTGTTGTTACCCATCTTGAGCCTGTCCACGCGAGTGGGCGGCGGACCAATGTAGGAGGTCCATTGAGTACTGATACCGTGAGTTTCCCCTGGCAATCCGCTATCCAGGAACTGGCCTTGACGCGCACGCGCCAGGAATGGTCCAGCACCCTGGAATACCTGGGCAGTCAGCTGGCGGAGGCCGAAATTTGCACCTTCCTCACCTGGAAAGAACCCCGCTGGTTCCGTCCCGCTTCAGGCGATAGCTTCGAGGCGCCCGAGCAAACCCTGGTGGGCGCGGCCTGGCAAAATGTAGAGGCCATCTCCAAATCCAGCAACGCAGGAGATCTGTGGGCTGGCCGAGCCGCCCTGGCGCCTTGCTGGGCTTTGCCCATGCGCAGTTTTGGGCGGGTCATCGGCATACTGACCCTGGAGAGAGTCGGCCTGGCTCCAAATCTGGAGGAGTGGACCAGCATGCTGGACCTGATGGCCCACTCCTGGGAAACGGTCGGCAGACTCGAAGACAACAGCGCTTACCAGGAGCAAACCGAATTGCTCTTCGTGCGAGCTTTGGAAGCGCTACCAAATTTTCATTCCGGTCACGTTCAGCGCGTCGCGCAGACCGCCAGCGAGCTGGGACGATTGCTGGACCTGTCCGCCTTCCAACGGCAGCGCCTGCTTCGGGCGGGCCGCTATCACGATGTGGGCATGCTGCTCAACCCCAGCGACCACGCCAGCATGGGCGCTCAGTATTTACTCCTGGGTAAGGTTCACGCTGACCTGGCCTCGCTGGTCGAGAATCATCACCAGGCCTACGACGAAAGCCTGGGGCTGGGCCTGGAAGAATGGGTGTTGGCCCTGGCGGAGCACTTCAGCGAATATCGCGAGGTGAACCCGGATGAAAGCGTCGATGTACTGGTGCAGCGCTTCATGATGCAACACGGTAAACGCCATAACCCGGCCGTCCTGGACGCTCTGGTGGGCCTGTCCGTGTCGGGGAAACTCGAGGAGATCGTTTAGCGATTCGTTCGATTCAATATCGGCTTGAGCATGATGCCGCCAATCATGAGTGCGTAGCCCCAATTGGGTGCCCAAAGCCCCAGGTAGAGGAAGGCCTCACACCAGCCCTCCTGGCCGCCAAAGAACATGTGGCCGCCATACCAGCAGCAAGCCTGAGCAATGACCACCAGAATGGCCGTTTTAAGCCGGGGCTGACTAGAAACGGGCTCATCAGCACGGTGGCAGCCGCAGGCGGCAGCAATCGGATCAGGTAGACCAGCAGGAAGAGGTAGACTGCGAGCCATTCTCCCGGGTTTTTGCCAGCGAACTGCAGGG
>JALHOV010000499.1 GCA_022842865.1 Vulcanimicrobiota bacterium | reverse complement strand
GAAGGGGCTGCTTCAGGAGGAACACTTCCAAAAAGCCGGTATCGACCCCCAACGCCGCCCCGAAACCCTCCACTTTGAAGAATTCCTCGCCCTGGAACGCTCCAGCCGCTCTTAATGCAGCGCAGGGAGGACACGAAGAAGTTAGAATGAGCCGGGCTATGGATAATTTGATTGCTCAGGTACGTCAACTGGGGACGGCTCTGGCCGGGAATGTGGCCCACGAATTCGATCTGGGACCGGTTTTTGAGAAGCTCAGCCACGCGGCCGGGCCTAAGAAGGGGCATCTGCTGGACCTGGTCGACAGCACCAGCGTGGTGATCAATTCCAATCACCCCATGGCCGTCAAATTGGCTGACGGTAAACCGGGAAGGGCTCAGGTGTTGGCTTCCGCCATTATCAGCCTGGTCAATCGGGCCGAGAAGGACTTGACCGATCACCATCAGCGCCATCTTCACAAGCACCTGCTCGACAGTATGGTTTCCTCGCCAGGATAAGCTTCAGCTGACTGAAGGGTAGCGGGAAACGGCCGTCCAGCACCTGGCAAACGAAGCCGTGGCGCTCTAGCAGGCGCTGGGCCTGGGGTAGCACAAAGCTGAGATAGTACATGACAAAGGTCGGCCGCCAAACGAAGTTGCGCAGGCGCATCAGACTGTCGAAAGCCAGCGCCGGTAAATAAACCCAGGGCCGGCCACGCAGGTCGCCAGTCACCGTTATGAACAGCCCTCCTGGCTTTAAGGCGTCGTAAACTCGACGAAAGAATTCATCCTGGTCGCGGGGGGCGATATGACCCAGCACGCCCACGCTGGTGATCAAGTCAAAGTGATCCTGCCAATACAGTTTCAGAAAGTCGCCGCGCAATAAGATGGGTCTGGGCCCTACCTGAGCGCGGGCGCGGGCCAACATGTTCCGGCTCAGGTCCACTCCCACCAACTCATCGGCAAAGCCTTGCAGTCTCTGCAGTACGGCCCCGGTGCCGCAGCCGATGTCGAGGGCCCGCCCGCAGCGGAAGAGCTGGCTCTCCAGCCCATCCAAGATAGGATCCGGGGTGCGAAAAACGCTTTGATCAAACTTGCCCGAGAGCCGGTCATAGCCTCCCTCGATCGAGCTCAGTCCCTGCCGAACCAGCTCGGGCAAAGACGGCCCGTTGGGGGTATCAAACCAGCCAATCATTTCAACTTAGCTCCAACCACAAATAGTCACGAGGGCAGGCAATGCGGAGGGGGAGTGTGTCGCTTACGCCTCGGCTCACCAAGAGCCGGGTCGGACCCACCTGAAAGCTGGCTCCGTGATACGCAAAGAACCAGGCCCCCGGATAGTCACGGCCATTCCATTCAAACCAGATCCATTGGCATCCGTGCAAGTGGCCCGACAACATCACCGGAAACCCCGCCCGTGAGGCCGCTTTGACGCCGGTCGGCTGGTGTCCCACCAGAATGCTCTGGGCGGTAGCTCCCTGCTCGGCCCGACCGCATAGTCGCAGGCCGCTCGGCAACACCAGCGGGGCTTCGTCTAACCAGTGCAGAGCTTGGAGACTTCGCTTGACGCGCTTCAGTCCCGCCCAGGAGTCGTGGTTGCCGGGCACGGCTGCTAGCGGGCACAGCCCCGCCATTTGCTGAGCCCAATTGACCAGACCGGCGTGTCCCCAGGGCAGGTCAAGCAAGTCGCCCCCGAGCAAAATCAGGTCAGGAGCGGACCGCTCCATCTCCACAGCCAGTTGCCGCAGCATGGGACCGCTCCAGGGCGCGCAGTGCAGATCGCTGACATAGGCCACGCGAACGCGTCTTTTGAGGCCGAGCGATAGGGCCTCGCAGCGCCTGAGCAACGGACGGGACCAACACCATTCCCACAAGCTCAAGGCGTTCGCCGGCCGGTGACAAACACGCCTGCATGAACGAATTGGGACTTCAATTACAACTTTCGGAAGCGGAATCCAGTGTAGATGGGGATTTGCTGCGCGCTCGTCCGGTCCTCGAGGCCTACCAGGCTCTGGATCGCTGGCTTTTGCAGGTTCAAGATCTGACTTTGGCTCGAGAAGTGTCGTTGGCCGTCAAGATGCAGTTGTTTCCTGCGCTGGCGACTCTGCGCTGGCACTCTCAGAGTGAACGGGTAAGGCTTTATAGCCTGGAGAGTCTGGCTGCTGGTCTGCTCTGTGGCGGCCTGGACGGATTAGTGCTGTATCGTCAGGGACAACGGCCCATCGGCTATGAAAGCCCCCCGGGTCTCGAGCAACTGATCGCCAACTTGCTTCAGGCGATCGAGGTGGCGGATGGTGAGTGGAGAGAGATGGCCGAAGACGACTTACATATGCAGGCCGCCTACGGAAAGCATCTCAATCGCAACACCGAGTTGGAAAATGTGGAGTTTCTGGCGCGACCCGGGGCCGGCGACGTGCAGGCTCGCCGGGCCATGGCGGAAACCTTTCGCACGGGCTATTCGCTGGGTTTGATTGATGCAGCCCTGGTGGCCCTGCATGGGCAGACTCCTGACCCGCTAGAGTAGATCCTTGCAAATTTCCAGAATTTCCTGGGCCGCACGCGGCCGGGCCATACGCAACGAGTTCTGACGCATTTGTTCCAGGCGACCTGATTCTTTGAGCATGTGATCGACCTTAAAGGCCAGCGTGCGTGCCTGATAGGCCCAGATGCCGATGCCCTCTTCGAGCAGGTGATAGGTGTTGCGCTCTTCCTGGCCAGGAATGGGGTTGATGACCACCCAGGCCAGTCCTTTCACGAAGGACTCCCAGGTGGTCAGGCCCCCCGGCTTGCCCAACATCAAATCGGCGCAGCTCATGTACTCGTCAAAGGCCTTGGTGAAGCCGATCACGTGTAAATTTTCCTGGTCGGCGAACTGCTGCTGCAGTTTCTGGCGCAGGTCGTCATTGCGGCCGCAGGCGGCTACGATCTGCACGGGAGTGGTCAACTCGCGCAGAGCTTCCAGAATTTGACCTACGCTGCCCACGCCAAAGCCTCCGGTCGAGATCAGCAGGGTGGGCAGGTCGGAGCGCAGCCCTAAACGAGTGGCCACCTCAGCTCGATCCAGGGTCTGCGAGAAAACGGGGTGAGTGGGAATCCCGGTGACGCTGATGGCCCGGCCGGATATGCCAAAAGTTTTGAGATAAGCGCGGGCTTCTGGCACGGCTACAAAGTAGTGGTCCGAAGGAGTGGCCAACCACATACCGTGGACGTCAAAATCGGTCACCACCGTGGCCAGGGTGTGAGCGAACTTTCCTTTTTTGCGGCGCTTATGGATCAGGCTGCTCGGCAAAAAGTGAGTGCACAGGGCCAGGTCGGGGTTGAACTTATCGACAAACTCATAGAATTTGCCGGCACTGGCTTCTTCGAAGGCCTGGCGCAGGATGTCTTCTTGGAATGGCTTGTCGGTCAACTCGTAAAGCCAGCCGAAGATCTGCGGTGCCCGACCGACCATGTCGAGGTAGGCGTCGCGATAGAGCGTTTGAAAAGGGCGCGGCATCAGCTCCAGGACGTCCTGGTGGACCACTTCCAGGTCGCTGTTCTGACCGGCCACAGCCAGCGCCTCGCCGGCCCGGAAATGCCCGGCTCCCACGGATGCGGATAGGACTAAGACTCGTTTCTTTGGCATGGATGGCCTGTCTCTTTCGATTTCGCAGCACCGAGTTGTCCAACCAGACCCTCGAGACCTTTCCGCTCTTCTACTCGCACCCAACCATTTCCGGGGAGGCGCAGCTCGAAGGGTCGAAAGTCGACTTTGTAACCCATGCTGGGCGAGCTGGCCACATACATGCCGAGGTAAAGAAATTCTTTGCTTCGCTGTTGGCACCATTCGATTTCGCGCATCAGGCTATAGATGCCCAGAGCGCGTTTGCCCAGGTCCGGGTCGTAGACGAAGTAACGGGAATTGGCCCCCTGGGGCGTTTCGTCCACCAGTCCGAAACCAATCAACTGGCCGTCCAACCAGTAGGAGAGCTCCCAAGCGTCCCCCCAGTCGATGATGAGATGTTCCTGAAAATGCGGTCGCAAGATTTCCGCTTCGACACTCACCCAGCCCCAGCGAATGCGGTGATAGCGGGCGTAGAGGTCAAGGCGCTGGTCAGAGTAGGAGGGCTTGGCCACGCGTACTTCCAGGTCGGAGTTCTGGCGCCACACCTTGCGCTGACCTTTACTGGGACGGAATTCGGCCACGGGCAGGCGCACCGGAATGCACTCTTGGCAAGTGCTGCAAATCGGCTTATAAAAGTCCAGGCCGCGAGAGAAGTAGCCGGACTCCAGATGGGACTGGAAAGTGGCCCCGCTCATCCCGGCGATCTGTCGAAACTCCGCCATCCAGACGCGGCCGGGGTAAAAGAAGCAATTCTCGACATTGCGAATAATGGAGAAGTTCTTGTTCATAACAAAGCTGGCCTGGACCCCCCTCTTCTAAGGCTCAAGGGTGGACTACGTCTCCCCCTTGGACCCCCCTCTTCTCAGGTTCAAGGGTGGACTGCGTCTCCCCCTTGGACCCCCCTCTTCTCAGGTTCAAGGGTGGACTGCGTCTCCCCCTTGGACCCCCCTCTTCTTAGGTCTCGGCTCGCAGGGTTCCCCCTCCGGAACGGGAAACTGGCGGCCCATGAAACGCACTTTGACTCTACTGCTGCTACTCCAGGCCTGGGCCTGGGCCGAGCCCACCACCGACCGCATGCTGCAAATCGCACGTCAGGAATGGGATTTTTTTGGTAAGCAAACCATTGGCAAGGACGGAAAAGTCAGCCACCCCGGCCATAAAGAAGCAGAAGAAGGTTACTGGCAGCGAGTGGGCGTCTATTGGCGCAACGGGGTCTTTGAGAAGTTCACCGGCAAGGACACGGATGAGGCCTGGTCGGCCGCCTTTATCTCCTATGTAATGCGTGAGGCCGGTTTGGGCGGGCGCTTTACCTACTCCGATTGGCACGCACACTACATTAACCAGGCCATTGATGGCCGTCGAAGCCAGGACCCAAATTGTGCTTTCTACGGATACCGCCTGAGCGAGCGGGCTCCCCAGGTGGGAGACCTGGTCTGTTATCGTCGCGCCGACGGGATCACTTTTGACGATCGCCCGGCGACCTATCCTTCTCACACTGACCTGGTGGTGGCGGTGCGTCCGGGAGAGATCGATGTGATCGGCGGAAATGTGCAGGACTCGGTTACCATGAAGACGTTGGAAACCGATGCTCAGGGCTTGTTGGTGGATACCCACCAGCAGTGGTTCGCGGTGTTGGGTAACCGTCTGGTCGACCCAAAATTAGCCAACCGTTAGTGTCCGTCATTCCAATCAAGTAAGGAACTCCCAGAAGATGCAAACGTGCCCTTGCGGCCAGGACCGACCTTTTGAAGCTTGTTGTGGCCCCTTCCTGGAGGGCCAGAGTCGACCCGACACGGCCGAACAATTGATGCGCTCGCGCTTCTCTGCCTACGCGACCGGCAACATCGATTACGTCTGCGAAACCGAGGAAAACCCCAATCGCGACACGATCGAGAATTGGGCCAAGTCGACCAGCTTTAAGCGTCTGCGCGTGCTGGCCACAGAGAAAGGGGGCGGGGAAGACGAAATCGGCACCGTGACTTTCGAAGCGGATTTTGAGACCAACGGTCAAACCGGCACCCACCGCGAGACGTCCCAGTTCCAAAAGGTGGAAGGGCGCTGGATGTTCATGCGTGGCCAACACAATCCTGTGCGCACCGGCCCCAAAGTAGGACGTAACGACCCTTGCCCCTGTGGCAGCGGTAAGAAATTTAAAAAGTGTTGTTTGGGGAAAGACATTGACGGGCCTCAATGAGGCCCTGTTGAGCCAACCGCAGCAGTTGCTGTTGCATCGGGTAGCGGATGAAGGCCTGTTCCAGGCGATCGGCCTTGACGCCGGGCTTGAGTACCGAGAAGATCTCCGAGCGGTACAGTAGCAATTCG
>JALHOV010000498.1 GCA_022842865.1 Vulcanimicrobiota bacterium | reverse complement strand
TGCTCTTCCGATCTAGCCTGGAAAAGCAGATTCAAGAGGTGGTCCACGGCGACGAGCACCAGCACAGGGAAGATGAGCACCAACACACCCCGGATGAACCGCCTCAAGCCTGATCAAATCCGGGTCATCCTGGTGGAGACTCTGGGCGAAGCCAACATCGGCGCTGTGGCTCGCTCACTGGCTTGCTTTGGTGTCACCGACTGGTGGCTGGTAAGGCCACAGCGCCGACCCTCTCAGCAATCGCAGAACTGGGCCACCCACGCCAGCCAGTGGTTGGAAAAAATCCAGTATGCGGACACCCTGCAGGAAGCCCTGGTCGGCATCGACCTCTCGGTCGCCCTCACGGGTAAGTCGGGAAAACGCCGCCACCGTCTGGTGACTCCGGCGGACCTGAACGACACCGTCATTCCCCGCTTCCAGTTGGGCAGACTGGCCCTGGTCTTCGGAAATGAAGAAAGCGGACTGGACAATGCCGATATCGCCATCTGCCACTGGAGTGTAAAGATCCCCACCGACCCCGTCCACTCCTCGCTCAACCTGGCTCACGCCGTCACCCTCATGCTCTACGAACTGCTCGGACGCTACCTGAACACAGAACTGGGCAGCAAACCTCAACGCTGGGCCGAACCAAAACTTCTGCAAGGGGCCCTGGCGGAAATCTCCCGCTACCTATCCGACCATGGCTACCCAAGCCACGACGCGACCCTGGATGAGGAACTGCGCAAAATCAACGACATGCTGCATCGCTCCCGCCTGGAAGTCTTCGAAGTGAACTTCCTTCTCGGGATCATCCGCCATCTGCGCAACCATGAACGAGGTGCTAACTAACTACTGGGGCGGGTGACTTCCAGGAGTTGGATGCGAGAACGAACGGCGGCCGCTTCCTGAGTGCGTTGCTGGGCGTCATAGGCCTTCCAGAGGAGATGAAGGCAAGGCAAAATCGTCGGATGCTCCAGGCCCAGGCGTTTCTCATAAATGTCGAGGCTGCGCTTGAGCAAGGTTTCCGCCTGCTGTTGCTGGCCGTTTAGCAAATAGAGCTCGCCCAGTTCCTGTAGGATAGCGGCAGTATCCTGGTGATGGCTACCCAGCAACTTCTCGCGCTGATCCAGCACACGCTTCAAGCGAGGCTCGGCTTCCGAAAATCGCTCTTGGGACTTGTAAAGACCTGCGAGCAGAAGCAGCAGAGCAGAAAGCGCCGGATGATCGGCGCGCAGTGCTTTCTCGCGAATACTCAGAGCCTGCTTCAATAGAGCCTCGGCTGCCTGATCGTTGCGCTGGTCTAAGTGCAACTGAGCCATGGCCTGCAAACTCGCGGCCAGATCCGGGTGTTCGCCGCCCAGGCCTTTCGTCCGCAACTCAAGAGCTCGCTTCAAATGCAGTTCGGCGGTGGCGCCGCGACCCTGACTGCGATGCAACAATCCCAGGCTATGCAAACTATTGGCCAAATCCGGATGGTCGTTGCCTAACTTGGCCTCCAGCAGTCGAAGGGCGTGGGTAAAGATGCGCTCGGCCTGAGGAGCTTTGCCCTGATCCATCAGCGACACCCCCAGACCATGCAGGCCGCGCTGCACCTCGGGATGATCATTGCCCAACAGTTTATTGCGGATCTCCAAACAACGCTGGTAGAGCGCCTCGGACTCCTTAAAACGCCCTTGCAAACGCAGCGTCTCGGCCATCAAATAGAGAGCCTGGGCCCCCTCCAGATTAGGCTGTTGAGGCACAGAATCGTAAATTTTCTTGGCCGTCTCGGCCGTCTGCCAGGCCTGTGTCAACTGATTCTGGGCCAGATAGATCTGCGCCAGACCTAAGAGGCAGAAACCGGAGTCGGGGTGCTGCGGCTGCTGGCTGCGTTCCCGGATTTCTAAGGCGCGGTCAAAGAGAGCTTCCGCGGCCACGTACCGCCCCTGAGTAAGGTATAGAGCGCCCAACTGTTCCAGGCAAGCCGCCACTTCCGGTCGGTCGCCACCGAAGGCCTTCTGGGCGATTTCCAAGGCTCGCTTGAGAGAACGCTCGGCCATCTCGGGCCGGCGGCTTTCCAGGAAAACGCGCGCCAAAAGCTGGTGCGTGTTCATGGTGGGACCCTGGCGCTCGGCCGGCTCTTTCTCCCGAATGGTGAGCGCTTTCTGCACTCGAGCTTCCGCCTCAGCGTAGAGACCTTGCTGCAGTTCCAGCAACCCGAGGCCCTCAAGACACTCCGCCACCTGCGAATTTTCGCCACCCTGTTCCGACCAAAGTGCGGCCAGAGCCTGTTCGAACAATTCTCGGGCGGCGGGCATATGGCCCTGTTTTTGCAGCAACTGAGCCAGGACTTGACGGACCTGGGCCAGGCGTGGGCTCTGCGCGGCCAATTTCTGACTGCGAATTTCCAAACAGCGGCGGTAGAACTTCTCAGCTTCGACAAAGTTCCCTTGACGCTGATGCAACTCTCCCAACTGCAGCAGGGAATCCGCCACGGCCAGATGGCTGGGACCTAGCGACTGCTCCATCGAGTCCAGGGCGCGGCTGTAGAAGGGTGCAGCTTGAGCTAATTGGTCGAGACGCTGATAATACTGGCCGAGGGCCTCTAAGGTTGGCACCAGTTCGGAATGCGGAGGCGAGAGATTTTCCACCAGAGCAAGCGCTTCCAACAGCGACTTCTCGGCTTCTTCCATTCGTCCGGTTTGGGACCAAAGAATGCCCAGGGCGCGATGAAAGCCGGCCAGGTCGGGATGCTGGTCGCCCAGGTTCTGCTTGCCCGCATCCAGACAGCGACTTAACATCGACTGGGCGGCTTCAAAACGGTTCTGAGCCGAGTACACTTCCGCGAGCGCTTGCAAAGATCGGAGCGTTTCGACATGCTCGGCTCCCAGCGCCGCTTGGCGAAATTCCAGCGATCGTCGAATGGCGGTTTCGGCTTCGGCCAGGCGACCGGTGGAGCCGAATACTTCGCCCAGAGCATAAGCCAGGCGAGCGGCCGACAGTCCATCCTGCTTTTCAGCGATGGCGTAGGCACGACGTAGCCAGGCTTCTGCCTTGTCCCAGGCTCCTTGTTCCATCGCCCCGCGGGCCAGGTCTTCCAAAGGCGAAAGGAACTCGGCTTCGGAAACCTGCGAACTCTGGCTCAAGATTTGCCAGGCCTTCTCGCGCATTTCTTGGGCCGCCATGGAATCACCACGCCGTTGCAGCAACTTGGAAAGGGCTTGCAGGGCGGGTAGCTGGGCCGGGTGGTTCTCGCCTTGCTGAGCCACGATCAGATCGGCCCAGGAACGATACAGGACCTCGGATTCAGAACGCCTGTCTAAAACCATGAAGGCCGGAGCCAGTTGAGAATAAAGCTGGAGTCGCGTGTCGGTCTCTGTCTCGGGCGTCAACTCCAGGGCCTGCTGCGCAAAAATAGCCACCTGCTGGTGAGCTTCGCGGCCGCTATACAGCTTGGCCAGATTGAAGAGAATCGGTCGCAATTCCGGATGCTGAGTGCTGAGACGCTGACTGCGCATCTGCAAGGCCTCGAGCAGACGCGGCTCCGCTTCTTCCAGACGGTCTTCCAAGACCAGAATGTTGCCCATGAGCGCCTTGACCTGTTCCTCGATCTCGGGATCGGGGACGGGCATATGAACTTCCAGTTTGTGCAAGATCTGAGTGGCCGCCTCGATCTGACCCGTCCGGAGCAACATTTGCGCCAGCTTCAGTTGGACTTCGAGGACCTCGTCACCATCCGGGAAGCCCAGGCGCCGGCGCAAGTGGACCGTCGCCTCTTCAAAATCACCCGCCTGCTCGTGAGCCAAGGCCAGGTACCACAGAACGTCGGCTTGAACGGGGTCGTGCGCGTTGAGTCGGCTCTGAGCCAGACCCAATGCACGCTGCAAAGGAGGCAAGGCCTGGCCAGCCTTATGAGGCAAATAAATCCGGCCCAAGCGTAACAGCCAGGGAACCATTGAAGCGTGATCGGTGCCGTGGAGGCGGACCTGAATCTCCGTTGCCCGGCGGAGCAAGCCTTCCGCCTGCTCCATCTTGCCCATCTCGAAGCTTACTTCCGCGAGGTCTCCCATGCTCTCGGCAAGTTCGGGGTGATTCTCGCCATACTCTTGAGACCAGAGCGTGATCGACTGCAGGAGCAGCCGCTCGGCCTGGGTGCGATTGCCCAGGTGGCGTTCGGCCAGGGAGAGACGGCGTAACATCTCCGCCAGGTCCACTCCACTGCGTGTGGGCAGCAGGGGAGTCAAAAGTTCCTTTACGTAGACCCAGTTCTTGTCGACAATCGCCTTAGCCGACTGCTCCTCCGGGCTTAAGGGTTCGGGTTCGGGTTCCGGCTGTGGCTCAGGTTCCACAGTCACCTCAGGGACCGTTTCCTCGGTGCCGGCGAGAGCCCCAACGGATTCCTGAGCGACATCCGGCTCGGCAGATTGGTCCTGGATTTCCTGTGGTTCCTCGACTGCGCCAGTCGTATCGCCGGATACCTTGGGCTCATCCGAAGCTTCCGTCAGCGAAAGAGCCTCGACACTCGCGTCGGCGACAGCCGCCAGTTCGGCGACAGCCGCCAGTTCGGCGACATCAGCCCTCTCGGCGACATCCCCCGACTCGACCTTGGTCGGAGCAGCCATCTCGGTTGATTCGATGCTCTCGGTGGTGGCGACGATCTCGACAACATCTAGCGGCTCGGCAACCAATAGCGGCTCGTCGCCCGAGCCGACCTGCTCGTGCATCGTCTTGTCATTGGCAACGGAGGTCTCCTCGGCAGGCTCGCCCGCGCCAGTCGCGTCGAACGTCGGCGCAGATTCGACTTGAGGGCTCGGCTCTCGGGTCTGCCCCTCGGTATCGGGCAAAGGGACCGCGACCACCGGGGAGAGACTGGTGGAAGCCGCTGCCGGGACAACCGGCTCTACCAGGGATGCCAATCGCTCTGCATAGGCGACCACCTGCTCGTCATTCCCATGATGAGCCGCGTGGCGAGAAAGGAATTCCAATGCCGGACGCAACTGCACGTGCTCGCCGCCAAAGCGACGCTGAATCAGATCAAGAGCCTTCTTGCCCAAAGTTTCGGCCAGCACCTTGCGGTTCTGTGCCATTTGAAGTTCGGCCAGTTCAAGCCACACCAGTGCTACACCAGGGTCGTCCCCACCCAGTCGCTGGGTGCGCTGATCGAGCACCCGCTTGAAGCAAGCTTCGGCTTCTTTGAAGCGGGCAGCCTGCAGATAGAGTTTGGCCAGCCTCAGCATCACCGGATCGGTGGCCTCGTGTTGGGGCCCTAAAGCTTCCACCAGAATTTCCACTGCTTTGGCCGAGAACCCGATGGCCTGATCTAAATCCCCTTGGGAAGCGCGAAGTTCGCCCAGTTCGGCAACCCTCTGAGCCAGTTCGGGACTGACCTGGGCGGTAGAACGACTGATAAGACCGATGGCTTTGAGTAGGGTTGCCTCCGCCTTATCCCATTGCTGATCGGCCATGTAAAGCCGGCTCAGGGTCGAGTAGGTTGGAATCAGTTCGGGATGGTCTTCACCGAGTGCCTGAGCCTGAATTTTCAGAGAACCTTCCACCAGCGGAATGGCGTCCGCCTCGCGGCCATCGCGCATCAGCAGATTGCTGACCTGTGCCTGGCTGGTCGAAGTTTCCGGGTGAAGTGCTCCCAAGCGTCTTTCGCGAATATCCAGAGCCCGTTGCGCAAACTGGCGAGCTTCCTGCATTTGCCCCTGATGGGCCACTACGTCGGCCAGAGTGAAACAGCAGAAGGCGACTTCCAAATCGTCCTCTCCCAACCATTCCTGACTCAGCCGCAAGGCTTCTTCCAGCCATTGTTGGGCTTTGGCGTGTTCTTGCTGGGCCTGCCAGACCAGGCCCAGGTTGACCATGGTGGACACGCGACCCGCATCGTGGGCGTCAAAAATCTGCAGAGCCCGTTCCAGCGCGGTGGCAGCTTCCGCGTGCT
>JALHOV010000497.1 GCA_022842865.1 Vulcanimicrobiota bacterium | reverse complement strand
CTGGCGATTGACGGCCAGCAGCACGTCTTGGGGGACCACCGTGTGACCGCGCACGGCCACCGGCTCCACGGAATTGATACCGATTTCGCGCAGAAAGCGCAGTTTCGAGGTGAAATCGCCGTGGAAAGCGATGGCGAAGGTACATTCCTTGAGGCCTTTGGGGGCGTAGGAAGTAGACAGAGTGGCGACTTCCGAGTGAATGGTGAAAGCCGGAGACTGCACGCCTACGGGGGCGCCAAAGTCAACGGGGTATTCGCCGCTCATCGGGTCCACGAAAGTCATTTTGCCGCCGGTGAAAACCGCGGCCGGCTTGGATGCCTCTTCCAAAATGGTCTGGATCGAATAAGAGGAGGCCAGACCTCCGTCTGATTCCGCCGCGTTTAAGTCGATGCCGGCTACCTGACAGTGGACCTCGTGGACCTCGTCCATTTCGTCGGCCGCCATGCGGGCCAGCAGGTTGGTGGTCCCGGGAGCGGCACCCATCCCGATTAGAGCCAGCAAGCCCTTGTCCAGAAACTGCTGATGCAGCTCCAGTTGCTTGATCGTCATATGAAACAGACCGCCCAGATCGGTGTAATGGCAGCCGGCCATCAGAGCCGCCTCCATCACTTCCAAATTGAGTTGATACTGCACCGAGTTGATGACCGCAAACGAGCCACCCAGCAGCTTGGCGGTGGCCTCACGGTCGCGCACGTCGGCGTGGGCCGAGGTTATCCGAGCGGAAGCATAGGAAGCAGCCACTGCATCGGCCGCTTCGCGATTGTAGTCGGCCACCACAACCTCAAAGTCGCTGGTTTCCACCAGATCCTTGAGCGTGATGGCGCCCATGGCGCCGGCTCCCCCGAGCAGGATAACCTTCATTGACCGTCCACCGGGATCTCGTGGGCTCGGCGCACGTTGGGGAACCAGTAACTCTTGCGGGAGGGCAGGTAGTCGAGGTGGACGTGCTTGGTTTCGCGGAAGGCGTCCAGGCCTTCCTCGCCCAGTTCGCGGCCCATACCGCTCTTGCGCATTCCGCCGAAGGGAGCGGCGTCGTTGTCGGTGAGCGGGTCGTTGATCCAAAAAGTGCCCGCCTTGATTTCATTCATGGCGCGAAACGCGTAGCCCATGTTACGCGTGTAGATGTTGGCGCCCAGGCCATAGTCCGAGGCGGCCGCCAGGTTGATGGCTTCCTCGGCGTCTTGCACGGCCAGAATCGAGGCGACCGGCCCAAATAATTCTTCGCTGACCGACACCAGGCCGGTTTTGACTTCGCTCATCACGGTGGGAGCCCAGAAGTAGCCGGGGCCTACGTCTAGACGCTTACCACCGGCCAGCAACCTGGCTCCGCCCGCGATGGTGCGTTCGACCTGGTTTTGCACCTTGTCCAGAGCTCTCTGGGAGATCAGGGGACCGATGTCCGTCTTCGGGTCCATCCCGTTGCCGACCACCAGCGAGTTGGTGTATTGCAAAAACTTCTCCAAGAAGGCTTCGGCTACGCTCTGGACCACGTAGATGCGTTTGGCTGAGGTACATACCTGTCCGGCATTCAAGAAGCGGGCCCAGGCCACGCCGTGGGCAGCCACGTCCAGGTCGGCGTCCTCGAAGACGATAAAAGGATCGATACCGCCCAGCTCCAGGTTGACTCGCTTGAGCTGCCTGGCGCAGCGCACGGCGATGTCGGTGCCTACGGCCGTCGATCCGGTGAAAGCCACGCAGGCCACTTTGGGATGCTCGACGATGTGCTCACCCACTCCGGCGCCGGTACCGAGCACCACGTTCAGGACACCGGCGGGCAGACAGGCAAAAGCCTTTTCGCAGGCGCGCAGGGTGGCCAGGGGAGTGAGTTCGGAGGGCTTGATCACTACCGTGTTGCCGGCCGCCAGTGCGGGAGCGATCTTCCAGCAGAGCAGCAGCAGCGGATAGTTGAAGGGAACGATGCAACCGACCACACCCAGAGGTTCCTTGATGGTGAAATTGATCTGGTTTTCCGAAGTAGGCGGCACCGAATTACCGTATGAATTGCGTCCGATTTCCGCGTAATAATCGAAGCAAGCGGCGCACCATTCGACTTCGTCCATATTTTCGATGCGCGGTTTGCCACCCTCGAGAGTGAGCAGACGGGAGAGTTCACTGACGTCGTCGCGCAGTTGACGGGCGATCTCGTGCATCAACAGGGCTTTCTCCAGCCCGGGCAGCTTGCGCCAATGGTAAAAGGCGTGCTCGGCGGCGGCTACGGCGGCCCGGGCATCTTCGGGGGTGCCCTCGACCACGGTGTCCACTACCTCCAGGGTAGCCGGATTGACTATCTCTCGCTTGCCGCCCCCTTGGGACGGGGTCCAAAGCCCATTGATCCAGTGACTTTTCACATGCACCTCCGCAGGTGCCGGCTTTTCGCTCCCGAGTTTTTATTTCCCCCGGTTGGCGATGCGTGACTCCAGGGTGCAGATGGCATTCTTCATGACGCATTGGGCTTCCGGGTCGGCCTCGCTGGCCAGAGCCTGCTTGACCTTCTCCAAGCTGGCGTTCCCGTCGCCCAGGCCGGACAGACAGTGGGCGGCTTTCTGGCGAATCAGAGGATGTTTGTCCAGCAACGCCTGGTTGGCGATCCGCAGTGCCTCCAGTTCGTAACGATAGGGGCGCAAATTGGCCAGGGCCACCGCCCGAGCTTCGACCGGTTCTTCCGCGTTCTCAGCGACCTGACAGTAGAGAGGAAATGCCTCCTTGCCTTTGTCGAGCACTCGGGCCAGATGACGCATACTATTGAGAGCTGCTCCTCGGACACCGGGCGCCTGCTGCCTGTCCAAGGCTAGTTTGCAGAACAGGGGCCAGGCTCGAGGATCTCGAGTTTCCGCTAGAGCCATCAGGCTGGCCTTTTTCAGGGGGGGCTGGGGCGCTTTGAGGAAAGTCAGCACCTCCTCATAGGAGGAAGGCCCTGCCAAATTTGCATAGACGGGCAACGCGGCGCAGCGGACCTCTTCCGCGCATTTCGGGTCGCGGCTGTCTTGGCGTGCTTGCTGAAGCAAGCGGCGACGGACTTCCCCATTTCCCAAATCATGGCAAAGTTGTTGGCGCAGAACGACATAGCTACCGGCTCGAACTTCGGGCGTGCGGTTTCGATCGAGAAGCCAATCTAGAAACGGTTTGTTGGTGATGGCCACTGGATCGCGGAGAAGGGCGCTCACGATGACCAGTTGACTGCCGGCACTTAACTTGGTGCTCCGCAGAAGTTCCACGATCTCCTCGTCATCCAGCAGAGGCAGCAACGAACGGGCGGCCTGGTTGCGCACCGCCGGCTCTGGATCGGACAACATGGGCGCCAGCACAGCCGTCATGGTTACGTCTTGCCGCTGGCCGAGCAGTCGTGCGCACTGACCACGCACCCGCGGGCTGGAATGCCTGGTGCCCTCGATGATGGCCGTGTCGGCTTTCTCGTTTTCGAGTTGGCGCAATTCGGCAAAGCAATTCACCGCATCGGGGCCGTTGAGCCCTTCCACCAGAGCCCGCGTGGAATTGCCGCTGGCCGGCCGGGCCATCCATAGAAGTCCTCCCGCCAGCAGAGCTGTGCCGATCATCGCAATCTGCTTCATCTCAACGCCTCCAGGCTAATGGTTTGATAGTTGAGCCAGAACGACCCGATGGCTATGAGCATCAGGCTGCCGACCAGGGCCAGCGCAGCTGGCTGAAGCCAGGCCAGCGTGCGGTTCATTTCCTCTTCAAGATCCGACTCCAGGGTCTTCGCCGCCTCGCGCAGAGCCCCCGCCAGCGTCTGATGCTGCTCTCCGGCCGAGGCCGCCCATGAAATCAAGGGGGCCCAGCCGTAAGGTTGAATGGCCTCTGCCAGACCGCTGCCCTCGGCCAATGGCTTTTCCAGCGCGGACGCCTGGGCGCGAACGCCGGCATCTTGAATCGGCAGCGCAGCCCATTTGCAGGCGCTGGGAAGATCCATTTCAAGTTCGAGTAGCTGGGCTAGATTGCCGCACCAGAGCACCTGCTCTAAGTAGGCGAGTCTTCGGGCACCGAGCCAGGACCACACTCTGTCGGAGCGTCCCGAGGCCCAGTAGGCGAGCACGCACAATAGCAAAACCACCACTAGTAAAGGGCTCCAAAAGGCCGCGCTGAGACCCATCACCAGCAGACCCAGGCCCACCAGAACCAGACGCGGGTAAAGCAGCGAGCGCAAGACTTCCTGGCGCAAGTTCTCGGCCGCTTCGCAATGGGCGGCCAGGCGCAGCAGCAAACGCTCCGGATGATTGGATTGCCGGGCCGCCTCGAGCCAGCCTTGATACTCGGCAGACAGCTCCGGGGGCAGGTCGGTCCAGGCCTGGCCAGCTCTGGCCAGCGCCGCCAAACGCCGCAGCCGTTGAGGTAGCGGCCTGGGTTTCAAATCGACCCCAGCACGTTGAGCACGGGAGCGAGAGCGCAGGCTGCACACCAGAGCAGCATTCCGGCTGCCACCAGATAGACTGCCAAGGCCACCATCGTGGCCATAAATACCTGGTAGAATCGAGATTTTTCTTCTAGGATGGCTTGCAGGTAGAAGAGGGCGCTCGAGTCAAAAGCGGATTTTTCCGACTCGACCAGAGCCCAGCGCGCCAGCTGGGGCCAGAGCTTCAGAACCGAGGAGGCCTCCCGCAAAGTCGAACCCTGGCGGCAATGTCGGGCCAGCAGCAAAACTTCCTGACGCATCGGCTCGATGACGCAACCGGCAGCGGCCGTTTCCAGCGCCTCCGGCAGTGCCCGGCCTCCCCATAGCGCCAGTTCAAGCCAGGCCAGAAAGCTGGCGGCTTCGCGCTGGCGGGCCGAGAAACCGACAACGGGTATGCGCGCGCGCACGCCCTCCTTCCGTAAAACGAGGCCTAGTAGCAGCGGCATAGCCAGCAGTAAAGGAAAGACTCGCAAATAGAGTCCGGTCAGCTCATACAAAATTTCGCTCGCGCGAGACTGGCCCATTTCCAGCAGGCCTGCCTGGGACCGGCTGGCCAGGCTCATTAAAGCCCCCAGGCAGGCACAGGCGAACCACAAGACCAGTGGGTAGACCAGGACCGAGCGCCAGAAGCGCAGTCGCGCCTGGCGTTCCTCCAGCAATCCTGCCGAACGCCTCAAGAGCTCTGGCAACTCGACTTTTTCCGGGCTCTGCAGGAGCTGGACGAGCCAGGCTGGGAGCCAGTCGGCCGCTTCCTGCAAAGTCGCGCCCGCCCGCAATCGCTCGGCGGTCGTTGCCCAGCCGGTCGAGTGGCGGGAGGCAAGATGCCCAACGGCTTCCTGAAGGGGCAAGCCTTGCTCGAGCAGCAGGGCCAGGGCGCGCAGATCGAGGGAGAGATGGGCCACGGCTAGGCGCCGTCCAGGATCGAAAGATACATCGTCTGGAGCGACAACAAATATTCCAATGCGCTACACAGGACCAGCAGGCCCGTGAGGATTTGGAATCCGACCAGAAAACGAAGTTCTACGCGGTTGCGCTCTTCTTGGAGGCGGCCTTCCAGGAAAAGGCGAGCGCTGTTCAAGCAGTCCAACAGGTCGCCTTGCGCTTCGCCCGCCGCCACCAGTGCCACTACCTCGCCCTCGAAGTTGGGCCCTAAAATTGTGGCCAGAGTGTCTCCTGCCGCCGCTCGACGGGGGTCCAGAAAGCGTCGGAAATCGGCTCGAGTGCAGGCCTCGCGAGCGAGTTCCAACATCTCCTCGACGTTTCCCTCGGCGCAGGCGGCTGCTTCCAGAGCGGTCACCGCCAGGAGTTGCTCCTCAACCCTTGCCAGGGGCCAGATCCAGGGTGCCCTTTGCAGACCTTCCGTAAGGCGACGAAAGCGCCGAAATCGCTGCAGCCAGGGGCCTAAAAGGCTCAGAAAGGCCAGGCCGAAGCTGGCCGAGATGAACACCAGGAAAGGCAAAACCAGCGGGTGGAAGAAAGTTTTCGGTACCGCTTGTT
>JALHOV010000496.1 GCA_022842865.1 Vulcanimicrobiota bacterium | reverse complement strand
GCCCCCGAGCAACCCGACGAGGCCGAGCAAAAAGTGATTGTCTCGCTCCATCGCCTGCGCGAGTTCCTGGGGCTCTCCGTTTAACGAGGAGTCGAGCCACCCGTTCGAAAGGCTAGAAGCGTGTGGCTGTCTATCGTTGCCTATACGATCCGGCTGGGAGTCAAGTTGGGTGTGGTGAAAACCGAACCGGAATCGGCTCAAAGCCGCGCCTACATTCGCTCCCATGACGGCCTTCACTGGCTGCGCAGTCAGCTGTTGGAAAGCCGGCTGGACCACGTGGAAGAGAGGCTCTTGCGTTTCACCCACAAAGGGCAACAGTACTCCATCCGTTTTGACCAGGGCAAGCTGACCCTCGATCCCCCCCGCCCGCGTGTCCGCCGTGCCATTCCCCTGACCTTCGATCCCCAGTCCGTCGACGAAGTCGATTTGGGACCGCAAAGCTTCGTGACCTTTGGCTATGATAAGGAGCAGCTGCAAATCCAGCTCCAGGCCGGCGACGACAGCATCGGGGAAGTCGGCGTCTCGAAAGTCGAGCTCCGCCTTCGGATTGATTGGGAGCCAGGTGTGACCCTTTAGAGACCCGCGCCTCGCCCAGGGACTTCGGACGGGGGAGAAAATGGAAATCCTCCGGCGCCATTGAACGGGCGGCGGTGTTTGATTTTGATGCGACCTGTGCCTTTGGTTTAGAGGCGGTATTGGGACGGGAGCTTAAGGCTCTCGGTTTGGAGGACGTGCGTAGCGATAACGGGCACGTCTTTTTTCGAGGCGACTATCTGGCTATGGCCCGGGCCAATCTGTGGGCGCGCACGGCCGATCGAGTGTGGCTGCGACTGGGGAGTTTCCGGGCGACTAACTTTGAAGAGGTTTTTCAGGGCGTCAAGGGCTTGCCCTGGGCGGAATTGCTGCCGGAAGACGCCGAGTTTCCGGTGGAGGGCTTGAGTCATGGCTCCCAGCTTTCCAGCGTGCCGGCCCTGCAGGCGGTGACCAAGAAGGCGGTGGTGGAAGCGCTGGCCGTGCGCTATGGAGCGCAGACTTTTCCCGAGACGGGCGCCCGCTTTCCGATTCGGGTGGCTCTGTCGAAGGACCAGGCGACCATCAGTCTGGACACCAGCGGGGTCGGGTTGCACAAGCGTGGCTACCGATTGCTGACCACCGAAGCGCCGATTCGCGAGACTCTGGCTGCCGGAATGATGCTGCTGAGCTATTGGGACGCCGGCCGCCTGCTGGTCGACCCTTTTTGCGGCAGTGGCACGATTTTGCTCGAGGCGGCCATGATCGGCTTGAATCGGGCTCCCGGCTGGAAACGCGATTTTGCGGCCGAGCATTGGCCGGCAGTAGGCACCCAGGTGTGGCTGGACGCTCGCCAGGAAGCCGAGGATCTCTTTGATCGCACCACCAAATTGCGCATTTCCGGTTCGGACGGCGACGATCAGGCCATCCGCCTGGCCAACCAGAATCTCGAGCGTTCCGGCCTGGATGGCCGGGGCATCACTTTTCGCACTCGGCCTCTGCACCAGTTGGCCACCAACACCGAGTACGGAGTTCTGGTCACGAACCCGCCCTACGGCGAGCGACTATCGGACCGGCACGAGGTGGAGCGGCTGTATACGGAATTTGGCAGCATTGTAGTTCCCTGGCTGCAGACATGGTCTGCTTACGTGATCACCAACCATCCGGAATTCGTGCATTGCTTCGGACGAACCCCGGACAAGCGCCGCAAGCTCTACAACGGGATGATCGAGTGCACGCTGCACCAATACCTGGGCCCCAGGCCGCCTCGGCCAGCAGTTTAAGAAACTGGCAGCCAGGGTCCAGCCTTCCGGCGGAGAACCGGCCGCCCATGACCTTGCGCGCAATCGCTTTGAGACTTGGACTGATGGCCACGGGCCTGACGGTGGGGGTGCTGAGCCTGGAAGTCGGGCTGCGCGCCAAAGTAGCTTTCGACAACTATCGGGTTCGCCAGGCGGGCTACAAAACGCCCCACGGAACCGTGAGCGCCGGTCAGATTGTCCAGTTCAATGAGAATCCGCGGCTTATCTACGATCTGCGGCCCAATCTGGACGTCGAGTTCGTCAATGTCAACGTGAAAACCAACGCTGAAGGTTTTCGTGACCGAGACCACCCGGTGGACCGGCCGGCTACGGTGCGCCATCGCGCCGTCACGCTCGGGGATTCTTACATGTTCGGTTGGGGAGTCAACGTGGATCAGGGCTACGTCAGTGTAGCCGCCCAGAATTTGCCGAGTTGGGAGTTTATCAATCTGGGCCGTCCCGGCTACAACGCCGCTCAGGAGGTCGAGTGTTTTCGCGTTTACGGCCTGAAATACAAGCCCGACGTGGTGATTATCAACTACATCGGCAACGACACCCAGCTGCCTTTCTATATCCAGCGAACTCCCGACGACCTTTCGGCTTCCTTTCTGGTCGACTGGATTTTTGGTCAGCTCAGTCGGGATGGCCTGGCCATGGCACCCACCATCTTTCTGGACAAGGAGAAGAAGCAGTTCAAGTATGAAGACGACCCGGCCCGGGTTCCGTCCAAATACAAGGATCTGGTCGGCTGGGCGGCGGTGCAGCGTTCCTACAAAGAACTGGCTGATCTGGCCCAGGAGCACCATTTCAAGGTGGTCTTCTTGTGTTTTCCGCACCGCGATGATGGCGCCTTGCCTATCGCCAAAGCCAACGGTTTTGAAATTTGCGACTTTACTCCCAGGCTGGTGGAAGTCATGAAGGCCCGGAACATCGCTGACTTTCAGGATTCGGACCTGTGTCTGCCCAAGCCGGACACCCATCCTTCGGCCAAGATGCATAAGCTAGGTGGCGATTTTCTGGCCGAATTCCTGCGCAGGAACTTCCCTTGAAAGTCTTTCTTCGATTGACGTTGATGATGGTGGGGCTGCTTATCGGAGCGCTGTGCCTGGAAGTCGGCCTGCGCTGTCGGACCGCCTACGATAACTACCGAGTGCAGCGAGCCGACAGCCAGAAACTGAGCGGCAAAGTGATGGCCGGGCAGATCGTCAAGTTTAACTCCAATCGCAAGCTGGTCTATGACTTGCGGCCCAACCTGGACGTGAATTTTATGGGGGTTCCGGTCAAAACCAACGCCGAGGGTTTCCGCGACAGCGACCACCCCCTGCTAACTCCGCCTGGCCAACGTCGCGTGATTTTTCTGGGCGACTCCAATCTTTTTGGCTGGGGTGTTGCCTATGAGTCTTGTTATCAGCGGGTATTTGCCCGCAAGCTCTCCAAGTGGGACTCGATGAACATGGGACGACCCGGTTACAATGCCGCCCAAGAGGTCGAATGTTTCCGGGTCTACGGCCTGAAATACAAGCCCGACGTGGTGGTGGTCAACTTTATCAGCAACGATACCCAGCTGCCGAACTACATCCAGCGCTCTCCATGGGATATGTCGGCTTCGTTCATGATCGACTGGATTGTGGGCCGCCTGAGCCGGGATACTTTGCTGCCCCCGCCGCCCCCGAAAGGCCATGTGTCCGGTCCTTACAAGCAAGAGGATAACCCTGCTCGCGTCCCGGATCAGTACAAGGACCTTGTTGGCTGGGAAGCCGTCGAGCGCTCCTACAAAGAACTGGCCGAGCTGGGCCGTCAGCATCATTTTCGCATCGTCTTGTTGTCTTTTCCCATGCGAGACGACATCGGCGTAAAATACGCCCGTGAGGCGGGCTTCGAAATGTGCGACTTCCAGCCCACCCTGGACAAGTTGTTGAAGAAGCGTGGACTAACGGAATTACGCAATTCCGAACTGGTTCTCAGCCCTAAGGACGCGCATCCCGGACCACTGGTGCACGAAGCCTGTGGCGAGTTCATGGCGGACTGGTTTCAGAAAAACTTTCCCTGAACCGGAAGGATTTTCAGTCGGCGCCAGTTGCCACCAGGATTTTCGACCGCCCCTGCTAAACGGCTCGTTCTATGAGAATCGTCGGTACTCTGATCGTCCTGGCCATCGCGGGCTATTTCTTTATCAAGCAGATGCTACGACTTGGGGGCTTCATGAAGGCCGCCCAGAAGTCGCCCGAACGCTTTGACCGACCCGCGGAACGGGTTCTCGATCTGATCCTCTACGGCTTCTTGCAGAAGCGATTGCTCAACCGCGCTTACGGCGGCTCGCTGCACGTAATGATCTTCTGGGGTTTTTGCATTCTGGCCCTGGCTAATCTGACCTTGATCTTACGTGGCTTTGCAGGTCCCGACTTCAACCTGCCCCTGCTGGCCGAAAACGAGCCGGTTGGTATGGTCTACAACCTCGTCAAAGAGGTCTTCATGGCCCTGGTTTTGCTGGGCGTCTCGATGGCTTTGTATCGGCGCCTGATCTGGCGTCCTCGCTTTCCGGAAGCTTCGGTGGAAGCTCTGATCATTCTCGTCATTATCGGTTCCTTGATGGTGGTTGAGTTCATTCAGGGGGGCTGTGCCACGGCCATTCTGTCGCTGACAGGCAAAGCGACTGCTGATTTGCCCACCACTCACTTTCTGACCTATCGGTTGGGACAAGGTTTTTTGGGCTTGGGTCTGGACGCCTCTAGTCTGGGCAACCTTCAAGAGGTGTCCTGGTGGCTGAATCTGGCTCTTGTGCTGGGTTTTGGCGCCTATTTGCCCTACTCCAAGCACTTTCACATCATCACCAGCCTGCCCAACGTCTACATGCGCCGCAAGTATCCCTATGGTCAGCTGACCAAACCGGATCTCGAAAAGGAAGACTTCGGCATTGCTCAGATGGACGGTTTTAACTGGAAGAATAACTTCGACTGGTATAGCTGCACTGAGTGCGGCCGCTGCACTTCCGTGTGTCCGGCTTTTGCCAGTGGTAAGCCCTTGCACCCCAAAAAGATTACCGAGCAATTACGCGATGAGTTGGTGGAGAACAAGGGCGGCGAGTTTGTTATAAAAACGGCCGAGGTCAGGGCCAAGGGCGAGACGCCTGAAGTTCCCGAAGTCATTTTGCAGGACCGTCTGAGCGCCGTTTCCGAGGAAGCCCTCTTCTCTTGCACCACCTGTCGGGCATGCGAGGAAGCCTGTCCCGTCTTTATCGAGTATGTGCAAGAAATCGTCGACATGCGCCGCTATCTGGTTCAGGTCGAAGGCCGCTTTCCCAAAGAGGTGGAGCGCTCGTTCAAGAACATGGAAAATAACTATAATCCTTGGGGATTTGGCTTCGCTACGCGCGGCGACTGGGCTAAGGAGTTTGGTATCAAGGAGCTTTCCGAAGATCCTGGCGAGTTGGACGTGGTCTACTGGGTCGGCTGTGCCGGTTCGTTTGATGAGCGCAACAAGAAGGTGACGGCCGCGCTCGTCAAGGTTATGAAGGCCGCTGGTCTGCGCTTCGCCATCCTGGGCAAGGAGGAAGCTTGCACTGGTGACCCGGCCCGGCGCATCGGTAATGAGTATCTCTACCAGGTGCTGGCCGAGCAGAACGTGACCGCCTTGAATCAGTACAACGTCAAGAAGATTGTTACCGCCTGTCCGCACTGCTTCAACACCATCAAGAACGAATACACCCAGTTCGGCGGCAACTACGAGGTGATTCACCACACCGAGTTGATCACCCAGCTAATGAACGAAGGCAAGATCAAATTGCAGCCCGGCACAGTGATCGACGCCACCTTCCACGATAGCTGTTACCTTGGCCGATATAATGACATCTATGAGCAGCCCCGCGAAGCTCTGCAGGCCGCTGGCATGCGTTTGCAGGAGATGGGCCCTTCTCGCTCGACCGGTCGGTGCTGCGGCGCCGGCGGCGGCCGCATGTGGATGGAAGAGCACGGCACCAAGGTCAACGACATGCGCTTGGGGGACGCACTGGAGCTGGCCGTCCAGCCCAAAGTGATCGCCTCCGCCTGTCCTTTCTGTCTGACCATGATGAGCGACGCGGTCAAGATCGGAAGAGCA
>JALHOV010000495.1 GCA_022842865.1 Vulcanimicrobiota bacterium | reverse complement strand
GGGATTTGATGAGTAAGGATAAAATCAGCGCCAACACACCGAAAAGGGCACTGGCCAGCACCATTTCCATCAGAGTAAAAGCTCTCAGCGCGGGATGCTGCACAGCAACCTCACGCGATTGCGCTGAAAGGGCCGGCCCTGATAGTCCCAATTTAAGGTCACTTCCAGGCTGCGTACGGGAGCTTTCGGGTCGTTGGAGTAAGTGCCGATGCGCAACCGGGGCCGGTAGTCGATTCCCTGCACGCTGTCGGAGCGAGTGGCCAGCGGGTAGTCGCCATCCGTCATTTTGGCCAGATCCTGGGCATAGGCTTCTTGGATTTGCTGCAGCATCTGTTCAGCGTGGATCTGATGTTCCGAACGGGCGCCCAGGAACATGCCCGTGTTGAGCAAGGCCATCATAGCGACCAGTGCCAGAGCCGTGAGAGTGAAGGAGATGATGTTCTCAAGAAAGGTCAACGGGTCAATGCCCCTTCCTTCCAGGTCAGAAAACGGCAGGTTTCGATCGGGGGAAGCAGATTGTTAAGGTCCATGTTGAGCAGGCCGGACTGACCGGTCTTGATAGCGTTGATGTAATCTTTGATGCGTTGCGCGTTGGTCTTGCCCTGGGGGTTGGCGCTGGCCGGATTGCCTACCGTCCTTGCCCAATTGCCGGCTTTCTGCTTTTCCAAAATTTGCTCGAGCAAAGCCAACAACTGTTGCTCGCTACCGTCATAGGCAACGGTCGTGACAGCCCCGGCCACCCGGCCCTGGACAAAGCCGCTGTGGTCTGCGGAAGCATCATGCCAGGTGGCCACGGGAGGCGCGAAGGTAATCGTCCAGGCGCGATCCGGCCCCCACGGGTACCAGGTCAGGCTGGCGTTCTGCGTCTCATTGTCCCCGGTTCCGGCCTGCCCCGAAAAAAGCAGCCGGGTATTGTTGCGGGGATCGGGATAGGCCTGGAGATGAAGTTCGAACCGCTCTCCCCGACTGAAAGGGTGGTTGTTTTGGATCTGAAATACGAAAGGCAGCCCGGCCCCACCAATCACGCCAATGCGGTCCTGAAGGACGTTGACGCGGCGCAAAGTTACGGTTTTAGCGTGACTGTCGTCATCCTGAATGAGAGCCCCGTGCACCGTTAAATCCTGGCAATCAACCACTCCCTTGGCGTAAATGAGCCCTGACAAGTAGTAGCTGCGGCCCGCTCCCAAAAGACGCAGATCGTTGCCGGCCAGCAGAGCCAATCGATCGTCGGGCACCAGGTCGACGCCGGCTCCGGCGGTTACATTGCCGGTCGCCAATACGAAGCCGCGCCCCGAAATTTTGCCGCTCACGTCCAGATTGCCGTTCACGGCCAGCACGCCACCATTCAGCTTGAGATCGGTGCTCACCGACAGGCTGTTGTTGAGGACGCAAAACGTCTCAAGCGTCTCCCCCGGAAGAAAGGGAATGATGCCTTGAAACTGACTGAGGTTGGTCCACATCGCGGGAATGTCGAGGTGAGGAATGGTGCGCTGGGCCGAGTGGGCGTGGACCTCGCCGCGCACCACTGCGCCCGGACGGAGAACAATCTCCCCTCCCGCCAGAGCGTTTCCAAAGATGGTGCAGGCCGGATCGAGGGTCAGGGCCGTGGCCCCGGTTCGATTGGTGAAGACGTTGGCCGGCTCCCAGGGATCGGGAGTCGGGGGCTGCGCGGGCACCTGATCGGGCGGCTCGCCCCAAAGCCTCACACTTTCGAGCAGCACCGGCCCCTGGGCCGCCAGCCCGGTTGGAAAAGGAGGCCGGGCAAAGACCGTCTCGATCTGCAGCTTTTGCCCACCCGAACGACCGTAGGCCACCAGGTAGGCAGCCGTTCGCGGCACGGAGCGACCGTCACCGGGAAGGCTGGTCAGACCTTGAAGATTGTTACTGGAGGCGGGGATATGCCATCCGTGAGCGGTTGCCGTATCGAAGCTGAGATGCCCTTCCCCGTCGGGCGTCAGGCCGGCCGCCGGCACTGTAATCGTTCCCTGAAAATTGGGATTGCGGCAAAGCTCCGCGAGCGTCAAATAGATCGCGCTTTCCGCCAGATCTCTCGCGCGAGCGCGCTGATCCAAATTGCTGGCAAACTGATAATGCTGAATACCCGTGGTCAGAGTCAAAAAGAGTAGCAGGGCCGTCAACATCAAGATTGCGATGACGACAGCCATGCTCCCTCGACGTGCCCGGCTAACTTTCATACGTCACAGAGATTCGGCGTAGGCCAGACGAAACATTCTCTACAATCGATCTAGAGCAGCGGCTGCAGCGTGGCCACCAAAGTGAAGCCGACCATCAATCCGATCCGGCCCAGCACAAGCGGCTCCAAGGCCCGGGTCAGCATTTCCAGACGCTGATCCAGTTCCAGGCGATAGATGGACTCCACGATCTCAGCAGGCGGTTTCGAGTTGTTCCAGCAAACTTTGAAAGGGGGCTTCGTCGCATTCCGACTGAAAGTTGATTTCTACGCCGGTGGAGTAGCGCGATTCCACCTCTCGGCTCCAACGCACTTTGCCTTCCACCCAATACTGGCGAGCGGACAGCGGCTGGTTATAAAGCACCTGGACCTCGGCGCCGTTGGGAATGTACTTGGGCAGAGTCAGGCGCAGACCTCCGCCGCTGACGTCTTCGAGCAGAGCTTTTTGAAAAGGTCCTTTATCCACGCGGAAGTGAACCGACTGACGGTAAGGCAACCGCCGGTCCAGGCGTCGCTTGTCGCCCTGGCTCCTGGCTTCCTTCAGAAACTTTTGGATATCGAACATAGGTACAGGCTACTCCTGGACCAGGAAAAATCTCTGAAATTTAAAGATCCTTGCATAACTTCACGAAACCGTTTTCCGCAGGAATCAAGACGTAGCCCTGGGCTAAGAACAACTTTTGCAGTCGCACGTTCGTCTCGGCTGTATAGGTAGCGGCCCGCTCGAGTCCCTGCTCACACATCCACTCCTCACCCCGCCCGATAAGAGCCCGAGCCACTCCGCGGCGGCGACCGTGGGGCTCCACGAAGGTGGTGGAGAAAAGCCCCAGCGCAGGCTCCTCCCGGCGCACGATGGTATAACCGAGTCGTTCCTCATCGGGCCCAGTCCAAAGAAAAATCTGCCCCAGGCACTGGGAGGGGTCGAGATGATAGCGAACACGGCGCTCCAACCAATCCATGGTATAGAGCGACTGGCCCACTTCCTCCCCGAGCACCTCCATCAGGGTGCGGCGCATACGTTGCGCCAGCCAGCCAATCTCTTCGGGGTCGTCACCCCGGGCCGGGCGGATCAGTAGCGGTCGCCTACCACGAAGTTGATCTGGCGGCGGCCCTGGGGCGCAAAGGCCCCCTCCAGGCGAACCAGTCCGAAGTCGGACAAAGCCTGCACGCCCAGACCGTAGCCCCAACCGCTGTCGGGCTTCTGGCGCACCACTCCTGGTTGCCCATAAACCTGAGAAGCGCTCTTAAAAGCGCTGCCGTAGTCCACGAAAGTGGCGAAGCGAAACGGAACATCGGATCCAAAAATATTCAGGCTGCCCAGAGGCGCGCGAAATTCCAGACTGCTTTGCACAAAGCTACGACCTCCGCCCAATTCGCCCAACTGGTAGCCGCGCACCGAATGGATACCGCCCAGATTGTACGATTCATACTGGGGCACCAGGCCCACGGCCGAGCCCCCTTGCACATTAAAAATCAGCGTCTGCGGCTCATCGCCCCACAGATGGATCGGTTGAAAACGGGTGTAATTGAGGTTGAAACGGGTGAACCCCGCCTGGGTGGCTCCTACCGGTATGGCTTGATCGGCCTGGAAGCGCAACTTATCGCCGGACGTAGGAAACTGCAGGTGATCCAGGTCTATATACAGGCCGGATGCTCTCACATAAAGCAAATGGTCCACTCCCCCGGGCGAGACGGTGAGTGGATGTCCCGCCGGATCGTAAGGAATGGTCAGACCTCCAAAGGGCCCGTTGCGCAGGCTCAGGTGCTCGTAAAAAGCCCCGGCCGACAAGGTCAGGTGCTGTGAAGGGTCGGTGGTATAACCGAAGCCCGTGCTGGTGCGGAAAAGCCAGGGCTGGGTATTGTCGGTGAAGCGACCCAGATCGTGGTGGCCATGCATATAGGCAGAATTCCACGATCGGGTCTGGTTCAGGCTGAGGGAAAAATAGCCGTCCATATCGCCCGGGATAAAACTGTAGTCCAGGTCCAGGGCCCCAACGGTTCGGCCCACTGATCCCGTGACCATGATGCGCTGACGGGGGTCGAGATAGATTCCGTAGTGCCCCGTCAGACTGGCGTTGTCCACGTAGCGGCTGCCCTGGAGCACCGTCTCCTGGCGGGCGGCTCCCTGAAAAGAGGTCGGTTCCGGCAGCACCGGGCCCAGTCCGAAGCCCTCATCGTCCCCTTTGCGCAGAATGCCGCCGGTGGGAGAACTGAAGGTGCCGCGCGGGTTGGGGCCACTCTCGTTGACTTTCTCCTCAGGTGCCGGAGTCGGCTCCTGCCCCCAGGCAGCCAAAGACAACAATCCAATAAGCAGCAATCGACGCAACATAGTACTTGTCTCTAATCCTTCTCACGGTGCTGGGGCACTCTGTTGCCAATTGGACACGAAAGGCCCTTTATTCGGGAAGAAACTAAAGTAGTAAGTTTCCTTCAGTTGAGTTCTGGATCGGTATCGCGCAGTTCGCGCAGGGCGTGTAGCGCCTCCTGGGCGCTCCGAAAGCGACGAGCCGGCTCGCTGTGAATGAGCAGGTCGACGTAATGACAAAGAGAGCCGGGCAGATGAGCCGCGCGGTCCTGCAGGCGAGGAAGATCTTCGGTCAGCTTGATGCGATAGATCTGCAGCGGTTCCGCCGGATAGGGCAGTGGCCCCGACACCCATTCATACAGGATGGCTCCGACCGCATACAGGTCGGTGCGGGGATCATAAGCGTGGCCGCGCAGCACAGCCGGATCCAGGTAGGCAGGCGTGCCCAGAATGGCGCCGCTCTGGGTCGTCTGATCCAATCCGTCTTGGAGATGGGCCAGGCCCAGGTCAGCAACTTTGAGCCCCTGGCTGGTGAGATAAAGGTTGGCTGGCTTCAGATCACGGTGCACCACGCCGGCTCCGTGCAGAACCTCCAAAGCCTCCAAAAGCTCTTCGGTCCAGTTCAGGGCTTGAACCAGGGCGACCGGCAGCGCCTGTCCGGCCAGATCGGATCCAGACAGCTTTTCCATCACCAGAAAAGGATAACGGCCCTCACCGGCCGCCTCGAAGTGGAAGATCTCGGTCAAGCGGGGATGCTTAAGGGTGGAGCCCAGGCGCATCTCGCGGTTGAAACGGCGGATGAACTCCTCATCCTGGACCAGATTCGGAAGAGGGACTTTGATGGCTACTTCCTTGCCCTGGGAATCGATAGCATCATAGACGACCCCCATTCCACCGCTGCCCAGTTTGCCGACGATGCGGTAGCCGCCGATGGACTTGGGTAGAGTTCCGTCGCGTGGGAAAAGATGACTGCTCAGCTGACGGTAGCGGAAGGTCAACTGACCAAACAGTAACACGTCTCCGCTGTGGAGACGAATTTTTTCATCGAGAAGAAGCGCCTTGCCATTGACCTGAACCGGACTTTTGGCGGTCTCCGAAAGCAGAACCATCTCCCCCGAATCTTCGGGAAAAAGAGTGGCCTGCACCCGCGACACGGTGGGGTCGTTCAGCTCGATGTCGTTCGGTCGGGTAGAGCTGCGGCGTCCCACCTTGTAAGGCCGAAACCCAAGGTTCCACACGGTGCCTTTGTAATCGCCGCTGTGGCCTTCCAGCTGGCCCAGATACGCGTTGCGCACGTCCACCACCCAGATCACGTGGTGGAGCAAGCGAAAGCAATCGCCTGCGTGAAAGGCGCAGCAGGAGTGGCTCTGCCCCTGAAACTCAAGCTCCGAAAGGCCGCGCGTGCGCTCCA
>JALHOV010000494.1 GCA_022842865.1 Vulcanimicrobiota bacterium | reverse complement strand
AAAAATAGGAGTAGGTGGCCTCCAGGAAAGGCCAGATGGGCAGCAGCGTGAGTTCGCGCTCGACTTCCGCCAGCTTTTCTCCGGAAACCCGGGAAAAAACGAACATCAGGTCGGCCTTGTGGCCGAGCACGTGATACAAAGCTCCGCTGTCGTCTCCCTCACCGCGACTGCACAGATGCTCCAGCATTTCGGCGCTCTCGCGTTGGATGCGTTTGCGCTTCTTCTCTTTGAGCTGGTGCCAGGCGGTCCAATCCACCCGAAAAAGTTGGTGAAGAAGGAAAGCTCCTTCGAGAGTTGAGGGGGGCTGCGGCATAGTTTGACTCGACCTTTCTTTAGTTGCAGGGGGTCCAGGGAGAAGGCCTTCCCGATGCAGGGGAGGCCTGCCTTCTCGGTCGTATGCCTGGTTCTATGCAAACTCAGGCCCAAGATTTTCGTCAACGCCGTCAACGACTGGCCCAACTTTACCCGCCACCCGTGCTGATTCGCAGTGGTGGACCCGCACGTCGCAATCCACCGCAAGCCTACCCCTTCCGGGCCAGCAGTCATTTCCTCTACTTCGCCGGCTGGAACCATCCCCACCTTACGGTGCTGCTGACAGAAGGCCGGGCCACTCTTTTTTATGACCAGCCGGGTGTAGAGGAATCCATCTGGGACGGACCCGGCCCCGACCTGGACGAACTGAGAGCAGCTTATGGGTTTGACGAAATTCGTCCTGGCTCCGAAATTCCCGACCGGCAAGTGCTCGACCCGCAGGCGCCGGACGATTTACTCGAGGCAGTCATCCAACTTCGCCTTCGCCATGACGCGGCCGCCCGCAGCCAGCTCGAGCAGGCCGTAGACATGACGGTGCGTGCCCATTTTCAGGCTATGCGGGCCACCCGGCCCGAGCGCCGCGAATTCCAAATTCTGGCCACCCTGCTGGTTTCGGTCACCCAGGAAGGCGGGTCCACCAGCTTCTCTCCTATCGTGTCGCGGCGCGGCGAGATTCTCCACAACCCTTTATACGACGGTACCCTGCAGCGGGGGGATCTTTTGCTGGTTGACTTCGGAGCGGAAAACCGCGAAGGCTGGGCCGGTGATCTCACCCGCACCTTTCCCGTGCGCACCACCTTTAAGCCGCGCCAGGCCGAGATTTACGAAGTCGTTCTGAACGCACAAAAGGCGGCCCTGAGAGAGTGTCGCCCGGGCCGGGAATATCGCGAGGTGCACCGGGCAGCTTGCCTGGCCATGACGGAAGGATTGGTGCAACTCGGACTGCTGCGCGGAGACCCGGCCGAACTGGTGGAACGTGGGGCTCACGCGCTCTTTTTCCCTCACGGCATCGGCCATCTGCTGGGCCTGGACGTGCACGATATGGAGGACCTGGGCGACCGGGCCGGTTATGCGCCCGGTCGAAGCCGAAGCACGCAGTTCGGGCTCCAATCTCTACGCCTGGACCGTCCTTTGGAAGCAGACATGGCCGTCACGGTGGAGCCTGGTTTCTACTGGATCCCACAACTACTCGAGAATCCTGAACGTCTGGCCCCTTTCCGCGACTGCCTGGACCTACAAACGATAGAAGCCTATCGGGAAGTGCGTGGCATCCGCATCGAGGATAACGTTCTTCTCCAGGAAGAGGGAGCGCGCAACCTCTCGGCAGCGCTGCCCAAGGAACTCCAGGAAATAGAAATCGTAGTCAACTCGTGAAAAAGCACCAGGCCTGATGGGGCCTGGTGCTGGGATGACCCTACCACCGACATGATTAGATTAGCCTAAAAATTGTCTCTCTGCATGGGGAGAAGTCATCATTTCTGCCCCCCGAGAACCTCCAGCTTCAACTAACGACTTTTCTTTGACCGGGGGGTTTTGTAGCCGGGCTCGCCCGGTTTGGCGGGACCCTGGCGCGCCGGTCGAGCTCCTCGACGAGACGGGATCTCGGTGGTCCCTTCCAAAGCCAGACCCACGGCGAAGTCGCCGGTTTTCTCCTTGAGCGTTCTCTCCATGTCGAAAATCTCGTCACGCAGGGCCGCCGCCGTTTCAAACTCCAGGTTGCGGGCGGCCTGTTGCATGGCGGCCCGCAATTGCAAAACATTGCGCTGCAACTCCTCGATGTTCATCTGTTTGCTGCGAGCGCTGCGCTCGTTGGCGGTGACGCTTCCCCCCAGGTCCCCAAGGGTATCGAGAATATCGCTAATGGCTTTGCGCACGGTCTCCGGCTTGATGCCGTGCTTCTCGTTATAGGCGCGCTGAATCTCACGGCGCCGGTTGGTCTCCCCCACCGCCTCGGTGATGGCTTTGGTCTGGCGGTCGGCATAAAGAATGACCTTGCCGCTGACATTGCGGGCGGCGCGGCCGATGGTCTGAATCAGCGAAGTCGAAGAGCGCAAAAAGCCTTCCTGGTCGGCGTCCAGGATGGCCACCAGCGACACTTCCGGCAAATCCAGGCCCTCGCGCAACAGGTTGATGCCGACCAGCACGTCATAGTCTCCCAGACGCAAGTCGCGCAGGATCTGAATTCGCCCCAGCGTGTCCACTTCCGAGTGCAGGTAGCGCACGCGAACTCCCAGACCGGTCAGGTAATCGGTGAGGTCTTCGGACATCTTTTTGGTCAGCGTCGTAACCAGCACTCGCTCATGAAGCTTCTCGCGCAGGCGGATCTCGGCCAGCAGGTCATCGATCTGGCCCGCCACGGGACGCTGCTCGATCTCCGGGTCGAGCAGCCCGGTCGGCCGAATGATCTGCTCCACGATAACCTGCGAATTCTGGCGCTCATACTCCCCGGGCGTGGCCGACACGAACACGACCTGCCCGACGGCCAGCAAAAATTCGTCGAAGGCCAGGGGACGGTTGTCGTAGGCGGAGGGCAGACGGAATCCATGCTCCACCAGGGCGTCCTTGCGGGCCCGATCGCCGTGCAGCATGGCACGGACCTGCGGCAGCGAAGCGTGCGATTCATCCATGAAGACGATGTAGTCCCGCGGAAAATAGCTCATCAGGGTGTAGGGCGTCTCACCCGGCTGGCGGCCAGTGAGATGGCGCGAGTAGTTTTCCACGCCGTTGCAGTAGCCGATTTCTTCCAGCATCTCGAGATCGTAGCGAGTGCGCATCTCCAGTCGCTGGGCTTCCAAAAGCCGGTCGTGCTCCTTAAAGTAAGCCAGACGTTCGCGCAACTCGTCTTCGATGCCCTCCACCGCTCGCTTGCGCTTGTCATAGGGCGTCACGTAGTGACTGGCCGGATAGATGACCACGCGCTTAGGCGAGGAACGAAACTCCCCAGTGAGCGGATCGTAGGTGGACATACGCTCCACCTCATCGCCGAAAAACTCGATGCGCACGATCACTTCCTGGTCGACCGGGTGGATCTCCAGCACGTCGCCCTGCATTCGGAAGCTCGAACGCGTCAGAGGTGCCTGGGTGCGCTGATACTGCAGGTCTACCAGGCGACGCAGCAGCTCCTGGCGCGGCATCTCCTCGCCGGGCCGAAAGACAATCATTCCGCCCTGATAGTCCTCCGGTGAACCGAGGCCGTAGATACAGGACACCGAGGCCACCACCAGGGCATCTCGCCGTTCCAGCACGGCCTGGGTGGCCGAGTGCCGCAAGCGATCGATGTCATCGTTGATGGAGGCATCTTTCTCGATGTAGGTATCCGAAGAAGCCACGTAGGCTTCGGGCTGGTAGTAATCGTAGTAGGAAACGAAATACTCGACGGCGGACTCGGGAAAAAAATCGCGAAACTCCGAGCAGAGTTGGGCGCACAGGGTCTTGTTCGGGCTCATCACCAAAACCGGCCGTTTCATACGCGCCGCCACCGAAGCCATGGTGAAGGTCTTGCCGGTTCCGGTGGCGCCAAGCAGAGTGGTGAATCGATTGCCGGCCTCCAGACTGGCCACGATCTGCTCGATGGCCTGGGGCTGATCACCAGCCGGCGGAAAGGGAGATACGAGTTTCATAGAAAAGGGCGAACTCTCATGCAGACAAACCTTTGGGCCATGGCAGCTCTTTCCTTCGCCCTGCTCAGGCCGGCCAGCGCTTATCTGCCGCCGGATTTGAGCCGGCGGCGCACCGAGTTGGTGCAATTGCTGCCCTTCGCCCAGGTGACGGAGCTGCAGGCCTGGGTGGTGCAACAGTCGGTGCTGCTCAGCCCGGCTTCCTATTTGGAGAAGCTACGCGCGCAGTTTCCCGATACCAGTGTGGCCTGGACCTTTTACGCGGGCTGGCAGTATCTCGATTTGCTGGAAAGAACCCAGCAGGCCTATGACCAGCGCGACCATGATCTGGCCCGCGCCGAGGACCTGCTGGCCCAATACGAGGAGCGCTGCAACGAGGCACTGCGGGCGGAAGTCACTCCGGCCCGACCGATGCCGCTTCAGCTGGCGCCCGCCGATAGTCGGCCTCAGTTAGAGGAAACCGAAGACCACCTGCGCGTCTTTCGAGTGCTTCCCTGGCCGGAGGGGGGCCATACGCGGACCCAGGTGCTGGAACTGCTGGAAGCGGGACGAGCCGACCTGGCCCAGGTGCGCAACCAGCGGGCCAGCCTGGAAAAGGCGAAGGAAAATTTCGTAGGCCATCAGGACGTGTGGACCGCCTGGCTTATGGAGATGGCTCAAGCCAGTCAGAAGTTTAACCAGGCTCAGTATTTAAAAGCCTACGACGATTCCCTACCCGCGGCGCCCTCTGAACCCAAAGGAATCCCCTGACGATTCCTTGAAACCCAGACGCCCAAAACTCTGAAAGATGGTGTTCCTTGTCCACTCAAGCCGCTCCGGATCCGCAAGAAGTGCGTAAAAAACTCGAAGAACTGGCCGCGGTCACCAAGGACCTGGACGGGAACCTGAAGATGCTGTCCCGGGCGGCCAACATCGTGGCCGCCGAGCAGCTGAAAAAACGCGTAACCGAGTTAACCGACGCGCAGAACCAAAAAATGGCCGAATTGGTGGGTTTTAGCCCCGACCCTCAAGACCTGAAGCAGTTTCATCAGTTGGCTCGCGAGGTCGACGAGTTGGGCGCCCAGATCAAAGCCTGCAAAGAAATCGAAGTGCTGCGCGAACTGGAAAAGCAGATCGACGAGACGACCAGCGCTCTGGTCCAACTCTTCCAGCGCGTTGTTGCCGAACTCATGGGCGTCAAGCCCCCCGGCGAAACCGCCGCCTTCGATTAGAGGTCTTCGATGGAGAGCAGGCCGCGGCGGATGGCGTAGCGGATCAGTTCGGCTCGGTTGGACACGCCCAGTTTACTCATGATGTTGGCGCGGTGGCGCTCCACCGTGTTGGAGCTGATGGAAAGCTTTTTGCCGACTTCGCGAGCGGTCAGACCCTGGGCCGTCAACTGCAGGACTTCCAGTTCGCGGGCGGAGAGGACCGTGTCGGGCTCCTTAGCCAGCAGACGTGCCAGGCTGGGATAGAGATAGGCCTGGCCGGCCGCAACCGCCCGCACGGCCGAAACCAGGTCGTTGGGGGCGGCGCCTTTGACAATGTAACCGGTAGCCCCGGCACGCAGCAACTGGAAAAAGTAACGCTCATCCTCGTGCATAGTAAGGATGAGGATAGGCATCGTGGGATACTTTTCCCGCACGTGCTGGGTCACTTCCAGCCCGTTCACTTCCGGCATGCTGATATCCAGGAGCAGCAGATCCGGCTTAATGGTCTCGAGGGCGGTCAAGGCCTCGCGGCCGTTGCTGGCCTCAGCCAGAACGTTGATGTCGCCTTCTTCCGTCAGCAACATCCGAATACCGGACCGAACCACCGGGTGGTCCTCCACGATTAGTACCGAGATCGACATATCTTCCCCCGTTCACCTTGCCAGGCTTAGGCGCTCACCCGAGCTATACCGGTTCATCTGAATCCGCAGACAACGCTCGTCCCACTGGAGCCTTGAGCAACTGGACTGCGCCGGCCGCAATTTGCACCACGGCTTTGCGCTGATCGCTGGATAAATTGACCAGTAGTTCCATCAGTT
>JALHOV010000493.1 GCA_022842865.1 Vulcanimicrobiota bacterium | reverse complement strand
GGGCTGCTGGTGACGCGCGATCTCCAGTTTTGGAGCGGCTCGCAGTGCTTTTGCCAGGCCACCGCTCTCTACCTGATGCTCGGTCATCAAGTGCGCCGCCCCGCGCCGGCGCCCATGCAGACCGCCGACTTTCACCTGGCCGAACGGGGCCCCCACGACCCGGAAAGAATCCCGCCCCAGTCAGGTTTACCCAGCCTGGCCCGCTTTCCCATTCGCAACAGTGACCTCGACATGCACGCCCACGTCAACAACACCCGCATTGGCCAATGGCTGTGTGACGCTGTTCCGGCTCAGGCCCACGAGCAGCAGCGGATACACACTTATGAAGTAGACTTTCAGTCCGAAATGCACGCTCAGGAAACCATCGCTGTGGAAGCCGCTCCCAGGGGTGAGGGAAAATGGCACTTCCAGGGCCGCCGCGAGCAAGACGCGAAAGTCGTCTTTACCGCTCGCATCGGAAGCTTACCACGCGAACTAAGTTAGCGCAGGCTCTTCGTAGAGGTCTAAGGAATTCTCAAGGGGTCTGGGCGATGCTGTTGGTATCGAACTGTCCACTGGAGAGGAACTGGCCGTTCCGAATCAGGCGCTCAAACACGTGCCGCGCATCTATGCTCAACTCCTCGTTGAAGGCCGCCGCCAGACTCTAAACCCTGGACTATAACGGTCCCTTTGTTAACTCGAGCGGACCAACTTGTTAAGAGCCCGCCAAGTGCGGGCTCCTTGCATTTTTTTTCAGCTTCTGTTCAGGGTGCCAATGCTAAGCTAATGACATCGAACGAAGGTGAGGCTCAAGAATATGGTAGCAACCGCAGGCAGTACCGTCAGGTTTACGGTGGGCAACCAAAACGCCCACAACATGTTCAACAAGGAAGATATTGTACCGGGTAGCAGAACTCGCCCGAAGAGTGAAAACTCCAAAGAAGCTCTGGGCTGGGCGATCGACCGCGGCAATTGCGACACCTGGTCGTTACAGGAACTGTCTTCGGAAAAGACGCTCAACGGTTGGCTGAAGGACACTGGCCTCGCCCAGAAATACCCGCACGTGGCACTCGTGCCGGGTAACAGCACCCGCGGCATCAACGTAGGTCTTATTTCGAAATACCCTATCGTTCACGTGGAGTCCCACAAGGATGTGAAGTTCCCCCTGGCCGACGGTTCCGGCGACACCAGCTTCAGCCGTGACCTGCTCCGCGCCGACATCGACGTCGATGGCGACAAGATCGCCGACGTCAGCGTTTATAACACCCACTCCAAGTCCCGCCTCACCTCCGAAACCGGAGTCAGCTCGGATATGCAGCGGCTGAGTGAAGCCAAAGCGATCCGCGATATCGTCCTGGCAGAGATGAAGGAGTTTCCGGGTCGTCACTGGGTGGTCACCGGCGATCTGAACGATGAGTGCACGGATCCATCCGTTCAGGCCTTGCTGGATTCGGAAGGCGAAGACCCCTGGCGTAACAGCCTCGACCACCTGGCCCCCGAGGACCGCAAGACCTGGCCGGCCAGCCCGAAACCGAACAAGTGGGGTCACCTGCCCGCTCACTTCGACCACGTGATTTACGATGCCGACAACTCCAAGCTGGTCAGCTCAAAGATTCTCGACTACAACCTGCACAAGGACGGTTTCTACCAGTCCTGGGGCTCTGACCACAAGGGCGTGAAGGCCGAATTCGAAATCACGCCGAGCGGCGGCGGAAAGCTTCCGCTGCTGGAAACCATCTCTGAGCTCGTCACCACGAAACCGGAGCAAAAAGGCGGCAAGCCTCCCGCTTAACCGGGGCTAACGCCCTCCCACTTTTGGCCTTACGTCTCCTCGCGAAACGTAAGGCCTCTTCGTTTTTGTTCGGCCATGTAGGCCTTGGCGAATCAGTTCAAGCACCTGCAACGGGTCCTTGACGTATTCCAGGCTGCTGGTGAGCAGGATGACGTCCCAAGACTGGGCACACTTTTGACCGATTTCTGGCTTTCTGGCATGTGCCGGTTGTGCGGCCGGTTTTCATCTGGGGGGCGCCGGGGATTGGCAAGAGTTCTTTGGTGGCGGAGTTCGCGGGCTCGCTGGGGATGGAGTGCGTTTCGCTGCTGGGCCAGGGGGATAACGATTTCTTGCTCCGATACAGTGACATGGCCCTTGTAACCTTTGATCAACTTGTTGCTGGTCTTGTGGCCGTGACGAGATTCGGGGTCGTTAACAGGGTGTGCCGGTTACGATGGCAGCTAGAGTTTCGGCCCGGAGAAACGAGATTTAGCCGTCCCCGTATTTGTCCCCTGCTGCCAGTAAAGCTAGCCAGGGGCTGGGGAGGATTCATCGACGGGAACACAAACTGCCGGTCGCAAACTTTTTGGAGGCTATGGCTATGACAAAAAACTTTTTCCGGTGCGCTTTGCTGAGCGGCCTTTTGAGTGCTCCCGCGTTCGCCCAAGCTCACTACCTGCCGGGGGCCTTTCCCCTCCAGAACGAAACCACCATGGCTCCCTATCCGGGAGTGTATTTCTCCGAGGTCCTGGCCAACTACAACGGCAACGTCGATTTAAGCCGCTCGCTTCTCCGCGGCCGCGCGGTTGCCAATCTCGACCTGAATCAAAACGTCTTCGCCGCCTGCAATGTTTTGATGTGGCAGACCGGTGAGAAATTTTTGGGGGCTGACTATGGAGTTTCCACCATTGTCCCGATCCAAGGTCTCAGCCTGGGCTCTTCCCTGGAGTTGGGCCTGTTGTCCGGGCAGAGAAATCGCAGCTCCGGCCTGGGCCTCGGCGACATCTACGTTTCTCCGCTCATGCTTGGTTGGCATGGCGACAACTTCGACGCGCTCTTCAGTTACGGAATTTGGGCCCCCACCGGTCGCTATTCGGCTGGGGCGTCCGACAACATCGGCCGCGGCTTCTACACCCACATGTTGCAATTGGGCGGCAGCTATTACATGGACGACGAGCGCAGCTGGTCGTTGAACGCGGTCGGCACTTTTGAAGCCAGCACCAACAACGCGGTGATCAATCCTGGCAACTACTTCACCCTGGACTGGGGAATTATGAAGAAGCTTGATGAGAATTGGAAAATTGGCATCACCGGCTACAATACTCGCCAAATCACGCCGGTTTCCGGGCTCCCTAACCTCAATCCAAACTTTCTCAACCGTGCCGACGCCATCGGCGCGGAAGTCGGCGTGACCATACCGGAAGCCAACTACCTTTCCATGACGCTGAAATTTTCCCACGAATATTCGCATTTCGCGCGCTTCGGCGGCAATATGGCCAGCCTCACCTTCTCCATTCCTATCGAAATGCAGCTGCCCACTGCGCCCCCACCCGCCGAAAACACCGCTCCGGCGCCGGCACCGGCTCCTTCTGAGGCACCCTTGCCAGACAGTCCCGCTCCAATCGCCCCCTAGACCCACTCTAACAGGGAACTCTCAATCGTGAAAATTCAAACCTTGACTCTGGGTCTGGTATTGGCCTTCGCGCCGCTGGCTCGTGCCCAAGAAGACCCCTTGCACTCCTGGAATGCGACCGGGCCCAAGGCGGCCGTGCGCAGCTTTGTGGAGCGCGTTACCAAGGCCGGCTCGCCCGACTTCGTGCCGGTGGAAGAGCGCATCGCTGTCTTTGACAACGATGGCACTCTGTGGGCGGAGCAACCCATCTATTTCCAAGTCCAGTTCGCTCTGGACCGGGTCAAGGCCATGGCTCCCCAGCATCCCGAATGGAAAACGCAGGCTCCCTTCAGTTACCTGCTGAGCGGGGACACCAAGAGTTTTCTGGAGGGTGGTCAGAAATCGCTGATGGCGGTGATGGCTGCCTCTCATGCCGGGATGACCACCGACGACTTCCGGGCTACCGTCAAAGAGTGGCTGCGCACCGCCCAGCACCCCAACACGGGCAGGCCCTACACTCAAATGGTCTACGAGCCCATGGTGGAGCTTTTGAAGTATCTGCGCGCCAATGGCTTCAAGACTTTCATCGTCTCCGGCGGAGGGGTGGAATTTATGCGCGCCTTCACCGAAGAAGTCTACGGCATTCCCCCCGAGCAGGTCATCGGCAGTCAGGGCAAGCTCAAATACGAATTGGTTCAGGGTCAGCCGGTTCTGGTCAAGTTGCCCGACGTTCAGTTTGTGGACGACAAAACCGGCAAACCAATTGGCATCGAAACCTTCATCGGACGGCGTCCTGTAGCGGCTTTCGGAAATTCCGACGGCGACCGAGAAATGCTGGAATGGACGACCGCCGGCAAAGGGCTCCGCTTTGGACTGCTGGTGCATCACACCGACTCGCTGCGAGAATGGGCATACGATCGCAAGTCCCACATCGGCGAGTTGGACAAGGCTTGGGAGGAAGCCCTGGTCAAAGGTTGGACAGTGGTGGACATGAAGAACGACTGGAAGACCATTTTTCGCTGATGAAAAACGTCTGTTTTTTGGTCTTGCTGGGCCTGTTTTCGAGTTCTTCCGCTGTGGCCAAGCCGGCTCCGCCCGGCATGGTTTGGATTCCCTCGGGCGAGTTCGCTATGGGCTGTGAGAAGTCGGGGGATCAGTTCTGCTCTTTGAAGGGTGCCCGCGTGACCGAGGACGCCCTGCCCATTCATCCGGTGATCGTGGACGGTTTCTGGATGGACGCGACTGAGGTCACCAACGAGCAGTTCGCCCGCTTCGTCAAAGCCACCGGCTACAAGACCGTGGCTGAAAAAGCTCCCACCGCCGCCGAGTTTCCCACCGCCCCTCCTGAGAACCTGGTAGCCGGATCGGTCGTCTTCAAGCCCACCTCTCAGGCCGTCAGTCTGGACGATCACTATCAGTGGTGGAGCTACGTCCGGGGAGCTAACTGGCGTCACCCTGGTGGACCGAAGAGCAACCTGAAAGGCAAGGAAAAACACCCGGTGGTCCAAGTTGCCTACGAAGACGCCGCAGCCTACGCGGCCTGGGC
Source organism: Vulcanimicrobiota bacterium (assembly GCA_022842865.1). GTDB lineage: Bacteria > Vulcanimicrobiota > Xenobia > Xenobiales > JADMJV01 > JADMJV01. The sequence continues at coordinate 1,036 of JALHOV010000493.1, read as the reverse complement.
CGGCAAGCGTCTGCCCAGCGAAGCCGAATGGGAATTCGCGGCCCGCGGCGGATTGCAGGGCAAATTTTTCCCCTGGGGGGACGTATTGAAGCCGGGCGGCAAGTGGATGGCCAACATTTACCAGGGAAAATTTCCCGTCAAAGACACGGGCCTGGATCGATTCGTTGGCCTGGCACCTGTGGGCCAGTTCCCTCCTAACGGCTACGGACTCTATGACGTAGCCGGAAATGCCTGGGAGTGGTGTGAAGATTGGTATCGCCCCGACTACTATCGCCAATTGGCTCAGGGCGGCAAGCCCGTGCGCAACCCGAAGGGTCCGACCACACCGTATGATCCTGCCGAACCAGGCGAGAAGAAGCGAGTCCAGCGCGGCGGCTCTTTTCTCTGCACCGAGCAGTATTGCACACGTTATATGATCGGCACCCGAGGCAAGGGGGAAGCAAGAACCGGCTCGGACCACGTGGGATTTCGCTGTGTGCGAAGTCCCGCAAACTGAACCTGCCACCTGACCGAAGTGCGTGCGCCTGGCCGAGCGTGCCGGCGTCCCACCCGCCGACCCCTGAACCCCGGCAGTACTTCCCTAAGGTCCAATATCGATTCTTCGTCCCTAAGAGTAAAGTTACGAGCGTGTGCAAAGCCCTGATCGCCGTGGTTGACGACGAAGAACCCATCCGCAAGGCCTTGCAGCGTCTGCTGCGTTCGGCCGGATTTGAGACGGTTGCGTTTGCGAGCGGGCTCGAATTTCTAGAATCCTTGGCGACCGTGCGGCCCCAGTGCCTGGTGCTCGACCTGCATATGCCGGACATGACCGGATTCCAACTGCTGGAACGCCTGGCCGATACGGACAAGCAAATTCCCGTGTTGATTCTCACCGGTCACGACTCCGATGAGATCCGGGACAAGGCGTTGATCTGGCGGCCTGCCGCCTATCTGCGCAAGCCCGTTCATGACCAAACCTTGCTGGACGCCCTGGAACTGGCGCTCAGCCAATAACCAGTAAGACCCGAGAGTGGAGAGAAACCCATGTTTGTTCGAA
>JALHOV010000492.1 GCA_022842865.1 Vulcanimicrobiota bacterium | reverse complement strand
TCATTTTTCAGACAGAAAAAAGCCCGCCGGAGCGGGCCTTTTTCCCAGGCGGTCGGTTTTTAGCCGACTTTTTTGATCATCTCGTCCCACTTGGTGTCCTGGGAGAGCTTGATGGACTCATAGCTGGCAAACTCGAGGCGGTTCTGAGATTCCTTGCTCATGTTCGGGATGTCGTGAACCGGACGGCCGGCCTGGTTGGAAGGGTCAATTTCCTGGCCGCCACCCTGCTGGGCGTGCATCTGTGCGTTCATCGCAATGATTTGGGGCATCGCCTGGTTCAGCATCTGCAGCTGCTCAGGGCTCATGCCCATGACCATCAGTTGAACCAGCTGCTGCATCTGCTCGTCGGTAAGGCCGGCGCCGGCTTCGCCCTGGGCGTTGGTGCCGCCCGTCATTCCGGCCTTGGCGTTGATTTCAACGTTCAGCCCTTTGGCGTTCGGATACTTGGCGCTGTGCTGCTCCGCGATCACCGCTTCGCCCATGGCTGCCTTGACTTCGTCGGCGGCCTCACCGATTTTGCCACCGAACTTCTTGCCGGCCAGCTCTACGAAGTGGCCCATATCGGCGAACTCATAGAACTTCTGGGTCTTCAGCTTGATGACGGCGAAGTCTTTTTTACCCTTACCGCTGTCGAGCACGGCGGTGGCGAACTTGTCCATTGCGCTGCTCACGGCCGGCATCTTGTTGAGGTCGATGGCCGACATGGTGCCCAGGTCGCGCTGGTGACCTTCGGCCATCTTAACGATGCCCTTGGCCATATCGGCAGGGGTCAGTGGATCACGGGCGCGCAGAGCGGCTGCGGCGTAGTTGAGCACTTCGCCGGTGAAGACGCGGCTGTTGCCGTTGGACTCTTTCTTGCCACCGGGCAAAGCTTCGTCGTACTGCCAGCCGGCGCCGCCTTCAACTTCTTCGGAGGCGACCAGGTAGTCAGCCGTGCCGATCAGCTGATGAGCGACTTCGGCAGAAGCCATCAAGCACTCGTCGAAGCCGACCACGTCGATTTTCTGGCCCGACTTCTCGACGGCCTTTTTGAGACCGGATTCGATGTCGGCGATGTTCATCCAGCTGTTCTGACTCTCGGACTGGTTGGCGCCCTGCCAGCCTCCACCGTGGTCGGACATGATGACCATGAAGTGCTTGGCGGGATAGGTCTTCTGAGCCCAGGCAATGGTTTCGGCCATGTTGTCGGCGTTGCCCATATCGTGGCTGGGGCCGAGGTCTTGCACGACCGGTGAGGTCAGGCCCTCGGTCTGGTCAGGGTGGAGCTTCATGCGAACCACGTTGCCGCCCTTGGGCTGATGACTGGTTTCGACGATGACGTTCATCTGGTCGGTGCTGCCAATACGCTCGGCTTCGTCGAGGTCGGCCTGCATGTACTCATAAAGGTTGTTGTCGGAGACGGAGTAGACCAGCACGGTCCATTCCTTCAGCTCAGGCTGCTGCGGAGGAGCCGGCTGCTGGCCTTGAGCGGGAGGCGCGGGCTGCTGCGCGGGCGGAGCGGGCTGCTGCGGAGGAGCCGGCTGTTGCTGGCCCAATACGACGCTGTCGGACGGTGCCGGCGCAGGCTGGCCGGAGGGCGCTGCCGAACGGGCAGGCGCGTTGCGCAGGGCCGGCTGGGCGCTGTTAAGAGAGCTGATATTCATGTGTGGTTACCCCATTGCTTGTGTTGTGTGTAACCCTAAGCTATTCCATCGAGAGCAGACAGAGGTTGCTGGAATGTGAACTGAGTCACAAAGGTCAAGGCCAGTCGGTCCAAGCCGCGGCGCATGGATTCGCCACGGAAGGCTTGCCCATGGCTGCTCAGCAGCAGCTCGGGCTGAAGAGCAGCCAGAGTCTGTAGCGACTCCGCCGCTCGAGGCCAATCCTCCGTAAGGGCTCGCGGCGGACCACACAATTCCAGTTCGCTACAGGTCACCGCATAAGCAGATTGCTGCGAGGTGGTCAGCAGAGCGTCCCCGGCCAACAAAGTCCGATCGGATTCGCGCCACAGCGAGATGTGCCCGGCTGCGTGTCCGGGCGTGTGCAGCCAGCGCCAACCCGGCATAAAGGGCAGGCTGCCATCGGCAGGAAGCGCATGCAAACGTCCGTTGGCTTGTAGCGGTTTCAACTCGCGAGCTAAAGAAGCCCGCGAAAGCAGTCCGCCGCCCGCCCCTGGATCCGGTGACGGATAGACGGACTCTCCGTTCACATACGGATGCTCCAGCGGGTGGGCGTAAACCGGCACGTCCCAGTGCTCAGATAATCCACGCAGGCAGCCTACGTGGTCGGGGTGAGCATGGGTCAGCACAATGGCGGCGGGTGCCCGACCCCCAAACCTTCGGGTGGCCGCTTCTTTCAGACTGGCCTGGGTTCCGGGCACCCCGGTGTCGATCAGGACCCAACTCTCGTAACCGTTCGGGTTACCGTAGAAGGCCACATTGGCCACGAAAAGGCGCTTATAAGCCAGGTCGGGCAATAGATGACGGGTCCCGTCCTCGCGAAGCCCCAGAGTGTCCGCACGACTCTGACGATCGAGGATAATGCGGTCGGTCAATAAGGCCATTCAATGAGACTAGGGGACTCAATCAAGATTCTTCAAGACCCCGGAGTACTCAAAGAAGCGGTATATTGTCGGCGGGCAGTGGGCTACCGACCCCTCTTTTCGTAGCGCCAGAAGACGCGGTCAATGCGTGCGCCACACTGCTTGCTGTAGAAACCGTAGGGACCCACCCAGGGAATGATGGCCTGCTCGTGGCCCTGGCGCTTCAGATCGGCCAGACAACGCCGCAGCAGGATGCCCCCCACTCCAGCACCCCTTTTCTCCGGATCGGTGCCCATGGGTCCGAACCAGCCGGTGCCCAGGTTGTTTCCGTCATAGCCGGAGAACCCCAACAAGCGATCTTGATGGAAGGCCAGGTGGAGGCTGATGGGATCATTCTCGAACATCTTTCCGACTTCGTAACACCACCCCACCCAATGCTTTTCCAGGAAGGCCATGACCACGTTTCGATCAGTCATTTCGGCGCGCCTGACCCCCTCGCGCTTCTCCTCGGGAAAGTCCTGCTTCAAATCGCAGACCAGGTTGTAGGTCTCCCCTACCTTCTGGTAGCCGCGCTTCTCCAAAAAGAGCAGCCCGGCCGTATAGCGCACGTCCACGCCCGGAACCAAGTAGTTCGGGTTGCTCTCACAGATACGAATGGGACCGGGGGGAAGCGAAGCCTCAGCCGCCTCCAGCAATTTTGCCCCCAGGCCCTGGCGGCGGCTCTCGGGGTCGACCAGCAAGAACTTGATGGTGCTCTTGCCACCACGGTGCACCGCCATCGCGAAACCATCCAAAGGTTCCGCAACGTAAGCCCCCTGAAAATCCGCATCCCCCCAGACCTTCTCCCGCAGCAGATCCATGGTCATCGGGTCAAAAGGGCAACTGCGGCTCCACAGATGCAGCAAACGAGACTCGTCCTCGCGCTGCAGCCGGCGCAGGTTACTCAGGGGTAATTCCTACATCGTCGGCTTCGAGCTTCTTCTTGTGCTTGGGTTCGAAGTAGTTGAGGAAATCGAGGTCTTTCCAGGCCATCCAGGCCACCGCGAAGGAGGGCAGAGTGCATAGGGCGATGTAGCCGAAATACCTCTGAAATCCCAGGTATTTAGCAACATACCCGGCCCCCATTTGAGGAAGCATCACGCCCATGGCCATGAAGCCAGTGGCGATGGCGTAGTGCGATGTCTGCATTTCGCCACGCGTGAAATACATCAGGTAAAGCATGAAAACGGTGAAGCCGAATCCATAGCCAAACTGCTCGATGAAAAGGCAAGCACTGATGATGTTCACATCCGTGTTCTGGGACATCGCCAGGTAGAGAAAGGCCAGGTTGGGCACGTGCATGATAAAAATCATGGACCAAAACCATCTGCGCAATCCTTGCCTGGCCACCAGTTTACCGGCCAGGATCCCTCCGCAAATGATGCCGATCACTCCAAAAGTGCCGTAAGCCAGTCCGAACTGCTTGGTGGTCAGCCCCAAACCGCCGTCTTCGAGTTTGCCTTTGAGAAACGGAGCAACCTGGCCGAGAACCTGGACTTCTGCCACCCGGAACAGAAGGATGAACGCGATAGCCTGGAGGACGCCGGCCCGTGCGAAAAACCGGGCGAAGGTATGAAAATAACCGGCCAGGAACTCGCTCATCCCGACGCTGGGACGGGGCTGGTCGGCCTCAGGGCGTGGTAGAACGACAAAATGGTAGGCGGCCGCTGCCAAATAAAAGACACCCGGCACCATGAACATGGTCGACCAGCCGCCAAATTTATCGGAACCCGCCGCAAAGTAACCCGCCAGCCAGACCAGCACCCCCTTGGAAAAGAGCATGGACAGTCGATAGAAGGTCGAGCGAATACCGGTATAACCAGCCTGGTCTGACTCGTCCAGGGCAAGCATGTAATATCCGTCGGCGGCAATATCCTGAGTCGCCGAAGTCACCGCCAGCAGCCAAAAACAGATTTGAGTCCAAAATAGCCAGTTGGGACTCTTGGTGGTGGCCGCCAGCCCCAGGAAAGCACCCGCAAGCAGGATCTCGGTCAAGACGATCCACCAGCGTTTGCTCTTCACAAGATCGACCATCGGGCTCCACAGCGGCTTGACCACCCAGGCCAGATACATACTGCCAGTTACCACGCCCAGAGTCTCGATGGAAAGGCCGAAGTCGGTATACATTACCTTGGATGCATCCGACACAATCGAATTGGGAATCCCCTCTGCAAAATAGAGGGTGGGGATCCAGATCCAGGGTGAGAGTCGGCGGCCGTTTTCCATCCCGTGGAGATACCCCAGAATCCCGTTGGCCAATCTGATGCGGCCCGAACTTGGGAATCGGGGGCCACCTCCAGGGGTAGGCATTGCACACCTGCACGGGTGGCCTGGCCCAGACCGACCCGGGCCACCTCCAGGGGTAGGCAGTGCACACCTGCACGGGTGGCGCCGCGTCAGACCGACCCGGGCCACCTGCACGGATAGGCAATGCACACCTGCACGGGTGGCGCCGCGTCAGACCGCCTCGGGCCACCTGCACGGATAGGCAATGCACACCTGCACGGGTGGCGCCGCGTCAGACCGCCTCGGGCCACCTGCACGGATAGGCAATGCACACCTCCACGGGTGGCCCCGCGTCAGACCGCCTCGGGCCACCTGCACGGATAGGCAATGCACACCTGCACGGGTGGCCCCGCGTCAGACCGAACCGGGCCACCTCCACGGGTGGCGCCTTGCCCGGCAAAAAAAGAAGGCCCGGAGGGGCACACACCTCCGGGCCGACAGGCTCTCTCAACTGAACTTTAGACTTTTCGTTAGCGGACTTTCTGGAGCATTTCGTCCCAGCGGGTGTCCTTGGCGAACTTGGTGTTGCCGTATTTGTCGAAGGACAGGCGGCTGATGTCGCCCGGTTCCATGTTGGGAATGTTCATCATGTTGGCCTGGCGGTCGATCTCGATGTTCAGGCCGCGAGCGTTAGGGTAGCTGGAGCTGTGCTGGTTGGCGACCACGGCCTCAGCCAGAGCGGACTTGACGCCGTCGGCGGCATCCTTGATCGCGCCGCCGAACTTCTCGGAAGCCAGGTCGACGAAGTGGGCCATATCGGCGAAGTCGGCGAATTTCTGAGACTTCTGAGCCACCGGCAGGAAGTCGGCCTTGGTGAGATTGCTGTCTAGCACCGCGCCGGCGAAGTTGTCGACGGCGGCACTGACGGCGGGCATCTTGTCCAGGTTAATGGCCGACATCGTGCCCAGGTCGCGCTGGTGGCCTTCGGCCATCTGCACGATGCCCTTGGCCATCGATTCGGGGGTCAAAGCCTCGCGGCTACGCAGGGCGGCAGCGGCGTAGTTCAGCACCTTACCGCTGAGAACGCGGCTGTTGTTGTTGCTGGTCTTCTCGCCACCCAGAGCCTGGTCATACTGCCAGCCGGCGCCGCCCTCGGTCT
>JALHOV010000491.1 GCA_022842865.1 Vulcanimicrobiota bacterium | reverse complement strand
GCCAGACCGTGGTGGAAAAAGCGGAGGCTTTCGATGTTTTGCTGGTCAGCTACGGCGTGGTCGTGCGCGAGCTCAAGATTCTGGCAGCACGCACCTTCGCCACCCTGGTGGTGGATGAGGCCCAGGCCATCAAGAATCACGCCACCCAACGCTTTCAAGCCGTGCTCAAGATTCCCGCCGACTTCCGGGTGGTTACCACCGGCACACCGGTAGAGAACCGACTGGAAGAGTTGTGGGCGCTGTTCCGCTTCCTCAATCCGGGACTGCTGGGCAGCCTGGAACGATTCCGCGAGCGCTTTGTGGCCCCCATCGAAGCCGGCCAGGTTCCGGTTCGTCAGCACCTGAAGAAACTGGTTCACCCGTTTTTATTGCGGCGCACCAAAAGCCAGGTGCTCCACGAATTGCCGGCGCGCACTGATATCACCCTGGAAGTCCCGCTCAGCCCAGCGGAGCGCACCTTTTACGAGGCTCTGCGCACCCGAGCGCTGGAAAAGCTTAACGGCAGCGAGGCAGAAACCATGCAGGTGTTGGCCGAACTCACGCGCCTGCGCCGGGCTTGCTGCCACCCTTCTCTGGTCGAGCCCAAAAAGAAAGCCAACGAGGGTTCCAAATTGGAAGCGGTGCGCGAATTGCTCAACGATATGCGCGAGGGGGGCCACCGCGCGCTGATCTTCAGCCAGTTCGTCGACCATCTTCAGCTGTTACGGCAGGAGCTCGACCAGCAGCAGTTGAGCTATCAGTATCTCGACGGCAACACCCCCGCCCAGGAGCGCAGCCGCCGCGTGAAAGCTTTCCAGGCAGGCGAAGGCGAGGTTTTTCTGATCAGCTTGCGCGCCGGTGGCTTCGGTCTGAACCTGACCGGGGCCGACTACGTCATTCACATGGACCCCTGGTGGAACCCGGCCGTCGAGGATCAGGCCTCAGACCGGGCCCACCGGATCGGGCAATTGCGGCCCGTGACGGTCTATCGCCTGGTGGCCAAGGATACCGTCGAGGAGAAAATCCTGGCTCTCCATCGCCAAAAGCGAGAACTGGCCCAGGGCCTGCTGGAAGGAGCCGAGGAAGGACTGCGCCTCAGCTCGGGCGAGCTGCTGGCCTTGATGCAGGATTGATATGCGACTCCTGTTCCTGCTCTTGCTGACGCCGTTGGCCCTGGCCGAGGAGCCACCCAAAGACCCACTGACTGAGCTTTACTCCAAGCTTGGCGCGGTCTCGCCCAAGGTGGTCAAGGCCGGATTCACGATTCTGCACGTAGAGTTTGACCGGCTGGCACCGGGTGGCGAGTACAGTTTCAAGCGCGAACTGTCGGCAAAAAACAAATATAAGCTGGTCGGGGTCGGAGCCAAAGGTATCACAGACCTGACTCTGCGCCTGATCGACGCCAAGGGCAAGGTCGAGGGCAGCGACCCCCGCCCCGATAGCGTGGCCATCGTCAACCTGGTTCCTAAGGCCGGCGGCATGTTCACCATCAAAGTGGGCGCCAGCAAAATCACTTCAGACCACCCGTATTTTTTCTGTCTGATTGCCAGTAAGCCCAAGTAGCCACCCAGGCCGCCTGGCCCTCGGGCGCAGGACGGCCAGGTTGTTTGTTGCATAGGAACTAGATGAGCTCGAATCCCACGCCCTCGGCGCGCTACAAAGCCTTGGGCTCCTCGATTCACGGGTTGCTGGAACGACTGGGAGAGCACAGTCGAGTGCATTCCCAACTCAAGAGCGCTCACTGCAACCCGAAGAGCGTTTATTGGGAGCTGCCTGCCTTTGTGGCGCCTCTGCTGGGGCAACTGGCTCAAGAGCTCCGGGGCGCTACCGAAGAACTGGGCGGCTGGCTTTTTGTAGACGAACTGGCCAGAGCCATCGCCTGCGAGAAGAACGTGTTGACCAACCTGATCCGGCTGGCCTCGCTGCTCCAAGCCTTTGGTTGTCGCTTAGCCGAAGGGAAGATCATCTGCACGGACGCGTCGCGCCAGCAACTGCTGGAACATTTGCGCTGCAGCGGTCAAGTGCCGGGTCCCTTGAGCCAGTTGGAGGAGGCTTGCCAGGAGTTTTTGGGCCGATCTGTCGACGAAAAAACGCTGGCCTCGCTGATCGGACAGACGCTCTCGCCGGGAGTGGTGGCCGAAGTCGACAAAAAACTGATCGTCTTTAGCCTGGACCGCCCTCCTTCGTGCCGCGACCTCTTGCTGGGCGGCTTGCGACTCTGGAAAGGTCCCCTCACTCTGCACGATCTCTTGACCCGGCTTAAGAAGCTAGAGGTCTTTCAGGCCACCGCTTTGGAACTTGAGATGGAAGTCCATGGTCTGAAAGCCGAGGGCAAAGTCGGTGAGCGCGAGGGAATGTTCTTCCTGGAAGACAGCCAGCCCGACCGACCCGACCAGCTCAACGCAGCCGAGGTGGCCGACCTGGTTTTTCAGACCCTGTTCGAGATCGCCACCGCCGACGGTGTCGTGCGGCCCGAGGAAATGTCGCTGATCGGCAATCTTCTGGCAGTGGAATTCCAGTTACCGGCGGAAGTACGCGAGCCGTTCGAAACGCTGCTGGGTTTAGCCGTCTATCGCTCCTTGAATCACCGGCAGCTCGGAGAGGCGCTTTCGCCCCGAAAGCTGGCCGCCTTTCCTCAAGAACTACGCGACCGCGTCTTCCGAGGGGCGGTGGCGGTGGCCTTTGTGGACTTGGAGATCCACGAAGACGAGCGCCAGGCTTTGGAAGCGGTGGCTCTGCGCCTGAACACCTCTTTGCCCGCCCCGGCTGTGGTAGAGCGGTTTGCCGAGATGTGCCGGCCACCCTATGTGGATTACGCCTATTTCGGCATTCTTCCGGATCGCTATGACCCCGACCGGTTGCACGACAAATTTTTGGCGCTGCACCAGCACTATCTCGAGAAACTGGCCGGCGACGATCGGCCGCAAGCCCCGGAAGTGGAGCGCCTGCAAAGAATGCTCGGCGAATTCTACCGGCAAATGCCATCCCAGCCGCCTCCCTGGTTGGTCGGTCTGGATCTGGAGAAGCCCGCCCTTCCCGCCCATAGTCTGCTGCCGCTACATTGTTTCCTGCGCGTGGGACGTTGCGACGGTCCCCTGAGCGAAACGGAATCCCGCGTCATCTCGAGGCTGGTGCGCGGCACTCTCCACCAATTGCAGGACCGGGTGCTTTGGAACCTACAGACACGCCCGCTGGCCGAACTCCCGTTGCCCGCTGCCCAGCTGGTCCCCGATGGTTCGAGCCTGCGCCTGCTCAGCTTCAGCCTGGTGGTCGCGCTCTGCGACGGGCCACTTAACGTAGAAAAATCACGGGAACTGCTTTCCCTGGCCAGCGATCTGGGAGTCTCAGAGCGCAGCTTTCAGGTTCTTCATCAGCTAGAACAAGCAGCTCGCCGTCACTTCCAAGAGGATCCGAGTCTGGAGCAACTGGCGCGGCTGGAGCTGGCCCTGGCCGAAGCAGAGCAGTTGCCCCAAGATCTGCCTGTGGGCGCCGCCGTAGCCACGCCGCTGGTGCTGCCCGAATTGGAACCAGGAGGTCATCCCTATTTGGTGGTGATTCGCCCTTCGGGACGCCACAACTACATCGTTCACCTACGGGTTCGCTCGGAGCTTAATGATGTTCCATTCCTCCAGGAGCAACTCAACTCGGCCATCGAAGCCCGACCATGGTTGCGGGACCAGTGCGGGGGACGCAGCTGGTTTCTTTGCAAAGGGGTAAGCAACTGTCTACGCCTGCTGCAAGAGGTCAAGGACAGTCCCTTTGAGGTGCAGTGGCCCCACGGGCAACCGTTTCAGGTTTTGGGCAAAGCCGGCTTGCACAATCTGAGAGCCACCATCGGTCAGAAACAAGGCTGGTTCGAGATCGGCGGAAAACTTCAACTGGGCCAGGGGCACCAGATAGGCCTGCTGGAGTTACTCGACCGGGTGCGCCACAGTCGCGATGCCATCGCGGTGGCGCCGGACATCTTCGTGCAGATCGACGACGCTTTGCGCGCGCAGTTGGAAACCCTCAACTCTCTCTTACCCGAAGGCCTGAATGCCGGCACCATCGACCCGTTGCGAGCCCGTCTGGTAGCCGGCCAAGTGCACTTCTTCGAAGACCAGACCAACAACCACGAGTTCTCGCGACTGGCGGCCTTGATCGAGGAAGCGGGCGAAATTAAGCCTGACTTACCCGCCGAGCTGTGGGAGCGCCTGCGTGACTATCAGAAGGACGGTGTGGAGTGGATGCTGCGCACCCTGCACGCCGGATTGGGCGCCTGTCTGGCCGACGACATGGGTCTGGGAAAAACGCTGCAGACCCTATGTGTGCTCTACCACCGGCGCGCGCAGGGACCGAGCCTGGTGGTAGCGCCCACTTCGGTAACCTTCAACTGGAAAGAACAGGCAGAGCGATTTTTGCCCGATCTGCGCGTGATGCTCTACGAGGGAGCGGGACCCGTTCGCCACCTGGCCGCCGAGAAACTGGATGAATTCGAAGTCATTGTGGTCAGCTACGGCATTTTTCACAAGGACCACGCCCTGCTAGGCAATCGGGAATGGAACTGCCTGGTATTGGACGAGGCTCAAAAGATCAAGAACCCGACTTCCGCAACCGCCCGTAGCGCCTTTGAAATGAACGCTCGCGGCCGGCTGGCCACAACCGGTACTCCCATTGAAAACCACCTGCTGGAACTGTGGAGTCTGATGAATTTTCTCAATCCGGGCCTGCTAGGCACGCAGAACAGCTTCCGCCAAACTTATCTGAGCCGAGTCGAAGAGGGAGCGGAAAGCGAACGCCTGGCTCGACTGCGCACGCAGGTGGCTCACTTCATCCTGCGCCGGCGCAAGAAAATGGTGGCACCGCAGTTGCCGGCCAAGTTGGAGACAGTGCACCGCATCGATCTTTCCCGTTTGGAGCGCGAGTTCTACAACCAGATACGTCGTGGCGCACTGCAAATGCAAAAAGAAGATCGAATCAGTTTACTGACGGCCCTGACGCGCCTGCGCCAGGCCTGCTGTGACCCGGCCCTGGTAGACGACCAGTGGCAGGCGCCCAGCTCCAAGATCTCGGCGGCCGTGGAGATGCTGGCGGAAGTCAGCGCCGAAGGCCACCAGATCCTGGTGTTTAGCCAGTTTGTAAGCCTGCTCAACCGCCTGGCCCGCCAGCTGGACGAGGAGGGGCTTGGCTATCGCAGCCTCTACGGCTCGACCGTGGTGGAAGAACGACGCTCCTTGGTGGAGGATTTCCAGCAAGGCAAATTCCGCATCTTCCTGATCAGTTTGAAAGCAGGCGGCACGGGACTGACGCTTACCCGGGCCGACTACGTGCTGCACCTTGACCCCTGGTGGAATCCGGCGGTGGAAGACCAGGCCACCGACCGCGCTCACCGTATCGGGCAGACTCAGACGGTCAACGTCTACCGCTTGATCGCTCGCGACACGGTAGAAGAGAAAGTCCTGGAACTACACCAGAGCAAACGCGAGCTGGCCGAAGCGGTGCTGTCCCAGGACGGTTCGCCCAGCGTGCTTAGCGTCGAAGACTTGAAAGCACTACTTTGATCGCGATTGCAGGAAGGCCACCACGCGATTAAATTCAGCCTCCAGTTCGGGCAACTGGTCTTTCTGCAAAGCCTTCTCCTGTTCGCCCAGCAGTTCGGCCAGCCGCATAGCACCTACCATGCCAGCGCTCCCCTTGAGCGAATGGAGCGTGTGAGCAGTGTAATTGAGCGCCAGCCCGGCCAGTTGGCGCCGTCCCTCGGCCGTGAACGTTTCGATCAATTCTCGCTCGAACTCCGCGTCATCCATGCAGGAGCGGTTGAGCGCCTCCAGATCGACAGGAGTCCCGGCCATTTCCGCCTGTTGAGCCGGGCAAGGACAGCAAAACAACTGCTTGTCGTCCAGGCGAGCACCCAGTTGAGCCAGCAAGTAGAGCACCAGCGGCCCGTTCACCTGGGCTTGGACCGCGGTTTCAGAGGCCTCGAAAAA
>JALHOV010000490.1:3905-5955 GCA_022842865.1 Vulcanimicrobiota bacterium | reverse complement strand
AGCGGGCATCTGGTGGGTCGGGCAGCGCCGTCTGCGCCTCAACCAGCCCGTGCTGGAAACGCCCAAATTTAATGGTCTGGCCACTCAGTGCGACCTGAACTTCCGCAAGGAGGGCGCACCCACGCCGGGTTCGGAGGCCACCGCCACTCAGCCGCGCGTGCTCGAGAAACTGGAAGCCCTGGCCCGCCAATCCCCCAAAGAGACGGCCAGCATGCTGCGCAGCTTTATGGATACCAATACGATGAATTAGAGGGAGCCGCGGTGCTTTACCGTTCGGCCCGTCACCAGATAGACCACGTTCTCGGCGATGTTGGTGGCGTGGTCGGCGATTCGTTCCAGAGAGCGGCCCACCAGCAGCAGGGCCACGGCTCGCTCGGCGCTCTGGGTTTGCGAGGACATGAGACCCAGCATGGTTTCAAAGACCTGGCGGTTGAGGCTGTCCACCACGATGTCCCGGCGGCAAACTTCCAGAGCACCCTCCACGTCGCGCTGGACCAGTGCGTCCAGACTGGCCTTCACCATCGCCTGCACCTGTTCGGCCATCGTCTGAATGTCCACCAGCGGCAGCAGCAGGGGCTGGCGCAGCAAGTCCAGGGTGCGCTCGGCGATGTTGACGGCCAGGTCGCCGATGCGCTCGAGATCGGCATTGATCTTAAAAGCCATGGCGATGAGGCGCAGGTCCACCCCGGCAGCGTGACGCTCGGCCAGCAGTCGCAGGCAAATTTCATCGATCACCAGCTCAGACTGATCGATATCGCGGTCGCGCTCCAAAACCTGACGAGCCAGTTTGCCGTCGCGCAAAACGAGCGCCTGCACCGAACGACCCACGGCTTCTTCCACCAGCCCGGCCATCACCAGCAGACGCTCCTGCAGGTGGCTCAACTCATCCTCGACCGGGGTCGGTAACTCCAGCGATTCGACCGAGTTGGCCGCCGGCGGCACTACTTCGTCCTGATGATGGGCGGCCAGCGGCAGAGTAAAGCAGAACTGGCTGCCCTCCCCCACCGTGCCTTCCACCCAGCAGCGGCCGCCGTGCGACTCCACGATATGCTTGACGATGGAAAGTCCCAGGCCGGTGCCCCCCAACTCACGGGACCGGTTCTTATCGACGCGATAGAAACGCTCAAAAACCCGACCCCGCGCCTCAGGGGGGATGCCCGGGCCCTGGTCGTGCACGCGCACCTGCACTCGATTTTGCTCCACCGGGTAGGCCAGAATTTCCACGCGGCCGCCTTGTGGACTGTACTTGATGGCGTTGTCCAGCAGGTTATCCAGCACCTGGCGCAGGCGGTCGGGGTCGGCCCGAACCAGCAACTCCGGATCCAGGAGGCGAATGATGCGCACCTGTTTCTCGGCCATGAGTACCTCGCGGGGAGCCAGCACCTGGGTGACCACCTGGTTGAGTTCCACTGCCGAGAGGCGCAGCGGAATGGCCCGGGACTCGACCTGAGACAGGATTAAGAGGTCGTCGATCAGCCGGGCCAGGCGCGTCGAGTCCTCTTCAATCAGAGCAACGAACCGATGGTTGCAGGCAGGATCCTCGAGGCCGCCATCCAGCAAGGTCTCGGTCAGACTGCGAATGGAGGTCAGCGGGCTCTTCAACTCGTGGGACACGTTGGCTACGAACTCGCGCCGCAATTGATCGTAGCGGTGCAGTTCGGTCACGTCTTGCAGCAGCAACACCACGCGCGCTCCGCCCGGGCCGGGGGCCAGACAAGGTACGCCCTGGGCCCTGAGAATCCGCTCTCGCGGCGCAAACAGTGGAAAATCTCGCAGGGTCAGCCGGCCGGTGCCCATGACTTCGCGGACCAGGTCGTGAAGATCGCGCTGGCGCAGGGTTTCAAACAGGTTGGCCCCCACCAGGGGCTGCTGACCGACGCCTAAAAGAGCACGAGCGGCAGGGTTGATGGCCACAAAGTCACCGGCCGCGTCGACGGCCACCACTCCCTCGGCCAGGGACTCGAGGATGGCCTCGGCCTGCAGGCGCTCCGCCAAAAAATGTTCAAAGCTGTCCGGCACTTACGTGTCGAGCCGATAGAGATCGGAAGAG
>JALHOV010000490.1:0-3895 GCA_022842865.1 Vulcanimicrobiota bacterium | reverse complement strand
GCTGGCTGACATGCAGATCGACGGTGCGCGTGCTGATGTTGCTGGCCTGCTCATAGTCCCACACCTGGTCGAGCAACTGTTCGCGGCTGAGCACCCGCCCTTTGGCCTCGACCAGAGCCTTCAAAAGGTGGAATTCTTTGGAGGTCAGCTCCAGGGGTTCCTCGTGGAGCAGGGCGCGGTGGCGGGCCCAGTCGACCTTGAGCGGGCCGAGGGTAAACATCTCGGGCTGCGGCCGGGCCGCGCTGAGCGTTTCCTGGCGGCGCAGGGCGGCTTTGACGCGGGCCACCATTTCACGGGTGGAAAAAGGTTTGGTGACATAGTCGTGGGCGCCCATTTCCAGGCCCAGCACTTTGTCGGTCTCGTCGGAGCGGACGGTCAAGAGAATAATGGGGATGTGCTTTGTTTCTTCCTGGGTCGAGAGGCGACGACACAGCTCCAGGCCGGTCAGACCAGGCAGCATCCAATCCGAAATGATGAGATCGGGCAGTTGAGTGCGGGCCAACTCCAGCCCTTCGAGTCCGTCGTAGGAGAAGAGAGTTTCGAAGCCTTCCCGGTCCAGATTGTAGCGCAGCGCTTCGACGATGTTCTTCTCGTCGTCGATGATCAGGATGCGGGCCGCGGAACTCACCCGGAAGACTACGCCGACGCGGCCACCCGTGCCTTCAGCTGGCTGCGCGAGAAGCGGCGCAGATCGTAGCTGAGACGCAAAGTGCCACTATTGACGCAGGCGCGGGCGCGGTGGATGCCCACCACCTTGACCCAGTTCTCTTCGAGCTGTTCGGCCAAGGCTGGATTGCCGCGCAGTTGGCTGACTTCGACAGTCAGTTGGTCAGTCAGGGCTTGTTGGCAAAGCCAGGGATTAGAAAGTTCATCGATACAAGAAAGGTAAGACATTGTTCAGGCACCATATGCGCTCCGAGTCAGGCGGGTTATTGGGCGATGTCAGTTCTGTGTAAGGTAAAGTGAGCGTCGGCTGGACGGCTGGAGAAGTCCGACTTGGGCGCCAGCGAGGTCTGGGGGGTAGACTCCAGGTCAAAGCGGGTCATCAACTGCGAGAGCACCACGGCCGCCTCCAACCGAGCCAGCACCTGGCCCATGCACACCCGGTTGCCGCCGCCGAAGGAGAAAATCTTGCCGTTGGCCTGTTCGTTGGTGTCGTGCAAAGACATGAGCACCTGGGTGCCGGCCGAGATCAGCATGCCATCCAGATTAACGTCTTCCAGGGCTTCGCGGCTGACCAGATAGTTGGGTGCATGTTCTCGGGTGGTGTCTTTGATGTAATTGCGAGTGACTTTCAGGTCGGTGGTCTGTTCCACGGTGGGGCGGGCCGTGCCGATTTTGTCCCGATACTCGGTCCGCAAGGCGGCTAATTCTTGAGGATTGTTGGCCAGTTCGGCGGCGCTGTAGGTGAGCAAGTTGGCGGTCGTCTCGTGGCCCAGCATGGTCAGCATGAGCACCTGGTCGCGCAGCCATTTTTTGTCGCTTGCCTGCGGGTCGGCCAGCAGCGTTTGCAGCGTGGGAGCCGGCGTGGGGCTGGCGATAAGGCGATCGGCCACTTGATGGAGCTGACTTTGCAGCTCGGGATCCTGGTGCTCGATGCCGAACAGCTTGTTCTGAGCCAGCTTGCCGCCACGCTCGAAGAGACCGGCCAGATTCTCCAGATCGTTCCGTTCCAAGTTCAGGCCAAACATGTGACTGATGGCCACGTCCAGCGAAAGACTTCGCAGCTTGAGGTTCAAATCGAAGGGAGTGCCCACGGGCAGGGCGTTCAGGTGCTTGTCGGTCAGGTCTTGAAGATGCTGGTGATTCTCCTCGGACAGCACCGAGCGGCCTACGAAGTGGGGCTGCAGACTTTTGCGCTGGGCTTTCCAGGCGGCGCCATCTTCCAGAAAAATGTTGTGGTCACCATAGACCTGTCCGAGGGATTCCTTTTGCAGGGTAGACTTGGTGAACTGCGCCTTACTGGGATGCTCGGTCGCCACCAGAATCTGGCTGACCACGTCGGGACGGGATTCAAAGAGCACGTCGCCGACCTTGACGCTGGCACCGTAGTTCTGATGCACGCCATGGAGAAAATCAACCGGGTCGGTCTGGCCCTGCTCCAGGCCCTCGCGCAGCAGGTTGAGAGCCGACCAGTCCTGGCTCGGGTTGTTCTGGGTGGCCTGGGAGAGATAGGGGCACAGGCCCTGGCGCATCTGCGCCTGAATCTGGGCGGTAGCTACCTGAGCCGGACCGCCCGTGACGGTGGCGGCGGCGCCTTCACCCAGAGCGCGATTTTGGCGACTCAGGCAGCGGGTGGTCGTGCTCAGCTGGGGGCCAACCGGGCACTGGCTCAGCTGTGCCGTCGCCGACAGGCTGGAGCCGTCTTGGACCGGGGCCTTCTTAGGAGCGCGCTTCGCCTTCCTTACGGAGACCGGAGCGAACGAGTCACGGATGAGCACCTGGCCAGTTTGCGCTACCGGCCTGAAATTTAGTTGATAGCCTGCCTGGATCCGGGCGCTTCCGTTCCGGCCTGCAGATCTGGTTCTTGGGCAAAGCAAGAGGACCCCTGAGTCAAAATCCCTTGCTCAAGCGGTCCTCCTGCTGTCGTGGTCGGTGAGTGGCTAGCCCCTACCGGCTAACCCCAGGTAGAGGCCCAGCGCCAGGGTGATACAGGCGGGCAGGGTGAGCACCCAGGCCAGGCAGATGCTGTAAAGGGTCTTGCGCTGCAGCTGGCACTTCTGCGCCGTCATGGCTCCGGCGATGCCAGAGGAAAGGACGTGGGTGGTGCTGACCGGCATTTTCATCACGTCGGCCAGAAGGATGGTGGAGGCGGCTACCAGTTGAGCGGCGGCGCCTTGTCCATAGTTGAGGCCGTCTTTGCCGATTTTCTCGCCCACCGTGACCACGATGCGCTTCCAGCCGACCATTGTGCCCAGGCCCAGGGCCAGAGCTACGGCCACCTTAACCCAGTCCGCCACATACTCAATCGGGGCTTCCAGAGCGCGGGCGGCCTCTTTCATTTCCTGGGCGTGCGGTCCACCCTGGCCAGCCAGCTTGCGCAGGCAGCGAGCCTGCAGTCCGGTCAGGTTGCGGAAGGCGCTGCGTTGGTCTTCGGGCAGCTGGCTGAGGTCCGATCCCCAGACCCGGGCGGACTCCAGGAAGGACTGGCGCAGGCCCTGTGGCACGGCCGTGCCGTGCAGGTAAGCCTGGAGTTCCTGGTTGACGGGCATCCGGGTATGACCCTCCGGAAGCAGCTCGGCCATCTGCCGGCAGGCGGCCTGAGCTTTCCAATTGAGGGCCTGGTTGCCGTGCAGGTTGAGGGCAAAGCTGGCCGGGGCCATGCCAATCAGGATCAGCATCACCAGACCCATGCCCTTCTGGCCGTCGTTGGAGCCGTGGGCGAAGCTGACGCCGCCGCAGGTGGCGATGAGCAAGGCGCGGATCCAGAAGGGCGGCGGGGTTTCGCCCTTGGGGGCCTGGAAAAGACGTTCATCTTTGCTGAAGCGGCGCATCAAGCGCAGCATCAGGTAAGAGCAGAGAAAGCCGAAAAGCGGCGAGATGAGCAGGGCAGCCGTGATCTGGCGGGCTTTATCCCAGGCCACGCCGTCTTGTAAGGGCACGCCTTGCTGAATACAAAAGCCCATCGAAGCGCCCAGGATGGAGCCGATGAGGGCGTGACTGGAAGAAGCCGGGATGCCCAGAAACCAGGTGCCCAGATTCCAAATCATGGCCGCCCCCAGCACGGCGAAAATCATGGCCAGTCCGCCGCTGGCGGAGAGCGCTTCCATCGGAAACAGATGGACGATGGAGTAAGCGACGCCCACCCCGGCCATCATCACACCGGCGAAATTCAAAAGTCCAGAAAAGAGAACCGCCCAATGGCTTTTCATAGAGCGGGTGTAAATGACCGTGG
>JALHOV010000489.1 GCA_022842865.1 Vulcanimicrobiota bacterium | reverse complement strand
CTGATCGATCATTCCAAGTATCGAGAGATTCGCAAGGAACGAGAGCTTTTAGTGGTCACCCTGCGAGACCGCTCGGAACTCTCGTATCTGCGCTACACCGGCGGAGTGGACAGCCTGCTCAACGCCCTGGACGCCGACCGCGACCTGTTCCAGGCCGAAGTGGCCCTGGCTCAGGCCCGGCGTGGTGAGCTGCTTTCGCTGGTGCAGCTTTACAAAGCTCTGGGTGGCGGCTGGCAACCCGAGGAAGGTCCGGTTCATCCCAAGGTCGAGGACGAGAATTGATTTGACCGATGTGGTCTCGGTGACTACAATCGTAGAATGAAATCCGAGGACCGACTAAGCTTTGGTGTCCGGGAGGCGAAAGCACAATTTAGCCAACTGCTCCAGGAAGTGAGACAGGGCCGTGAGGTTTTGATTACCGACCGAGGGAGACCGATCGGCAAGCTGGTCCCCATTCAGCCGGGCGATCTCACATTGCAGGACCGACTGGCAGGGTTAGTGGCTCGAGGAGTGCTGGAGGCACCCGACGCCCGACCCCGCCGGCCATTGCCCCCTCCAGTTGCTGGCGTAGGGGAGGCGGCCCAACGAATTCTCCAGGAAGATCGGAATTCCTGATTGCTCGTCATCTACTGGGATACATCGGCCATACTCTCCACGCTTGTCCAAGACAGTCACACTCCGGAGGCATTGGCCTGGTTAGGAAGTGATGCCACTCACGTCGCTTCCAGCCTGGCCTGCTCAGAGTTTTATGCGAGTTTGGCGCGGCTGCAGCGAGACGGAACCTTAACTGCGGATGCAAGCGATGCTATAGCTTACGCTTTTGAGGCAGGGCCATTCGCCTGGATTGAAGTCGAACCGAACCGCTCCAGCCTCTGGGCGTTGGCCATGCGTTCTCGCCTGCGGGGGGCTGACCTTTGGCATCTGGGCGCAGCCCAAACGCTTGCACTGGAGCTGCCAGAGCTCGTGTTGCTAAGCTTCGATACGCGATTAATGGAGGCCGCTAGCGCCGAGGGGCTCGCTCCTCCCGCGCTTTAAAGCCGGCAGGGAGAGGAGTAGGCAGGCCACCAGCAGAGCGGACGACAGGTAGTAGGGGAGCCCGGGAGGCCAGCCTCGGTGCTCGGTGGCGTAGGCGAAGGACTGGGTGAAAAGCAGCGGGCCAATCATACCGGCGATGCCGCGCAGGCTGCTGAGGGATCCCTGCAACTGACCTTGTTGAGTGGCGTCCACTTGGGAGCTCATGAGCGCTTGCTGGGCCGGGCCGCACAGTCCCCACAACCCGACCAGGGGCACGCCGATAAGGAAAAAGGTCGGGCTGGGAGCGTAACCGTAGCAAGCGAAACCGGCGATGCCAAAGAGAAGGCCTATCACCAGCGTGCCGCCTTCGCCCCAGAGTTTGACGGCTTTGCCGGTGAGCACGGCCGAGACCAGCATGGAGCTGACACCCACCGCTCCCAGCACCAGCCCCACCGTCTTCTCGGACCAGTGAAACTTGAAGTCAGTGTATAGCACGAACATGCTGGGCAGTGATTCGTGAGCCACGTAGTAGAAGAACGCAGCCACCACCAACCGGCCCAGTCCGCCCCCGGAGTGCTCCCGGAAGAATTGGAAGGCCCCGAGCGGGTTGGCCACTTTCCATTGGAAGGGACGGCGCTTTTCGGGGGCTAGCGATTCAGGCAGCACGAAGAACCCATAAGCGGTGTTGAGTAAGCTGAGGCCCGCCGCCACCCAGAAGGGCAGACGCAGGTCGGTGTTGCCCAGTACGCCGCCCAGCGCCGGACCCACGATGAAGCCGATGCCAAAGGCGGCCCCCAACATGCCAAAGCGCGCGGCTCGTTGCTCCGGCGGCGAGATATCGGCGATGTAGGCTGAGGCGGTGGCGAAGGTGGCGGCCGTCACGCCGGAGATGACGCGTCCCAAGAACAGCCACTCCAAATTGGGCGCCAGGGCCATGAGTATGTAGTCCAGTCCCAGCCCCAGACTGGAGAGCAGCAGCACCGGGCGGCGCCCGAAGCGGTCGGAGAGCGAGCCCAGAACCGGGCTGGCCAGAAACTGCATCAGGGCCCAGGCGAAGCCGAAGACTCCTGTGACCTGGGCGGCGCGGGCGTGGTCGCCGCCTTCGAACTGCACAATCAGCTTGGGGAGGACCGGGACCATGATGCCCAGCGCCAGCATATCCAGCACCACGCAGAAGAAGACGAAGAGAAATGTGGCGCGTGTGGGCAGCCGCCTAGACTCCTAATCCGCCACGCAGAGCCTCCCAGTGGGCTTTGAGAGCCGTCTTCAGGGAGGGTTGATATTCAAAGTCCGTAAGCAGACGGGCCAGGCTCCCGAAGCGCGTGAAGCCAGCGTGCCACGGCAGTCGGATGGGCGTGTAGAAAGGGCCGTAGAGCACGGTTTTTTGGACGGTCTCGACGTTGGCGGTGTTGTGCACAAAACCGTTGCCGGATTGAATATCTTCGGGAGTGTTGCCCGGATAGGCGCCCCAGGGAAGGTTGACCATCGCGAAAACGAGGCCAGGCCAAATATTCACGCCGACCGCCCCGTAGCGGAGGTTCTCCAAAGCGCGCCGCCAGGGTTGGCTACGCTGGGCTTCGGGCGGCAAAATCATGGAGCAGGAAAGATTTCCCCAGATCTTTTCGTTGGCGAAGTCGGCCGCTTTCAAAAGGAAATCGTTGTAAGGGACGTCCAGAGCCACTTCAAAGAGCACTCCACAGAAGGCTTCTTCTTGCAAGGGCCGCGGATCGTTTTCCCAGTCCAGGCCCGGCACCAGCGTCCAGCAAGTGGACTCGGCGGCCGGCGGCCCCAACTGTTCGGCGGCGGGATTTTGACGGACCAGCCTGGTATGGCGATCTTGCGAACCCGGATAGTAGGAAGGACGCGCCGGCACTTTGGCCAGCGCGCGCCGCAGGGCGTTGAGAAAGGCGTCGCGCTGAGGCCACTGGCTGCTGGTGATCAGGACCTGGGCGGCGTTGCAGTTAAAGCCGGCGTTGGTGGTCAGCATACCCGCGATGTGGCGGGCCTGATACTCGAGCTGGCGGTTCGACCAGCGTGCCGGGGCCACGATCACCGGAGTAACGCAGCCAAGCTCGGAAGTGATCGGCTTGGGGCTGGGCAGATTGTTCCGAATGGAATCATAGGTATGGTGGGACCCCGTGATGTGCAGCGCCTCGACTTTGGGGTGCTGGCAGGCCAGCGCCCCCTCGGCCGGTCCCCCGCGCACGATGCGCAGGAAGCCGTCTTTGATCAGGCACTCGAAAGCCTCTTCCAACACTTCCCCTAAGGGCTCGTGGACCGGGTTCATCTTGAGCAAGACCACCTGATCTTCTACGAACATCTTGTAAAGCACATCAGTGGCGCCGATGGAGGACACATTGCCGGCTCCCAGCACCAGACCGACTTTGCCTTTGACCGATTCGGGTTTGCTCTGGTTGGGGTCAGACCACGTCTCACCGCGCAGAATAGGCCACTGCACCATGTCCCAGGTATCGCCCGGCAGGGCGCGCACCAGTCGGCTGCCCTGGCGAGGTGGGGTTTGGATCTGCTTTTCCAACAGACGCAGGTTGCGCAGGGTGATGAGCGGACCCATAGCCCACTCTTCCCCGGCTAACTGGGACTTGGGATCAATCCCTTTGATCTGGCAGCATACTTCCGCCCAGCGCGGAGCCAAACGGTAGCAGTCCTTGCGCAGTTGGGCCAGATAGCCGAGGCGACGCGGCGTGGGCGTGGCCTGCCAGGCCGGTAAAGCGCGGGTTAAATCTTCCAGCCAGCCGTCCAGGGCCGGGGCGGTGATCGCCTCCATGGGTGGGTCCTCCTACTGCTCTCAGAGCGCCTCAATCAATTCTTGCAGCGCCGCTTCGATATCGTGCGCCAATCCCTGCGCGTCCACCTTGAGGTTAGCGTCGGCAGCGACGCCGAATTTGACCTTGCCTCCATAGCTCAACACCGAAATGCCCAGACCCAGGCGGCCGGACTGCGGCACCCAGAACATCAGGCTGTCGATGGTCTGGCCGGCCAGGGCCAGAGGATCGCGGGGACCAGGGACATTGCTCACCACCGCCGTACCCTTGGATCCAAAAAGGTCAACGATGTGCTGCTGCATATCGGCCGGGATCGAGCCGACGGCAGCCAGCAGACCGAGCACCACCACCGCCTGGGGAGAGCGCTTCAGCGCGTTCATGCGCTTCTGCACTTCGGCCAGGCGCTCTTTGGGGTTGTCCAGCCCCACCGGGAGACCCAGGAAGACCAGACCGAAGCGGTTGCCTAAGGGCTGATCTTTGCCAGGTTTGCGCAGATCGACGGGGATCATGGCGCGCAGGTTGATGTGGGCTGCCGGGTTGCCCTCAATCCTGGCGTAGTGTGTGCGCAAGCCTCCGGCTACGGCGGCCATGAGTACATCGTTGACGGTGCAGCCCGCCCTTAGACGGGCTTCCTTGATGGAGTTCAGGCAAATTTGCTGAGTACAGGCGGCGGTTTTTGCTTTCCCCAAGGTGCCTCGGAAGGGACTGGAGGGCTCGCTCTCAATCAGCAGCTTGCCCAGGTCTTGGGCCACCGTGCCGTAGCCGCGGGCCACGTCGATGAGCTTGCTCGGGGTCACCCTGATGCTGGCCTCGGTGACCATCAAGGCACCGCTGCGGTTGGGGGCTTCCAGCACGGATTGATCTTGTTCGGTCATGCTTAGAAGGACACGCAGCAGCGCGATGCCGTCGGCGATGGCGTGATGGATGCGGCAGACCATAGCGCTGCCCTCTCCGTTGAAACCGTGCACGATGTGGAATTTCCAGAGCGCCAATTCCCGGTCCAGGGGAGTGCTCATCAGCTCGCCGACCAGCTTCATCAGAGCCGGCTCATCGCCCGGGGCCTCCAGGGTGCGCACGTCCAGGTGATCATCCAGGTTGAAGTGGCGGTATTGTTTCCAGAGCGGACGGCCGATGCCAATTTTGGGGTAGCCGACGCGCATGCGAAAACGATCGTAGGTCATCAACTGTTTTTCCAGCAGAGCCCGCATGATATCCGGTTCGAGGCGACCCTTGAAGGTGAAGAGCGCCGTGATCATCATCAGATTGGATGGATCTTCCATGTGCAGCCAGGCGGCGTCGGCCCGGCTCATGGTGTAACTGCGACGAATGCGAGCCAAAGCTACGGGAGATTGTAGGGCAGGTCGAGGCCGTCCCAGCACTTCGCAAAATGTTGGTTGAGGAAGTGGGCTGCCTGATCCAGCGATTCCCGCCCTTCCGGGATCAGTCGGTGAAAAAGTTGCCAGGTGTGCGGCAGGTTCCTCCATACGCGAAACTCCACGTTGGTGCCGGCGGAGCGGGCGCGTTCGGCCAGGCGAGTGGAGTCATCCAGCAAGACTTCATTGTCGCTGACGTGGAGCAACATGGGCGGCAGCCCGGAAAGATCTGCGTACAGCGGGGAAATCAGCGGGTTGTAGGGGTCGTCCTGGCCCACGTAGAGCATACGAGCTTTGCGAATGCCACTGGCCGAGAACATGGCGCAGGCGTGGTCATTTTGGTCGAGCGAGGCGCCGGTGGCGGCCATGTCGGTCCAGGGCGAGAAGAGAACGGCCGCCGAGGGCATCGGGATCTTCAGATCGCGCAACTGGATGAGTGTGCTCAGGGCCAGGCCGCCCCCGGCCGAATCGCCGGCGATGGCGATGTGCTGGGGCGAAATTCCCTGATTGAGCAGATAGCGATAGGCGGCCACCGCGTCTTCCAGCGCGGCCGGGTAAGGATATTCGGGGGCCAGACGATACTGCAGGGCCAGCGTTCGGCCGCCCAATTGGCGGGCCAAGGAGGTGGTGACCGGGCGATGAGTGCGCGGCGAGCAGAAGAAGTAACCGCCGCCGTGCAAATAGAGCACCACCCGTTCGTTGTGCGCGGCTCGGGAGCGCACCCACTCGCCCTGGAGACCGGCTTCACGGAACGGTTTAAAGGTTACCGACAGATGGGGTATGGGCAAGACC
>JALHOV010000488.1 GCA_022842865.1 Vulcanimicrobiota bacterium | reverse complement strand
AAGCGGTGGACGAGCATCGTTTTGAACTGGCCGATCGCCTGCTCACCCAGGCGGCCCAGGTCGATGCCGGCGGTATGTTCCCCGAACTCAATCTACTCATCGTCAGCATTTGCGCCTGTCTCCTGAAAGGCATGCCAACTCGCGAAAAAGACATCCTGGAACTGCTAAGTCGCGATGACCAAAGTGGTCGGGCGGCAAGTAACTACCTGACCCTCGGCCTCATCGAGGGACTCGAGGATCGCCTGCGCAATTGGGTTCTCCAACGCGGCTGGAATCAAGCGCCGCATGGCAGCGGTAGCGACCAGCAGCGACTGAGCACCTTCATCGGCCAGTCACTGCGCGCTCTGAAACAGA
The DNA here is from genome assembly GCA_022842865.1 of Vulcanimicrobiota bacterium. Taxonomy (GTDB): domain Bacteria; phylum Vulcanimicrobiota; class Xenobia; order Xenobiales; family JADMJV01; genus JADMJV01. The sequence goes on along the minus strand of JALHOV010000488.1, from coordinate 5,615 downwards.
ACGAACTGGCCCAGATGTGGTCGGGCGCCCTCACTCGGCCGGCCATCAGCCAGGAAGACTTCGACGGCAAACTCAAAGAATTGATTGGCCTGGAAAGCGAGGTGGAGCGGCTGGATCAGTTGGTCGACCTGGCCGACCAGATCACCCATCAGCACCCCACCGAATGGCTCAACCACGCCGTCGGGGTGCTGACTATGGCACTGCAGAACTTCGCCCAGCCGGAATGCTGGCTGCGCGGTTTTGCGCAATTATCCCGTTTATGGATGACCCTGGGGCCGATTCCCGAGGCTTTCGAGGGCCTCGAGCGCCTGACCCAGCTGGCCAAGGATTTAGAACTGGAAAATCAGCTTCGCGTGCGCATCGTCGCCGACCTGGCCCTCGGTTTTTACCGACTGGGCGATTCAAACCGCAGTCAACAACTGATTAGCAAGGCCGCCGCCGGAGCCGTCTCGGAAGTCGAGGCCGACAAAAAGACGGCCTCGCTGGCCTTCGTGGGAGCGGCCACCGCCCAACTGAACCACCCCGCCCGCGCCCGCGACCTGGCCTTCACTCTGCTGGAAGCCCTGGAGCCTCCGCCTGGATCCATGCAGGATCATTTCTGCCGGCTGACCTTCCGGCTGGCAAGCAACGCCAACGGGTCACCGGACCAGCTTCGCCAAGCCCTGGGACAGGACCAACGCGAACTGGTCGGCCTGGGCAACAGCCCGCGCGAACGCGCCTATTTGCTTTTAGGCCTGGCCCGAGCGGCCCACCACAGCGGGGACAGCGACTGGGCTGACCAGTTGATGCAGCAAGCAGCGGTTCAGGCCCATCTCCTGGTCGTGCCCAAACTCAAAGCCTGGACTCTGGCCGACCTGGCCTGCCTCGCCTGGGACACCGGCCAACACGATCGATACCGTGCCTTCCTGCTGGAAGCCGAGGAAATCCTGGCCACCGAAAAGACCGCCATTCATCGCCTGGAAGGAATGGTCGACCTGTGTCGCGCCCTGGGTCACAGTAAAGACCGACGGGCACGATTGGTTCACCGCGAGATTTTGCGGGGACTGGATGCCTGTGGTCAAATGGAAGTTTGCCTGAGCTCCACTCTGCCGCGACTGTTGCCTCTTCTCCAGGAAACGGAAACGCGGGAACTGGCCAAAAAGCTACTGGAAAAGCTACGCAACGCACCAAAAGAGCTCAACCAGCGCGACCGTGACTTTTATCAGTCCGGCCTTCTCCATCTCGAGCTTGCCTTCGGGGAATACGATAACGCGCTTGCCGCCCTGACTCCCGTCATCAGCCCCCAGGTGCGCTCGCAAGCACTGGTCGACCTGGCGGTGGGTCTTACCGCTCGCGATCCTCGCGAAGGTTTAGCCTGGTTGCCGGTTATCACCCGGCAGCCCGACCGGCTGCGAGCCATCCGTTTGATCCTCTCGGAACTGGGTGCAGAGAAGCGCCCCTGGCGCCGCCAGGCCTGTCACGAAGCTCTGCAGCAACTGACTCTGCTAGCCCAGGAAGACGAAGCCACCATGGACCTGGTCGTTAGCTACTGGCTGACCCGCGAAAGCGACCGCCGCAAGTTCGAGGCCACCGGCAAACGCCTGGGCTGGATTCCTGAACCCGCTCCCATGCAACCCCTGGTCGTCAAACCCGTTTAGAGAACCCCATGCAGCGCCTCTACTTTAAGGACTGGAGCCCTGCCTTGCAACGGCCTATGGAAGCCCTGGTCTATGGCCACAGCGGCGCTCCCGTGCTGGTCTTTCCCACCAGCCGCGGCCGTTTTCACCAGTGGGAAGATTTCCACATGATCGAGGCGCTGCGCCATCCCATTGAGCAGGGCTGGCTGCAACTCTTTTGCGTGGACGGCATCGACAACGAAACCTGGTACGACTTTAACAAGCCCGTTTCCCAGGTCCTCGAACTGCACGAACGCTATGAACAATATCTGAGCCAGGAGTTCTTACCGCAGCTGCACAGCTGCAATTCCAGCGATTTTCTAATCGCCACCGGCACCAGCTTCGGCGCTTTCCACGCCGCCAACTTCGCTCTGCGCCACCCCACCCAGGTGCGGCGGGTGGTGGCCATGTCGGGCGATTTTGACGTCAGCAAGAACCTGGACGACAGCTATGAGCCCCCCGCTTACTTCTTCAACCCCATCGCCTACCTGGGCAACGTGCCGCCCGGGCCCTACCTGGAACAGTTGCGCCAGCTTGATTTCCGTTTAGCTGTGGGAGCCCATGACTTTTGCCTGCCTCCCAGTCGCGAACTGACCTACCTGCTGAGCCAGTTGGGCGTTCCCCATCGGCTTGACATTTGGGACGCTCACTTCATTCACGACTGGCCCACCTGGCGAGTCATGGCCCCGCAACTGTTGTAGGAGCGTCGGGCCGGTCGAGGCTCGCAGGTCTCTCCCCAAAGGCTACCGAACCCGAAAGGCTCAATGTCTCAATTGCTGGGCATACTTCACGGTCGCGAGGAAACGTTTCCGCCCGCCCTCCTGCTCGAGCTGAACGCTCGCCAGGCTGGCGTCCACGGGGAGTCCATCACCGTATCTAGCGTGGAAGCCCTGGAACGCAGCCCCTATCGGCTCCTGGTCGACCGCATTTCAGGTAAGGTCCCTTACTTCCGCAGCTTGCTGCAGCAACAGAGCTGGTTGGGCGTGTCATCCATGCCTTCTCTGAGCCTGCACTCCCTCGACCGGGTCGGGCTGGCCCAGTTGGCCTTGCAAGCGCGCGTACAGGCCGTGCCTACCATCCTCTTGCCCCATCAATCGCACCCGCCCGGAGTAGAAGGCGATGACCTGAGCAACCTGGCCTATCCTATGCCTTGGGAAAATTATTTGCGCCAGATGGGCCTGCCCGCTGCCCTGCGCAGTGCTCGCCTGGGCAGCGGGCCTGTTTACCGAGTGGGTAGTCTCAGCGAGTTGTGGGGCACCTACGGCAAAAGCGGAGACCAGCTTATGGTGTTACAGCCCGATATGAGCGACGCCGAACATGTGCTGGCCATCGTAGCCGGCACCCACCTGGAAGTGCTCGGCTATGACCCGGTGAGCGTTCGCTATCGGCCCGTCTCCGAAGAACTGCTGGCGCCCACTTTGCAAGCCTGCGAACGCCTGTTGCAGGTGGCGGACTTCAACCTGACGGGGCTAGAATTCGCCTGGCACCGCTCCAAACTCTGGCTTAGCGATCTGCAAGTGAACCCTGATTTAGAATGGTGGTCACTGGGCGAAGAGGCATTCGGCCGCATCGTTACAAATTGTGCGGAAGAACTGATTCGAAGAACGGCTGTGCCTTCTCCCAAGAAGACGGCCAAAGCCAAAAAGACGAGGACGGAATAGCATGCCCACACACATGAAGCCCATTCGCTCCGACGGAGTAGACGCTGCCCTGGCAGCGGCAGCTCGCGAGGCTCACCGCCTTGAGGCCGTCTCCTACTACAACTCCCTGTTGGAGCGCGAAGACCTGGCCGAATTCGCCCAGGAACTGCAAGCCCACATGCATAGCCGCGGCGCCGTCTTCGGCGAGCGCCTCATGTGCCCGTTTCTCCGTCCCCATTTTTGCGGCCGCGAACAACTCGACCTTCTGAATTCGGCCGTGCGCGGTGTGGTGGGCGCCTGCAACGTGTTGGGTCCACGCATCCAGGAGTCTCCGGAATTGCAGGATGCCCTGGGCCTGAGCGAAGAGGAAAGGCGGCTATGCGCCGTAGATCCAGGTTACCCCGAATTCTCGGTCACTTCCCGTCTCGACAGCTTTATGTTGGGCGGTAAAGTGCGCTTTGTAGAATACAACGCCGAATCGCCGGCCGGTATCGGCTACAACGACGTAATGCAGGACGTCTTCCTGTCGACCACCGTCATGAAGGAATTCATCCGCGAATTCCCCTGTCAACCGCTCTATACCAGCGAAACGCTGCTGAATAACCTGCTTGAGTGCTACAAGACATGGGGCGGCATCGACAAACCGGTCATCGGGATCGTCGACTATGAAGGTCTGCCCACTCGCCATGAATTCGAAATCTTCCGTCGCTTCTTCAACAGCCGCGGCTATCAGTGCGTGGTGGCCGACCCGCGCAAGCTCGACTACAACGGGGAGCGTCTCAGCTACGAGGGCCAGACCATCAATCTGGTCTATCGGCGTCTGCTCACCACCGAGTTCCTGGAGCGATTTGATGCCTGCAAACCCGTGTGGGAAGCCTACCGCGACCGCAAGATTTGCATGGTCAACAACTTCCGGGCCAAATACCTCCACAAGAAGGCCATCTTCGCGCTCATCACGGACCCGGTTTACCAGGACGGCATGTCTCCGGAACAGCTCTTCGCGGTCTACACCCACGTGCCGTGGACGCGCCGGGTCGCCGACGCCCGCACCACCGACGTGGAAGGGCGCAACATCGAGCTGCTCGACTGGATTCGCAAGAACCGTCGCCAGCTGGTCATGAAACCCAACGACGAATATGGCGGTAAGGGCATCTTCGTGGGCTGGGAAATGAACGATGACGACTGGGACAAAGCCATCCAGACTTCGCTGGAGAGCTTCTATCTGGTGCAGAACAAAGTGGAGGTCTCGCGCGAAGTTTATCCCACCTGGGACGGCAAAACCGTGCACTGGGCGGAATACAGCGTGGACCTCGATCCTTTCATCTTCAAAGGTGAAGTAGAAGGTCTGCTCACCCGTCTATCCGCCACCGCTCTGTGTAACGTGACCGCCGGCGGCGGCGTGGTGCCCACCTTCGTCCTTGACTAAGGTGGGCGTGGACGTCGGGGGGACGTTCACCGACTTCGTGGTCATCGACCCTCAGCGAGGTCGGCTGCAGCTCAAGCGGCCGACCTCGCGGCCTGATCCGTCGGTGGGCATCCTGGCAGGACTGAAAGAACTGGGCGTCAGCGAATGCGTCTTAAGCCACGGCACCACCGCAGCCACCAACGTGGCTCTGGAGCGTCGCGGACCCCGCACGGCACTGGTGACCACGCGGGGCTTTGCAGACATACTGACCCTGGGACGGGGGCAGCGCCTGGACCTTTACGCTTTACTGCCGCCGGCCCGGCCCTCGCTGGTAGCGCCCGAGCTTTGCTTTGAGGTGGACGAGCGGCTGGATGCGCGTGGCCAGATTTTGCGCCCTCTGCAACGTGAGGAATGCGAGCGTCTGTCTTGTCGACTCCGTTCGTTGGGGGTCGAAGCGGTGGCTGTCTGCTTGCTCTTCTCCTACCTGAACTGCGAGCACGAACGTGAGTTGGGCGAGATCCTGGTCCATCACGGCCTGACCGTCAGCCTCAGTCATCGAGTCGACCCTCAGCCCAAAGAGTATGAGCGGGCCAGCACGGTCGTGCTCCAGGCCTACGTCGCTCCCAGTCTGGACCGCTATCTCGAACACCTGAGCAGCAGCCTAGGCCAGGCCGACCTGTGGGTGGTGCGCTCCTCCGGCAGTGTCTGCCGCCCGCGTGAAGCGGTCGAACGAGCCGTGGGTTGTTTGCTCTCAGGACCCGCCGCCGGCCTGCGGGGCGCATGGCAACTGGCTCAGGACCAGGGCTTGTCCAGGATTATGACGGTGGACGTGGGGGGCACTTCGACCGATGTGGCGCTGTGTGACGGAGCCCTCCCCTATCTGGAGGAAAGCTCGGTGGCCGGATTGCCTTTCCG
>JALHOV010000487.1 GCA_022842865.1 Vulcanimicrobiota bacterium | reverse complement strand
CATGCGCAACAAGTTGCGCACCTTCCTGACCGCCCTGGGTATCATCATCGGCGTCTCCACCGTCATCACCATGCTGGCTATCGGCACCGGCGCCCAGCGCAGCGTCGAGGCCACCATCGCCAGCCTGGGCACCAATACCATCATGATTTTCCCCGGATCCGGCCAGACTTCTGGGGCCCGCACCGGCACCGGCGGCGCCTCCACGCTGACGGTGGACGACGCCAAGGAAATTCCCAAGCAGTGCCCCTCGGTCACCAAAGTCAGCCCCATCACCCAGGTCAGGGCCCAGATCATTTTTCAGGATCAGAACTGGAGCACTCAGATCACCGGATCCGACGTGGCCTACCCCGAAATCCGCAACTGGAACATCGTGGACGGCCGCTTCTTCACCGACGACGACATTCGCGCCGCCGGCAAAGTTTGCGTGCTCGGCAAAGTCGTTTCCGACAACCTGTTTGGCGGAGAAAGCCCCATCGGCGCCACCGTGCGCATCAAAGGCATTCCCATGCGCGTGGTCGGCCAGCTGGCCGAGAAAGGCGATAGCGCCTTTGGTCAAAGTCAGGACGACATCGTCATCGTGCCCTACACCACCTGTATGAAGCGCCTGCAGCGCCAGTCCAACGTGAACTACATCATGGCCGAAGCCGTCTCCAAGGAGCAGGTCGACCGCGCCAAACGGCAGATTGACGACGTGCTCACCAGCCGTCACCGAATCCAACCAGGCGAGGACCCCGACTACTCCATCCGCACCCAGGCCGAGTTTGCCGAAACCGCCAACCAGTCTACCCAAATCTTCACCTTGCTGCTGGGCGGCATTGCCTCTGTCTCCCTGCTGGTCGGCGGCATCGGCATTATGAACATCATGCTCGTCAGCGTCACCGAACGCATCCGTGAGATCGGCATCCGTATGGCCCTCGGTGCCAAGAGAAAAGACATCCTGCGCCAGTTCCTGGTCGAGTCCATCGTGCTTTCGCTCACCGGCGGTGCCATTGGCGTTGGTCTCGGCTATGGCTTCGCGCACATTGCCGCCAAATTCAGCCAGTGGCCCCCGGTCGTCTCAATTCAAAGCGTGGTTCTGGCCTTCACCTTCTCGCTGGTGGTCGGTGTCTTCTTCGGATTCTACCCCGCCTTCAAAGCCAGTCGCCTCGATCCCATCCAGGCTCTCAGGAACGAATGATCCTGGGCGAAGGCGGCATGGCCGTCGTCTACAAAGTCTGGCAGCCGGAACTGGAACGCTGGGTGGCCGTCAAAAAGTGCAAAAACCCTCAGGACCTGGCGGCCTTTCACAAGGAGGCCAAACTCATGGCCGCTCTCAAGCACCCGGCCCTGGCCCAAATTCACGAACTGAGAAACGACGAACTCGTCATGGAATTCATCGAAGGGAAAACCCTTCGCGAGACAACCATTGACTCTCATCGCCTCCTAGAACAGCTCCTGGAGGTCCTGGAATACCTCCACGGCCAGAACGTCATCCTCAAAGACCTCAAACCGGAAAACATCATGATCCAGCCCGACCAGAGCATCAAAGTCCTCGACCTGGGCATCGCCAAACGAGTGGAAGAGGGCACCCAGCTACTGCTCAAAGGCGTGGGCAGCGAATTTTACTCGCCTCCCGAGCAATACGGCCACGGCGTCACCGACCGCCGCTCCGATTTCTACTCCCTGGGCGCCACCCTCTACTTCTGCGAAACCAGACAAGACCCGCCCCCGGCCTGGGAACGCCTCAGCAAAGGCACTCCCCTGCAAACCAACAACCACATCATCCAGGCGCTCACGCAGCTCAAGCCTCAAGATCGCCCCGACGACGTGCAGGCCATCCGCCGACTCTTACGACCCATTCCCCCCAAAGAAAGACCGCGCAGGATCACCCCGGAAATCATCCAGCGCCAATCCTATCCGCTTCACGGACTGCTGGCCTGGGGCGAAGACGGGCTCTGGGTGGCCGCTGAGCAGCTCACCAACCTGCACACCCGGGAAACCTACGGCCAGAAGCTCAAACCCCAGCGAATCGAAGCGCTGCAACAGAGGGTCGCCCTGAAAACCAACACTCACCTCCACCTCAAAGAAAAAGGCCAGTGGACCCAGCACAAAACCTCCCTCAAAGACCTGGCCCTCACCCCCCAAGACGTCCTGCTTCTGCACACCCATCTCGAGTTCCATTCCAGCAAGAAGCGCTTCCCGACCGGCTGGGGCAAGCGATTCTCCCACTGCGCCGCAGACGAAACTCACGTGGCCGCTGGAGGCCCCAGCCTCAAGGTGTGGGACCGGGGTGGAAGCATACTCTGGGAGAACAACCAGCCCAGCGAGAGCATCCGATTCCACGGCCCCTTTCTCTTCGCCCAACACAGGGACCATCTCACTCTCTTCCAGGCCGACACCGGTCAAAAACTCTCACACATCAAGACCACACCCCTGGAACGATTCCACCTGACCGACCGCCACTTGTTTGCCATCCACCAGCAAACCGTTAGCCTCTGGGATTACACTCAGAGCCTGCAGTTGCTGAAAATCGACCTGCCCAACGCCATCCTTTCTTCCGCCCTCAAAAACCAGCAACTGGCCGTCAGCACAAGTGATAAACTCTGGGTATTGACCTTTTCCGAATAGGCAGGAAGTTTCGTGAGAGCAGGGCACCTTAAAAACGTGGCTCCTGAAAACTTTCAATATACCCACGACCAGATTCCCCATCACCGTCGTGCTCCCCTCATCCTCGCCAAATACCCCCAGGTTCGCGAGCTACTCGGCAGCAAAAACCCCTGGACCTTTGCGGTAATTCTCGGCTGTGTGGTGCTCCAGCTGGTCATGGCCTGGTATCTCAAAGATGCACCGACCTGGCAAATCGCCGCCTGCGCCTACCTGGTGGGAGCCTACGCGGCCCACAGTCTCTTCGTGTGCATTCACGAAGCGGGCCATAACCTGATCTTCAAGACCACCAAAGCCAACCTGGTCGCCGGCCTGGTAGCCAATCTGCCCACCATCTTCCCCACCGCCCTGGCCTTCCGTCTCTACCACTCCAAACATCACTCCTTTCTGAGCGTGGAAGAGCACGACGCCGACATCCCCAGCAAATGGGAAGCCAAACTCATCGGCGGCTACAGCCTGGGCAAGCTCTTCTGGTTGTGCTTCTTCCCCATCTTCCAAATCTTGCGCACTCCCCGTATCAAAGACCAGCGATCCTTTGACGCGCGCATCAAGACCAACTGGGCCGTGCAAATCGTCTTTACGGCCATTCTCTACAGCTTGATGGGCCCCAAAGCCCTGGTTTACCTGATGCTCAGCTTCTGGTTCTCGGTCGGACCCCACCCGCTGGGCGCCCGTTGGGTTCAAGAGCACTGGCTGGTGCTCGACAACCACCAGGAAACCTACAGCTACTATGGCCCCTTGAACATCGTCAACCTCAACATCGGCTACCATAACGAGCATCACGACTTCCCGTCCGTGCCCTGGAATCTACTCCCCGAAGTCAAACGACGCGCCCCGGAGTTTTACGATAATCTGCATGCCCACAGCTCGCTCACCGGTCTCTTTCTGCGCTTCGTTTTCGATCAGGAAATCAGCATGTATTCGCGCATCGTGCGCCGCCTCAAATACAAGACCTACTGAAGCAAGGTCACCCAGTCCAGGGCGCGTGCCGTTGACTCGAGGCGATGGTCATCCTGCACCCAGTCCACTCGCAAGGACGTAAAGGCCTGACGAGCCCGAGAAGCGGCCAGCTCGTGAGGAACCACTTCATCGTGCACCCCGTGAATCAGCAGCGTGGGAACGTCGACCGGTCCACCAACCACAAAATCGGGCCGGTGGAGGGCCGGAGCCAATAGGATCAGGCGATGCACCTGGGCGGGATGGGCCAAAGTCCACAGGGCGGCCATCAGCCCCCCAAAACTGGACCCCACCAGTATCCAGCGGTCGGACCCAAGCAGCGGCTCCAGTTGGGCCATTCGCGTGGCCAGATCCCCGCTGAAGTCGGGGGTGGAAACTCCCATGGAAGCCAGAAGGCGGGCTTTGCGACCTTGACTGGAAGAATCCAATCCGTGGAGAAACATCTTGCGCATGCGCCGAAATTACGCCCTGGCCACTTTCATCCTGCTGTCCATAGAGTTCTTCATCGCCCTGAAAGTCCACGACCACTTCATCCGGCCGTTTGTGGGCGACGCCCTGGTGGTCATTCTGGTCTACACCGCCCTGCAGACGGTGTTCCTCAAAAAGCCGAAGACGATGGCCAATATCTCGCTGGCCATCGCCTTTACTATCGAAAGCTTACAGGCCTTCGACTTTGCCGCATACCTTGGAGCAGACAGGCACGGCTGGCTTTCCATCCTGCTGGGGCGCACCTTCGCCTGGGAGGACTTCCTGGCCTATTTTGCCGGATATCTCTGCATTCGAGTCAGTCGGAGCACCATGAGATAACCATTGCCACCAGGAGGGAGCCAAACTCTTGGAAGACCGATCCAGCCCAGGAACGTCCACCGCCCCACCCAGCCTCCTTGGAATTCTCAGGCGTCACTTTAAGACTCTGGATAAACACGCGCCGATGACCAAGACTTTTTACCGGCAAGCGAGGGATCTACTCCGGAAATTCCACACCATCCCAAACCTCAGAGGCGGACAGTTCGGCTTCGACCTCGAGAGGACGTTCGTAACGAACCCAGGTTAGCTCGGCCCCAAAATCGTCTTCCCAATAGTCCTGAGAAGCGACCATCTCGTAACCCAAAGAGGCAAAGAAGTCTGTTTGATCAAGAAAAAACTCACGAGTGTCAGGCAGAAGGCTACCTTCGATAGCCAGGTGGGCCAAGCCGGCCCCCTGCAACTGGCGCACCAGATGGGACAGCATCAAGCGTAAATCCTCGATCTCGCCGGTCGCCAGGGCCAGGTCGTCAATCAGGACAACCGACTCGCGCAAGCCTTCCACCCTGCTCTCCTCGAGCCAGGCAAGCATATAGGCCTTCAGATTGCCGCGAGCCAGCAGACCGACCGAGAAATTCCCCCCCTCGCGCGTCGCGCTGGTCAACGCCGCGGCGATCTCGGCTGCATCGTAGAGCATTTCCTCAGGATAAAAATCGGCCGCCAACTCAGCGATTTGTTCTGCGTCGTGAGGCTCCAGGAGCTGCAGGTTCATGGCATGGACGCGCCCGGGTCGGGTGAATCTGAGGCCAGTGCCGCGCTCAAGCCGATCTGTGCGCGACGGACCTGTTCGAGAGCTAAACGCAGAGGCTCCTTACTGCCATCGCTCATATGCCGATGAATCTGCTCCAGGCTCTCCCCTAGCGCCTCCAGGGCATCGCTGATGGTGGGAACCGGAACGAAGCTCGGGGAGCCAAAATGTTCCGGGTCATCCACCAAAGCCATAGCCTGTTCGAGACGCAACAAGCTACCTTCCAGACGAGATTCAAAAAGGGCCAAATTGGGCAGCCGAGCTTCACACTCTTGGAAAGATGTGGCCGCGAAAAACGTCTCTTTGACCTGGCACAGAGCATCCTGCAACTCACTTTGGACTTCCTCGATAGCCGCCTGTGCCGCCTTGTGCGCCTCCGCATCTAGAGCTTCAGGGAAATTTTCCCGGGCAAACTGCAGCGACCGGCCCACATAGCCGCTGACGGTCTCGACCGAATCGGCCACCGCTCCCTTGATGTGAGCGTAGAGCTCTTCAAGCCTGACCGGCATTTGGCGGTCCATCAAACGACGTGCGCTGGTGCGTAAAATCTCTAACGGCTGCTGGATATTCAGCTTCTCGGCATCATCTTCTCGCATAGCCGCAAACATTCGGTTGTCCGAATGAGTCTCCTGGAGTTTCCCTTGAAGGGGGCCTTAACTTTCCGCCAAATCGGGTGATACTTTCTAAAACAACCTGGAGCGGAGTTATGGCTTTCGAATTACCACCCGTAGACATGGGAACTACCGAAAGAACAGACAAGAGTTTCGACAACGCAGAAGCACAACTGCACAAAGCGCGTAAGAATCGCAAGGCCAGGAAGAAGATCAAGCAGGAGC
>JALHOV010000486.1 GCA_022842865.1 Vulcanimicrobiota bacterium | reverse complement strand
CAAAAAGCACCACTGGACCCTGGAGGCCCTGGAAAAGAAGATTTACCAGCTGGAAGGCGAGATGGCCGAGCTTTCCACCGAGATGGGCAAGCCCGAACTCTATCAAAACCCCGAGAAGCTTCAGAAAGTCCAGGCGCGCTTCGATGGCCTGCAGGGCGAATGCCAGCAACTGACCGTGCTCTGGGAAGAAATGGTCGGCTAGATCCGGAAGGTTACAGGCGGGCCAGGGTCGTGGTCAGCAGTTTCCAGAATTTCTGGACCGAACTGACCTGAACTTTCTCGTCGGGAGAGTGGGCGCCGTGGATGTTGGGGCCAAACGAGATCATTTCCATGTCGGGGTAGTTGGCGCCCAGGATGCCGCACTCCAGGCCGGCGTGGCAAGCCGTGACCTTGGGCTCGGTTCCGAAAAGCTCCCGGTAGATGTCACTCATGAGACGAACGATGCCGGCTTCGGGACGAGGAGTCCAGCCCGGGTAGCCGCCAGCGAAGGTGACTTCCGCCCCCATCATTTCCAGCGGACAGCGCAGTGCCGTAGCCAGATCCATCTTCTCCGAGTCGACCGAGCCGCGCGTCAAACAGGCCAACGAGAACTGACCGTCCCGGACGCACAACCGAGCCAGATTGTTTGACGTCTGCACCAGACCCGGAACATCCGGGCTCATCCGATAAATGCCGTTGTTCACGGTATACACCGTGCACAGCAATTTGGTCTGAAACTCGCGATCCATCACCTTGGGACGAACGGGGGTCACGGCGCAACTCAACTTGCACTCCGGGTCGGTGACATGATACTCGCGCGCGTAGTGCTCGGACTCCTCCGCCACGTAAGCCTGGAACTCGGGCAGTCGCTTCCGGGCCAGGGCGACCACCGCCGTTGACTCACGGGGAATGGCGTTGCGCAGTCCGCCCCCATCGATGCTGGCAATGCGCAGACCGAACTTGAGGGTGGCCGCATACAGAAAGCGGTTCATCAACTTGTTGGCATTGGCCCGGCCTTTGTGAATGTCCATGCCGGAGTGCCCGCCGGTCAGACCCTTGAGGCTTACCTCCACAAAGTCATGCTCCTCGGAAACCTCGGCTTCCTCGTAGCTGCAGCTCGCCTGCACATCCAGTCCTCCGGCGCAGCCGATGGTGAGTTCGCAGTCATCCTCGGTGTCCAGGTTGAGCATCACTTTGGCCTGCATCAGGCCGCCGGCCAGGCCGCGAGCCCCCGTCATGCCGGTCTCTTCATCGATGGTGAAGAGCGCCTCCAAGGGCGGGTGGACCAGATCCTTGGCGGCCAGAATGGCCATGATGGCGGCCACGCCGATGCCGTTGTCGGCCCCCAGCGTGGTTCCTTCCGCTAAAACCCAGTCTCCCTCCAGGCGCATCCGAATGCCCTGACGGTCGAAATCAAAATCGGTGCCGGTATTCTTCTGACAGACCATATCCAGGTGGCTCTGAAGGGCCACCGGGGACTGCTTCTCTCGTCCCGGGCTGGCCGGCTTCTTGACCAGTACGTTGCCGGTGGCATCCGTACTGTGCTCCAGGCCCAGCTTCTGGGCAAACTCCTGGATGAAGCGAATCACCCGCTCTTCCTTTTTCGAGGGGCGAGGGACGGCGTTCAGGTCGGAAAAGTTCTGCCAAAGAGGCTCAGGCGCGAGGGTAACGATGCTCATGGTTGGACCTTTCCCTCCTGGTTGGTTGAAAGCCTACAAGGGCTGCAGGTCGGGCCACTCCAATTCCACTCCGTGAGCGGTCAGTAAACGCTGATACTCCTGCAGATGGCGGCTCTTTTCCCAGACCTGGCGAGGGGTGGCGCCGCTCTGACGACAATAGCCCGCCAGCCAACCGGCCGCCTCCCCCACATTCCACTCCACCGGGTGCAATCGATAGCAACCGTTGGTAATGTGGGTGGTCGCCAGATTCTTACCGCCCGCCAGAAGATTGGTGACCCGCTGGGGAATCAGCGCGCCCAGAGGAATCTGGAACGGCAGGGAGCTGACGTCGATGTAGTTGTCGCCGCCGGTGGAAGGGTGCAGGTCGATGCGATAGGCGCCCACGCCCACGGAATCGACAAACCGCTCGGCCCGCACCTCGGTTTCGGAAAGACCGGTGGCGGCGCAGCGGGCCTCCAGACCGACGTGCTGCTCGAGCACGGTGACCAGACCCCGAATGCGACGGGATTCGCGAATGTAGGGCGCCATGGCCAGACCGTCGGTCGTGCCCGTGATGTCGCCGCGCAGACCCAGGCCTTTCCACCCTCCCACCGTCTGCATCCAGTAAAGCATGGACAAACTCAACTGGCGCGAGCCCTCCAAACAAGCCGCCTTCTCCGCGGCGCTGCATTCGATGGGATTGCCGTCCAGGTAGTCAATCTGGGGCCAATTGACCAGCACGATATCGCTCTGGTAACTGCCCTCGATGAAATTGCGCCGGTCGGCAATGCGGCGGAAAGTCCACAGATCCATCGGACCACGTTCCGGCTTGGGATTCACCGGGTCGAAGGTGCGCACGACCGGATCCAGCGTGATGGGATGGGTGGCCTGCCAGGAGAGCAGCGGCCCACCCCAGGCCGGCTTGAGCGGTGGGATCAAATCCCGGAAATACTCATAACGGGATGGTTTCTCGATGGTTCGGTCCAGGTCGGGGTGATAATCAAGCACAAAGCACCAGGAAATCGCCTGCATATTGTGTGGTTGTGCCCGGTCGGCTGCATGGGGCTCGCCTGTCTCGGCCTTGCTTTCGGCTCCGGTCACATACTCCACTCCGGCCAGCGGCAACAAGTCGCCCAGCTCGGTGGCGTCCACAAAATAGTCGGCGCTGATTTCGCAGTCACCCACGGTGACCGACAGAACGCGGTCGCCATCGACTCGGGCGGCCGTGGGCACCACGTTGCGCAGGATGGTCAGAGCCCCGCCGGCCTCGTACGGTCGTAAAATCTCTTCGAGCGCTTGCAAACTCACGCGCGGCTCATGACAGATGGCGCTGACGAATCCATTGCCCGGATTGAGGCGAGGGTTCAGTCGAGCTTCGTGCGTCAGCGGATAGCTTCGTCGATAGATATCGCGGATGCTCTGGCGCAGGTGGCGATAACTGGCCGTGCAGCCAAAACTCTCGATCCAAGGATGCTCATCAGGCGGCACCGCCTGGGACGTCATCTGCCCGCCGATCCAGGCGAATTCCTCGGTCATGACCACTTTCTGGCCCAGCCGCAAAGCCGCCCAGGCCGCCGCGCAGCCCCCCAAACCCCCACCGATTACGGCCACATCGCAGCGAATCTCTTTCATGTCCATCCCAATCTCTCACAGGTAACTTCACCCGGGGTTTTCTCTGAGGCCACCCCACACCTTGTCGGGCTGTAAGCACGCGACATTTTCTCTGGCGTACGTGGTCCCGCTTCGCGGGCCCCGAGTCGTCGCTGAGACGACTCCCGCAGACCTTTGCTGATACAAAGTCTGCGTGAGTCCCGTCTCCAAGTGGGATTGTGGAGATAACTGCGAGCCCCCGCCTCCAAGGACTCCGAATTCAAATCGGAGCATTCTGCACAGGTTTTAGCGGCTGCAAGCGGGGGGGGCAAAAACGGACACGAGACGCAAGCTGTTTTTAGGGTTCAGGTCTCGACCACGCCCAATCTCACCCCAAAAAAGGGGATACCGAAGTGCCGGTTTCCCCGTACCCCGCTGGCCAGCCTCCAAAGCTTTCGAAGAATGACTGGCCTCCAACCCGGAGTACAGCCGGCCGAGGCTCCCAAGGCTTCGCCCCCATCCCCCTTCAGGACCCACCAGGAGCCGGCGCCGGTGTCGCGTGCATAGGGAGTTTGGCAAAGGCCAACCCGCAGGAAGCCTGACAGCCAGGGCCAAGTCTGGACAATGGCCAAAGTCCTCATGATTTGCACCGGCAACACCTGCCGTTCGCCGCTGGCTCAGGTAATCTTGAAGAAGCAGCACCCGGATTGGGAGGTGCGCTCGGCCGGCGTCATGGCCGAAGTGGGCCGCCCGGCTGCTGCTCACTCTCGCGAGTTGGCCCGCCAGCTTGGCGCAGATCTGGAAAGCCACCGGGCCCAGAGCGTCAGCGCAGAACTGGTCGAATGGGCGGACCTGGTCCTGGGAGTGACCGAGGCCCACGTGCAGGCGGTCCAACGCGCCTTCCCCGAGTCTGCCGCCAAGGTGCGCAGCTTAGGTCGAGAGATTAGCGACCCGGTCGGCCAATCGCTGGCCGTTTACCAACGCTGCGCCGAGCAATTGCAAGAAGCTCTGAAGGCAGTCCCGCAAAAAATTTAGTGGTAAACCTTGCTGCGCGCCATCATCCGATCGAAGTCCACGCGGTAATAAAGGCAATCCCCGTGCCCGGAAAACAACATGTGCACGTGGTGCCTTAAGCCTCGGACAATATCGACCGCCTGGTCGATCGCCTGAACTTTGTGCTCGGGACGAACCAGAGCATTGCAGTCACGCAGATCGCCCAGATACCAATCGCCGGTGATCATGGCCCCGCGGAAAAGCAGCAACTGATCGGTGTACGAGTGCTTGGGCGCATAGATCAAATGAATGGGCTCCCCGCCCAGGAAACCCGTCCACAACTGGCCCTCGTAAACCTCGTCGAAAAGCCGAAAAGAACCTTCGTTCCAGGCCTGCATGGGCAGGTGACGATTGCGCGCCATGATGCTCAGGAAGTGGCGGTCCTCCAACATCGAGCGGTGGGTCACGAAGGTTGTGTTAGGAAAATGCAGGCGGAACTCAGGCAGCGACTTGCAGTGGTCGACGTGACCGTGGGTCACGATGCCGTACTTGAGACGAAGCTTGCGGCGACGTAGATAGCTGGCCAGCCGTTCGTGGGGCGGTTTCTCCTGGGCCGTGTACATGGGCATCTCGACCACGGCGGCCTCGCCGTTGTTCTCCAACACCCAGCAGGCGTTCTTGTAAGGACCGTAACGTTTCAAAATCGTATAACCAGGGGCGACTTTTTTCATAGCCATTGGGGATTAGCGCCAGCCGGGCCCCTCCCTGCCGCCTTTGAACGAAATTCAAAGCCCGGGACGGATACAGGAGTCTAAACACTATGTCACGTAATCTTGATACGCCAGATGGTTTTCCTGATTCAAATGCCCTACGCTGCCGTAGAAAGACCTTCCATTGGACTGGGTCTCCTACATTCGGAACTGAACCAGGCAGGGATTGAGTGCCAGACTCTTTATCCGAACCTCGATTGGTTTAAGAGGATTGGCCTTGACGCTCACCAGGCCATTTTGGCAACTCTGACCGAAGATCTGGTCGGAGAATGGACTTTTGCCCGGGCCGCCTTCGGCCCCTATCCGGAACAAGACGAAGCCTATCTCAATCAGGTGCTCGCTCGGGTCACCCTGAGCCGCGAACAGCTGACAGCCGTTCGGGACGCTGCCGAACCCTTTATCGATGAACTGGCGCGTGAGCTGGTTGCGCGCAAGCCCAGAGTGGTCGGCTGCAGCAGTTGCTTCCAGCAAAATTGCGCATCTCTGGCATTGCTCCGGCGCATCAAGAGTCTGGACCCGAGCATCATCACGCTGATGGGGGGCGCCAACTGCGAAGGCGCTATGGGCGTGGCCATGATGCGCAACTTCGACTGGCTCGACTACATTGTCTCGGGGGACGCCGACAAGATCATTGCCCCCCTGCTCCGCTCGGTCCTGGACGGCAAGCCGGAAATCCCTTATGGCGTCTTCTCCCGCGACCCCAAAACCTGGTCGGCGGTTCGCTCGAACTTTACGGCCATGGACCAGACTTCGGTGCCGGATTTTGATGACTACTTCGAGGCGCTGGGGGCCAGCGGACTCGACATTCTGCCCGGCCTGGTCATGGAGACCTCGAGAGGCTGCTGGTGGGGCCAAAAGCACCACTGTACTTTCTGCGGGCTCAATGGCAGCGGCATGGGCTACCGCAGCAAGTCCAAAGAAAGGGTTTTGGAGGAAATCGAGGGACTGGCGGAGCGTTACCAGATCGATCGACTCTTTATCGTCGACAACATCCTCGACCACGCCCACCT
>JALHOV010000485.1 GCA_022842865.1 Vulcanimicrobiota bacterium | reverse complement strand
ACCCCCGAATACTGGTAGCAATTCCCTAGGACTTTAGTATCGCCTTTCCGCGGTGGTTCCAAAGGTGAGATTATTTCGGAGCCCCCTTTGGCCGGGGCCCAACTTAGGCAGGCAACGTCGGCGTGGCTGATACCTGCAAGCCGCGGCCGGGCCTGTCCCCGATTGGAAGTGAAGCAAACTGCGCCAGGTTTTATTGGCCGCGAGTTGGGGGGGTCTAAATCAGTCGGGCTCAGGCTTTTTGAAGTGTGGGTCGATCCCAAGCGAGGCCCCAACCTTTCAAAAGCCACCTGGACCCCTCTCCCGTCTTACCCTCCCCAGTCGCGAAAACGCCGGCAACAAGCTCGTTCTGCTACCCAGGGAAAGGTTGGTCGGGTCGATGCACTTTCTCCATCATCCCCCTTCGCGGCGCCACCTTCGCACACGCCGCTAGCGCTTGCGTACGCCGAATTTGTCTCGGCAAATTCGGCGAGAGTCGTATCAGCGACGACTCGGGGCCCGCGAAGCGGGACCACGTACGCAAAAAGGACCAGGCCTATCGACCTGGTCCTTTCCAGAGAACACTGTGACTAGCGGACTTTGCGCAGCATTTCGTCCCAACGGGTTTCCTGGGACCATTTCTGGTCTTTGTAGGGAGTGGTGTTGAGGCGATCGCGGCTTTCCTGGCTCATGTTGGGAATGTCGGATGGACCGCTTTCAGCGATACCGGCCTGGCGGTTCAGCTCGATGTTCAGGCCCTTGGCGTTGGGATACTTGGTGCTGTGCTGCTCGGAGACGACGGCCTCGCTCATAGCGGCCTTCACCTCAGCGGCCGCTTCGGCGATTTTGCCGCCGAACTTCTGGCCGGCCAGCTCGGTGAAGTGACCGAGGTCGCCGAAACGGTAGAACTTCTGGGTCTGCTGAGCGACCGGAGCGAAGTCGGTTTTGGTCAGGTTGCTGTCGAGCACGGCGCCGGCAAAGTTGTCGACGGCGGCGCTGACGGCGCCCATTTTGTTCAGGTTGATGGCCGACATCACGCCCAGGTCGCGCTGGTGACCTTCGGACATCTGCACGATGCCTTTGGCCATCGACTCGGGGGTGATGGTGTCGCGAGCCCGCAGAGCGGTGGCGGCAAAGTTCAGCAATTTGGGATTCAGCACGCGGCTGTTGCCGTTGGTGCCTTTGGACCCTCCGAACGCCTCGTCATACTGCCAACCGGCGCCGCCTTCGACTTCTTCGGAAGCGACCATAAAGTCGGCACAACCCTGGAGAGCGTGGGCCACTTCGGTGGAGGCCATCAAGCACTCGTCGAAACCGAGTACGTCGACTTTCTTACCGGTGAGCTCCTGAGCTCCCTTGAGGCCGGCCTCGATGTCGGAGATGTTCATCCAGCTGTTCTGAGACTCGGACTGGTTGGCACCCTGCCAGCCGCCGCCATGGTCGGACAAGATGCACATGAAATGCTTGGAGGGATACTCTTTCATCGCCCAGGCGATGGACTCCGACAAGCTCCGGGACTGACCCATGTCGTAGTCCTTGCCAAGGTCCTGCAGCACCGGCGACTTGAGGCCGGGCGTGGCGTCGGTCTCGAGCTTGACGCGCACGACGCTGCCGCCGCGCGGCTGATGGCTGGTCTCGGTGAGCAGAGTCATTTCGTTGGTCGATCCGATGCGCTCGGCTTCGTCGAGGTCGGTCTGCATGTAAGGGTAAAGGTTGTTGTCGGAGACGCTGTATACCAGCACCGTCCATTCCTTCAGCTCAGGCTGGGGAGGAGCGGGCGGCTGCTGCGGAGGGGTGGGCTGAGTGGGTGGCTGTTGAACCGGCGGCTGCCGCTGGTTCATTACGAAGCTGTCACCGGCTACCGGTGCTTGTTGCGCAGCGACGGCAGAGGCACGTGCCGAGGAAGCGGCGACGAAAGGACGGGCTTGAGATACGGAAGAGAGAGTCATGTTGTGTGGTCCCCTTTACAGGTGTGTTGTTGTGTAGGTCCATAGTAGGACCGGTACCCGGGGACAAATGTTGCATTCTTGTGAACGAGCTCGCACTGAAATTATTGCGCAAAGCTGAAATATCGCGATAAATCAACGATATCCGGCCGCTTGCAATTTGAACAAAGTCGCGTAGTGACCGTCTTCCTCAAGCAGTTGTTCGTGACTGCCAAATTCCACCACCCGGCCCTTTTCCAAGACCATGATTTCATCCGCCATGCGTACGGTCGAGAACCGATGGCTGATCAGAATGGCCATTTGATTCTCCGTCACGCGCCGAAAATGCTCAAAGATCTCCACTTCGGCCTTGGCGTCCACGGCCGAAGTCGGTTCATCCAGCACCAGCAAATCGGCTCCGGTGCGCATGAAGGCTCGGGCCAAAGCGATCTTTTGCCACTGCCCCCCGGACAACTCCCGGCCGCCCTTAAACCAGCGGCCCAACTGGGTTTGGTAGCCCTCGGGCAGAGTGCCGATGATGGCCTCGGCACGGGCCTTCTCGGCCGCTTCCTCCCAACGGGGCTGTTCTTCCAGGGCCTGCACGTCACCCACGCCGATGTTCTCTCCCACCTGGAAGTGAAAGCGCATAAAGTCCTGAAAGATGACACCGATACGCCGGCGCAGGGCCAGTTCATCCCACTGCTGCAGATCCAGGCCGTCCAGCCGGACCACGCCTTCGGTGGGGGTGTACAGACGGGAAAGCAGCTTCACGATGGTGGTTTTGCCGGAGCCGTTCTCCCCCACCAGCGCCAGCTTTCGCCCCGGCTTGAGGTGAAAGCTCACCGCATGCAGTGCGGGCTCCTGGCTGCCCGGATAGGTGAAGCTAACCTGCTCAAAGCGCAAACCGTCGCCGGGAACCGGTCCTTTTTTTTCTCCCTCGACTGCCGCGTTCTCCACGGGGATGGCCATAAAATCGTAGAGATTCGATAGATAAAGGTTGTCTTCATACATCCCTCCGACAGAGGAGAGACTGCTGGTGACGGCCTGTTGGCCCTGCTTGAAAACCAGCAGATACATGCTCATCTCGCCCAAGCTCAGGCGGCCTGTCACAGTGGCCTGCACGATCCAGTAGTAAGCGCCGTAAAGAGCCAGGGTACTGAGTAAGCCCAACGCGTATCCCCAACCGGCTCGGCGTAGGGTCAGCGCTCGGTCCTCGGCGTAAAGCTTGTGAAAGATGGCACGGTAGCGACTAAGAAAGAGCTCACCCAGACCAAAAAGCTTGACTTCTTTGACGTAATCTTCGCGAGCAATCAAGGTTTCCAGATAGGTCTGCATGCGCGCCTCGGGCGAGCGCCAGGTGAACAGCTGAAAGGCCGACTTGGCGAAGCGCGCCTCTACCCAAAAGGTGGGCAGGCCGGCCACGAAGAGCAGACCCACCGCGTAGGGCGAGAACTGCCAGAGCAACACCCCGTAGGTGCTCAGGATTAAGCACTGTTGCAACAGGTCAAAGGTTCGGTTGACCAGCGAGAGGGGACGCTGGCTGGCCTGACGGCGAGCCTGGCTGAGCTTGTCGTAGAACTCCGAGTCCTCGAAGTGCACCAGGCTGAGGGTCAGCGCTTTCTCCAGAATCATCTCGTTGACGCGCTGGCCCAACTGGGCTCGCAGCAAAGCCTGCGTCACACCGATGGCCTTCTGAACCAGAGCCAACGCAATTACGGCGGCCGCTTCCAAGACGACGTAGTGAAGAGCCGGACCGGGATCGTGCAGGGCACGGGCGGAAACCACCCCATCCACCAGTAGCTTACTCACGTAAGCCAGAGTGGCGGGCAGCAGGCCGGCCAGTATAGTGAAAAAGCAGAAAGCGTAGGCCAGCCATTTGCTGGTGGTCCAGACCAGTGCGAAAGCGCGCCGGGTAAAAACCAGCACGTCGCGCAGGCTACTCAAGCTTAGTTTGTATTCCTCGTCAGTCTTGGCCATCTTTAGAAAGAGGCTTTTCGGCTGGCTCAGGCAGTTCCTGGCCACCTCCGCCCCCAACTACCTGTTCGACCAGGTAAAGGGGTCGCGCGCGACTCTCATCCAGAGTGCGCCAGATGTATTCGCCCAACACGCCGAGCATCATCATTTGCATTCCGCCCAGCATCAGCACCACCACCATCAAGGAAGACCAACCCTGAGAGGGCGACCCGTGCGTGTAGTTGTAGACGACAAACAGCGAATAGAGGAATCCACCCAGACCCACCAACGAGCCGAAAGCCATCATGTAACGAATGGGCAGGTAGGTAAAGGCGATAATCGAGTCGAGCACCAGCTTGAACTTTTTGGCGAAGGTCCAGCTGGATCGACCGTGCTGGCGGGCTTCCTTGACGTAATCAATGTGACCGTGGCGGAAGCCCAGGGAGCCTATCAGGGCGAACAGACTGACGTTGTTCTCGCGAAACTGGGCCAACGCGTCAAGAACACGCCGGTCGGCCAGGAAGAAGTCCGCACCCGTGGCCGGCATACTGGTCAGACCCACAAACCTGCGCATGATCCAGTAGTAAAGGCGCCCGAAGGCCAGGTTGGAGCCCGTTTCGCCCGGCCTCCGGGTACGCACCGCCCAGACCACCTGATCCCCCGCTTTCCAGGCGGCATAAAGCTGAGCAATGACCTGGGGCGGGTCTTGAAGATCGGCTGCCAGAATGACTGCCGCCTGACCGCGAGCCTCGCGCAGACCGCAGATAAGGGCCTTGTGCGAGCCGAAATTGCGGGAAAAGCGTATGCCTCTGAGACGTGCATCGGCGGCTGCCAACCGGCTGAAAACCCCCAGCGTGTTATCGCTGGAGTGATCGTCGACTAAAATCCACTCCCAATCGTAGGCCGCCAGATGCTCTTGCAGTGCCGCGTAAAGCAAGGGCAGATTGGCTTCCTCATTGTGGGCCGGAGTGACTATGGACAGCTCTGGCATAAAGCCTCCGCCACCGTTTCCATCTGAAGCTCGGTCATTTCGTGAAAGAGCGGGAGCAACACCACCCGATCCTGGGCGCGCTCGCTCCCCCTCAGGCAACCGCCCCGCCACTCGGCATAGGCTGGCTCGCGATGGGCGCACATGATGCCCGTTTTGCTGGCCACGCCACGGTCGAGGAGACTCTGCATCAAGCTCTGCTGATCGACTCCTTCGGGCAGCCGCAGCGCCAGGCTTTGCCAGTTGCTGCGAGCCCAGGAGGGCTGCTCCTGCCAGGCAAACGGCTGGCCAAGCAACCGCTGCTGAAACCACGCCACCTGCTCGCGACGCCGCTCTAACAAGGCCGGAAGACGTTGCAACTGAACCCGGCCGACGGCCGCCTGGATGTCGGTCATGCGAAAATTGTAGCCGACCTCCGGATAACTCTCACGGATGACCGTGGTGGCGCCGTGGCGGACTGTGTCGGGCACACTCATGGCGTGCTGGCGCAAGCTGCGGGCACGAGCTGCCCAGTCGGGGTTTTTCAACGTCAGCATGCCGCCGTCGCCCGTCGTCAAAAGCTTGCGCGGATGAAAGGAGAAGCAGGCGATATCCCCATGGGGGCGGCCGATTTTCTGCCAATGGCCTTTCCAGAGGATCTCGCTGCCCACCGCGCAGGCTGCATCCTCGATCACGATCAGCGCGTGTTGTCGGGCCCACTCCAGGATTCGCTCCAGGTCGCAGGGCATACCGATCTGGTGGGGGACCAGGACGGCTCTCGGCTCATAGACCAGCAGTTCGTCCAGGCAGTCGGGGTTCAGGTTGAAAGTAACCGGGTCCACGTCGCAAAAGATGGGTTCCGCCCCAACATAACGGATGGCGTTGGCGGTGGCGATATAAGAATGGCTGACGGTTACGACCCGGTCACCACGGCCAATACCCGCCAAAATCAGGGCTAGCTGTAAGGCCACGGTGCAGTTGGAAACGGCTACCGCCTGTTCCGCGCCAACGTAAGCAGCAAACTCTTGTTCGAAGGCTTTCACTTCCGGCCCCTGGGTTAACCAGCCGGAAAGGATGGGACGGCGCGCCGCTTCGGCCTCTTCCTCTCCCACCCACGGACGATAGAGCGGGATCAAGGAACTCCGACCAAGAACGCATACATAGTGCGGGTTTTCCTCCCACAAG
>JALHOV010000484.1 GCA_022842865.1 Vulcanimicrobiota bacterium | reverse complement strand
CTTGGGAAACAGGCCAGAGAGTCTGCGGAAGATCCAGATGGGCGCGAAGAGCAGGGTGTTGAAGTAGGTCGAATAGCGCAGGTGCAGCGGCGGGCAAAACAAGCAACGCAGCTGATTGGACCGGTAGCGCCGGAAGTGGTGATTCACTTCGTCGTGATGGCTCCAAAGCGACTGATAGGCCGGCACGGTGATGGCCACCATCCCGCCGCTCTTGCAGACCCGGGCCAGTTCGGCGGCGGCCCGCCCATCTTGCTCGACGTGCTCGACCACGTCGAAAGCGCACACCAGATCAAATTCGTCGTCCGCGAAGGGCAGCTCCAAGATCGAGCCGTGCACCACCGGAAAATCCGAAGTTTGGCGTAGGGCCTCGTAGAGTTCAGGAGACGGCTCGACGCAAGTCACTTCGCCCAGGCAGGCCAGCGCCTTACTGGTGCCGCCACCGCCCGAACCTACGTCCAAAATACGCAGCCCCCGGTCGCGATTCAGATGAGAGCGCAGGCTGCGCACGATGATCTGCTCACGCACGCGAAACCACCAGTGTTTCTCCTCGTGGTCTTTGTACTCGCGGGCCAGGCGTGGATCCATTAGCGGTAGGCCTTGTAGGCTACGCTGGCGATGTCGGCGATGAGTCGCTCGGCCACGCCCTCGTCGCCTTCCTGAACCTGGTCCACCAGGACCACCACCACCAGTCCACGGCCTGGCTCCAATTCCAGCACGCCGACATCGTTCACCACCCCGGCAATGGTGCCGGTCTTGTGGTAGACCTTGATCTCGCGGGGCAGCGAACGGGGCAGTCGCGTGTTGAAAGTCTGGCGCCCGAGCACGCCCAGGCAATACTGGGTCCACTTCTTGTCCAGAAGTTGGCCGCGATAAAGTTTTTCCAGCACCAGCGCCAGATCGCGGCTGGACAGCTTGTTGTCGACCGCTGTGGCCACCACCACGTTTTCTTCAGGCGTCTGCAGTCGTGCGGAGCGATCTTCCAGGGTCTGGAAATCACTCAGACTGAGGGACTGATTTTCTTTCTCGGCCCGCAGCGCCGCCGCCAGGCGGGCGGCCCGGTCGAGGCGATTCCACTTTTCGGCGATCTGGCGGGGCTTGAGGCCGCGAAAGTCGCTGCTCTGCCCCAGGCTGATCAGCCAGGCCGAGCGATTGGTCAGGAAGATCTGACTGCTGGTGCAGCCCAGGCTGGCCAGGTAGGTGTCCACGCTGGTCAGTCCGATGCGCCGAAACAGCATGTCGGTGGCCGTATTGTCGCTTTTGGTCTCCATCCACTCGATCAGTTGCTGCACGCTGGCGCTGCTGCCTACGGCGCGATGCTGCAACGAGCCGGAGCCGATACAGCGGTCGGCTGCCTTCATGATCAGCGGGGTGCTCAACTGAAGCGGACTCTGCTGGGTCTGCATCTGGCGGGCCAGCTCGACCATTACCGGCACTTTGAAAACGCTGGCCAGCGGAAAGGCGACCTCGGCTTGCACGTCCACGCGCTCATTGCTCTGGAGGTCGACAATGGAGACGGCGCACTCTCCCACTCGGGCCCGGGAAATCAGGGACTGGACCGTTTTCTTGAGCTTGTCGGCCCGCTGTGCCACGGCCAGCTGGGTGCAGCTCAGGAGGCACAGCAGCAGCAGCAGCTTTCTCACGCCGAGCGCTTCTTCCAATAGCGGAGCAATCCATCGATCGACATAAAAAGTGGGTTGGCTTGTTCGTAGCGGTCGAAACTGGCCTGGTCGGGGAACTCGGGTCTTTGCCAGGCGGCGTAGGCTTCGATCAACTTTTGCCGATCCCAGTCTTGCCGCTCATGCACGAACTCAGCCACCTCCTGAATACGCTGGCGCAACTCCTGCCAGTGAGCCTGGACCCCGCCATGAGCTCCGAAGTGCGTGAGAAACAGCCGTTCCACCGGGAGCCTGGCTAATTTATCGATAGTGCTCAGCCAGACTTCGCGATCGAATTCCGGAGGCGGCGCGGGCACCGAGAGGAATTCGGCGGCCGGCAGCTTGACGCCGGCCACGTCGCCGGTGAGCAGGTCGCTCCCGATCTGGTAGGCCAGATGGTGACGAGCGTGTCCGGGACTGTCCCAGGCGGTGATTTTCACTCCCTTCAGAGGCAGCGGCTGATCCAGCTCGGCCACCATGACCTTGTCGCCTGGGCAGGGTAAAATCTCGCCCCAGAGACGCTCCATGGCTTCTCCGTAGATGCGACCGGCGCTGACGATCAACTTGCTCGGGTCGATCAAGTGGGGAGCCCCCAGGGGATGCACCACCACCGGTACCCCTTGCTGAGCCCACCAACCGGCATCGCCGGCGTGGTCCAGGTGAATATGGGTGATCAGCAGGGCCTGCAGGTCCTCGGGTTTTAAGCCGTGGCGTTGCAGACCGGCCAAGAGTTGGGGGCGGCAGGTGGCCGGCCCACATTCGACCAGCAGCGGCCGTTGTTCGGTGGTAACGAGAAAGGAAGCCACGCATTGGGGCCGCCCTTGAAATTCCAAATCCAGCACTTCGATGCTCATGGAGTGGCCTTTGGGTTCCGCTTTTAGAGCACCTTCCGCAGTTGCCCCAATTGCCGCTGCAAATAGAGTCGCAGCAGCGGCGTAAAGGGCGCCAGCACGGCGGTGGTTAGCAGCATGCGGTAAACCCAGGAACGAGGCACCTTGATTTTGCGTCCCGAGAGCCAGCCGCCCGGGCTGAGCTTGATGAGAGTGGCCACCCCCATGCACCAGGGCCACAGGGCGGCCAGGCGCAGGCGCCAGCAATTCCAGGGAATGAGCAGCATGTAGTCGCGCGAGGCCAGGAAATCCTCATAGCCGTGCGCCAGCCAGCGCCTTATCAAAGGCTGTATCCGCTGCTCCTGGGTCTGATCGTGCAGATCCTCGGGGCACAGTCCCAATTCTTGGAGTTCCTGGAGCGGCAGGTAGCAGCGGCCGTCCTGCAGGTCGCCGCTGATGTCGCGCAGCACGTTGGTCAGCTGCAGGGCATTGCCCAGACGGGTGCCCAGCTCTTCCAGTTGCGGCGCGGCCTGGGCCAGCCGCGGTTCGTGCAGGCGCATGACGGCGGTCCAGAAGGCTCCCACGCAGCCGGCCGCGGCCCACAGGTGACGGTTCAGTTCCTGAGCGTCGACCACCGAGCCTGGAAAGCGGGCCAGGTCGACCAGCATTCCTTGGGTCAGAGTGGTGACGATGTCGCCAATCAGTCGTTGGTCAGCTGGGGGTAAGGCGCTCAGTTCCTCCAGCGCGACCGGCAGGTGATGGAGCAGAGCGGCCTCTCCGCCTCGAGACGGAGCCACTCCGGCCACGCGAGCGCGCCAGGGGTCCAAGGGTCCACCTTTCAGACATTCCAGAAAGACGCGCAAAGTGGGCTCGCGCTCAGAAGTCGCCAGCCATTCTCCGTCGCTAATGCTGTCGGCGCAACGAGCCAGCAGGTAGGCCAGCGACATGGTCTGGCGAGCCCCGGG
The DNA here is from genome assembly GCA_022842865.1 of Vulcanimicrobiota bacterium. Taxonomy (GTDB): domain Bacteria; phylum Vulcanimicrobiota; class Xenobia; order Xenobiales; family JADMJV01; genus JADMJV01. The sequence goes on along the minus strand of JALHOV010000484.1, from coordinate 2,569 downwards.
GGGCAGCACCCGCAAACTTAAATAAAAAGCTCGCGAAGTGGCTTTGAGCAGCTGCTGGGAGTTCACTGTAAGAGGGGTTGGACTTTTTGCCATTCGCCTTGCTTGAACTGCTCGCACAGTTGCAGGGCGGTGCGTCCCTGATTGTCCAATACGTCTTTGCGGGCGCCCGCTTTGAGCAGCTTTTCGACAGCGGCGGCCCGGCCGGCCGCAGCCGCTCGGTGCAGCGGAGTTTGCCCGTTGCCGTCAGGTGCGTCCAGGGGGCTTCCGGCTTTCAGCAAGGCGTCCACCAAATCGGCAGCGCCGTTCTGGGCACACCAGTGCAGGCTGGTATTGCCTTTGGAGTCGACGGCTTTGACGTCGGCGTTCTTGGCCAGCAGGGCAGTCAGCACGGGTGAGGACGAGTATTTGCCCGACTCCACCACGGGGAAACTTCCGTCGCCCAGCGTCTGATTTGGATTGGCACCTTTGTTGAGCAGGGCCAGCCCGATTTTTTCCCATTCGCCGGCCCGGCCGCGCAGGCACAGGTCCAGTGGCGTGGGCGAACCTCCGTCGGGAAGCGCCCCCGAGCCCAAAAGTTTCTCGGCGTTGGCGGCCCGGCCGGTGGTCGCGGCCATGCCTAGAGGGGTGGTGCCGTTCTGGTCTTGGGCTTCCATTGCGGCCCCGGCCGCCAGCAGTTGGGTGACGACTTCCAGGGAGCTGGTGCGGGCTGCCCAGTGCAGCGCCGTGCGACCCATGCGGTCGGTCGATTTCACGTCGGCCCCTTTGGAAAGGAGCAGGGCCACCGTTTCCTGGGCGTTCTTTTCCTTGGCTCCGTTGCGGCAAGCGGCTTGTAAAGGATAGCCGCCTCCCCGCGCCGCCAGATTGACGTCCGCTCCGTGGCTTACCAGAGAAGCGGCGACCTTGTTCCATTCTCCGTGCTGGCCCTGAAGGCACAGGTAAAGAGCGGATTTTCCCGAGCCGTCGGGCATGTCGACGGGCTGGTTAGCCAGCAAAAGCCGGTCGACGGCGGCGGCCTTGCCGGCCATGGCGGCCATGTGCAGAGGGGTGCGACCGTAGGCGTCGGTAACTTCTAAGGGGGCCTTGGCCGCCAACAACCGGTTGATAATTTCCACGTTCCCGTTGTGGGCTGCCCAGTGCAAAGGGGTGCGTCCGCCGCCGTCACGCAAAAGCGGGTCGGCTCCGTGCTCGAGCAAAGCGTTGGTAATGGGCAGGCTGCCGTTTTCAGCGGAAGCGTGCAGGGGCCGCGTGCCCCGGGCCGTGCCCAGATTGACGTCCGCCCCTCGCTCGATGAGCAGGCTGACCAGGTCCGGGCGCTTCATGTAGGCCGCCTTGTAGAGGGCTCCATAGCCGCGTTTGTCCTGGGCTTTAGAAAGAGTGGGATGCTGGTCAAGCAACTGCCGTGCGGCCTGGGGGCGGTTGTCGCCGATGGCGCGGAAGAGTTGCTCCAGGTCCTGGGCAGGAGCGGCCCAGGACAGAGTCAAAACCACCAAGGCGGCGGCGCTCAGGCTGAAAGGCTTACAGCGAAACACGCTGGCGAGCTTCGCCTCCAGGGGAGGCGGTCCTGCGGAGAGGAAATTCGTGGCTTCATCCAACCGCCTATGGTTGCTGGCGATCCCATTCTTGACCCTGTTCTTTATCGCCGGCGTCTATGTTTCTTCTCCACGCAAGCGGAAACCGGTGGCCTCCTCCGTGACCGTCTCCGAGACCCCGGTTGGATTTACCGCGGCCCGCAAGCCGACCGTGGCCGAGTCGCGCAAGACGCCCACTCCCGGGCCGGCGCTGCCCGATTTGCCCGAGCCGCCTGGATCCGGCCCCGGTCCGGCTGTCTCAGCTGGAGCCACCAGTTACTGGGTCTTTCAGGACAACGCCCCCCTCTACTCGGCTAAGGGCTTGAACCAGGTCGTACTGGACCATCTCGCCTGTGCCACTCCTCTCAACCTTTTGCGCGAGGAAGAAGACTGGGTGGAAGTTCAGGTTTTGGGGGGCAATTCGGGTTGGATGAAGCGCTCTCAGGTGGATGACCATCCCCCGCCGGGCGCCCCCGGGCCGCGTCCCGGCGACGCCTTGCTTTCGTTGCAGGCTTTCTTTCAGTTTTTGAACCAGCGCAACTACGCCCGGGCTTACGACCACCTGTCTTTCGACTTCAAGCGAGACCTGCCTTACGTGCGTTTTTCGCAAGGCTATTCCACGCTCGACCAGGTGTTCATGCGGGTGGTGCGAGTGCAGACCCTCAGCCCGCAGTCTCAATTGTTCTATCTAGAAATGCTCTGCGAAGAGCGTCCCAAGCCGAAAACCTATCAGGGCGAATACACCATGGTTCTGGAGAAAAACCATTGGTATATTGCCCAAGCCAACCTGAAGGAAGTCAGTCCCAAGAGTCTTGAGCCTTTTCAACTGCCGGCCAATAGCTCTCCCAAGCCGGCTTTTGCGGATCCCACGCCTCAGCCGGACGAGGACGACGAATTCGGTGAATAAAACAGGTTCTGGAGCCGGGCCCGCAGAACCAATCCGGGAGAACTTACAGGAGGTCCCGGTTGTGGCTAAACCTCGGAAAGCCATCGAAGCTCGG
>JALHOV010000483.1:1833-6024 GCA_022842865.1 Vulcanimicrobiota bacterium | reverse complement strand
CGGGGAAGACCGGCACATCCGGACGCCGCCGGGCGATGAGTTTTTGCCAGGCGAGATAGGCCGCTTCCGGCTTGCCCTGGAGAAACTCCCAGGCGGCCGCGTAGCCCTGGCGTTTTTGCTCGGCTCCCAGCAGGCGGGCCACTTTCTCCTGGTGACCGGCCAGCATGGCCAGCTGGAGCTGGACTTCCCGATGTTCGGTGCGTTGGGCTGCCTGTTGCAAGGCCGGGGTCCAGAGGCCTTCCCACCACCAGGTGTCGGAAACTTCGTTGAGCACCAGTTCGAAAAGCGGGGGAGGCAAACGGGTCAGGAAATCCTCGCCGGCCTGTTCGAACTCGACGCCCCAGCCTTGCCCGAGGTATCTTTGCAGGTTACCCGGAGCCTTTTTGCTCAGGATCTGCCAGTATTCCGGAAGATAAAAACAGCTGCGCAACTCCACCCGGGACAGGTGATCCTGGGCAAAGATGGCCTGAACCGCCTGGCGAAATTCTTGCGGGTGTTCGCGCAGAAGCCGGGCGCATTGTTTTTGCTGCAAAGGAGCGGGTAGCTGGTTGAACTGGCGGGTCAGTTCAGTGAGCATTCGCATGTTGGGAGCCGGCTGGATGAGCCGCGCCAGCTCCCAGGGGTTGGCGTAGCTACCGTGGAGGGCGAGCAGACATTGAAGGGTGGGGGTTTCCATGGGGGCGAGGACTTATTCGGTGTGGCTCAGGGTTCCTGGGGGCGCAGGCCGTGCGGACACTTCGGCGAAACGCCCGACCCATGAATGAGACACCCGCAAAAGTTGGCGTCGGCGAAGAAGATATGCGCCGTGAGATCGGTCTGGCGCTGGGCGCTTTGATTGTGGTGAACAGCACCATTGGAACCGGGATCTTTAAGACGCCGGCGCAGGTGGCCCGGCTGACCGATTCGATGAGCATGGCTCTGGCGGTGTGGGTGGTGGGGGGCGTGATTGCGCTGTGCGGGGCTCTTTCGATGGCCGAACTTTCGGCCAGTATGCCGCGCACCGGCGGTCTGTATGAGATTTTGCGCCGGGCTTATGGGCCCAAGCTGGCCTTTTTGTTTGGTTGGGCCAAGCTGACTTTGCTGATTCCGAGTGCGGTCGGGGGTTTTGCCCGTTTGGCGGCGGAGGCTCTGGTGGCTTTGCTGGGATTGTCTCCCAATGGGCCTCGCGATACCGCTTTGTCGATTGCCTTTATCGTGGTGGCGGCCGGCTTCAATTTGATGGGGGTGAAGACCAATACGCTGCAGCAGGCCGTGATCACGGTGGCCAAGTATGTGGGCGTGGCAATGTTGGCGGCGGTGGGCTTGTTGTGGCCTTTGTCGGAGCACGCTCCGGCGGTGTTGGATGCGGCCACCAAGATCGGGCCGGGAGGCTGGGCGGGGGCGTTTGCGGCGCTGGTTTCGGTGATGTGGGCTTATGACGGCTGGGCCGATCTGGCCAGCTTGTCGGGCGAGGTGAAGAACCCGGGCAAGACTTTACCGCGGGCGCTGATTATCGGCACGGTTTCGATCGTGGCCTTGTATCTGGCCGCCAATCTGGGCTACGCGCGCACGTTGGGGTTGGTAGGGCTGCAGGCTTCCACCACGGGCAGCAATATGGCGGGCGCCAATCTGGTGCGCAGCGCCTGGGGTGCGGCCGGGCAGTCGTTTTTGAGCCTGCTGGTGCTGGTGAGCTGTTTGGGGGGCACTTTGGGTTCGTTGCTGACCGGTTCGCGCATCTTCGTGCCGATGGCCAGTGATGGCGTGTTTGTGGCCTGGTTGGGCAAGATTTCGCCCACCAGTCACGTGCCCATTCGGGCCGTGGCGGTGTCGGCGCTGTGCGGGATGGTCTACGTGCTGAACCGCAGCTTTGAGGAGCTGACCGATGGTTTTGTGGTCGGTTACTTCCCGTTTTATATTCTGGCGGTGGCCAGTCTGGCTGTGATGCGCCATAAGGAGCCCGATCTGGAGCGTCCTTTCAAGGTGCCGGGTTATCCGATGGTGCCGGGGCTTTTCGTTTTTGGGGCGGTGGCGTTGCTGTGGGGGGCTTTTTCGAGCGCCGGTCCTTCTGCGGGGATGTCTTTTCTGGTGATGCTGGCGGGCTTTCCGGTGCAATGGGTGTGGGCCAAGTTCTTCCGCGGTCAGTAGGCGGGCTCTTTCGTCCCGGTGGGCTTAACAAAGGTCAGGCTGGGTAGGGACGCTCGTTTCAGTATACGACGCCGAAGAATCGCTCGGCGCAGCCCTGACAGACAGGTGCGCCCTCCAGAGAACTCATGTGGCCCTGGTTGGTGCGGCGGGCGCACCAGGTGCAGAGGCAGAAGAAGCGCTTGTCTTCGAGGGCTTCGCCCAGGGCATGGAGATGCTGGGAGAGGGTGGGCGCGCCGGCCCAGCCTCGGAAGGGGGTCCACTTCAGGGTTGGCCAGTGGCCGTTCCAGCTGACGACGGCGATTTCCAGAAAAAACAGGCCGTTGTGCTCGTAGAGGCGCGCAAAATGCCCAACCAGGTCGTAGTCGGATTCTGAAGCCAGGCCTTCCTGGTCGGGGTCGATGAAAGGGCCAGTTTCTCCCTGAAGAAGGGCGGTTCGGAGGCGCTGGTGATTAGAGGTTGGGATGCTTGATTCCGGGGAGGGAGGTGAGCGGGGAGGCGACGGTCATAAACCATTCGTCATTGGTCATGGGGCCGGGGGAAAGGCGGCCTTCGAGGCGGATGCCTGAGGTGACGTCGGGCGCCTGGCCATGGGCGATTTCGTTGCTGAAGTTGCCCATGTTCTTTTGGAAATCTTGCTCGATGTCTTTGGCTTTCTCGCCGCCGAGGAAGCCGGTGAGCATGGCGCCGCCGCCGTAGAGCAGGGCGGCTCCGAAGGGCCCGCCGAGAGCCAGGGTGCCGACCACGACGGCGCCGCCGACCAGGGCTCCGGCCCAGCGTCCGATGTTGGCGCGCTCGGCTCCTCGCGTTTGACTGGCGGCGCGAATTTCCGATTCGGTGTTTCCGGGAGTGCGCTCGAGCCGGTCCACGAAGTCATCGACGGCAGCACTGCGGTCGCCGATAGCGCGCTGGGCGAAGGCGCTGAGTCCGTTGGAGTCGGTGGCTTTGTGCAGGGCCTGCGAGGTCCTGGTGGAGTGGAGGTGTAGCTGAGAGCGCGAGATGTCCATGGTGTGGCCTTCGCCACGGTTTGTCGGGATCCCCTCAGGTCAGCGGCCCCAGGTGGGGTCCCAATCGTGCAGATTTTTGATCGAGAGCTTGCGAGGGGGGGCGCTGGAGCCGAGAGTGGTTTGCCAGATGCGTTCGTCGGGGGCGGTTTCGCTGGGGCGGCGCGAACCGAAGACGATGCGGCTGCCGTCGGGTCCCCAGGAGGGATCGCTGTTCCATTCGGTGTCGTCGACTTCTATGGTGCCGGCGCTGATGGTGGCCGGGGCGTTGGGGGCGGATACGGTGAAGGTGGAGCTCCAGATTTCTCTTTTGGCGCCGTTGCGGTGTACGTAGAGAATGCGAGTGCCGTCCGGGCTAAAGTGGGCGTGATTTTCGTTGTTAGTGGGCGCGGAGCGCAACTGGTGAATGGTGCCGCTGGCCAGGATGTATTCGTTAAGGGCGGCGGCGCCGGCCACATTGATGTCAAAAAGCAGGCGCGAGTTGTCGGGGGCCCAGTCCACGAAGCCGAGTTGTCCGGCGCTGTAGCCGCTGATCAGGGGAGTGGGGTCGAGGTGGTTTTCGTCGGCATTGACCTGCATGATCCGGTCCTGGCCGCCGCTGCGTTCGACGTAGGCGATTTTGGTGCCCAGGGCGTTCCAGCATGGCTCGAAGGCGGCGCCGGCGCCCAAATTGGTGAGCCGCCGCGCCTGGCTGCCGTCGGCGCTGGACAGCCACAGGTCGTTGCCTTTGGGGAAAACGATTCGGCTGGAATCGGGGCTGTAGCGTGGACGCTGCTCGCCGGCGGCATCCCAGGTGATGCGGCGCAGCCGGCTACCGTCTTCGTTGACGCGGTAGAGATCGGTCTGGCCGTCCCGATCGGAGCTGAAGAGGACGCTGCCGTGGCGGATGATGCGAACTTGCACGCTGGCGTTGATGGTTGAGGTGGCCAGCTCTCCGCGCCGATTGCGCACCTCACAATCCAGGCGATAGATCTGGTCCACGCTGCTGTCCGCCGGGGCCTGCCATTCCCAGGTGGATTCGTAGGCGGTTCCGTTCCATAACATCTGGCAGGCTTCGGGGCTGGAG
>JALHOV010000483.1:0-1823 GCA_022842865.1 Vulcanimicrobiota bacterium | reverse complement strand
CTGGAGCGCGCGCCGCCGGAGACGCTCCAGTAACAGGTGAGCGGTTCGTAGTCGCTGCCCCGGGCGCGTGCGGTGAGGTGCAGATAGGCCTCTGGCTCGAGTCGGGCCTGGTCGGCGCCCAGCGCTTCGGGGTTCTGGGTCGGGGTCAGCAGCAGTTCGGTCAGCTGCAGGGGTTGGGCGGCCGGCGGGACGGGAGGGGCGGTGGCGACCGGGGGTGGCAGCGGATGGTCGAGGCTGCCCAGGTGGAGCGATTCCACACGCGGCACGCCGGTGGCGGGGATGTGAATTTGCACGGCCCGATGGGTGGCGCTGAGGAGCGGGTTGGTCTGCAGGCCGTCTCCCAGCACCAGGCGATAGCTGCCTTCCAGCAGCGGCAGGTTGAGTGCGACCGCCTGACCGTCGGGGCGAAAGGCGATCAAGGGCAGGCTGGCATAGGGGCCGGCCCAGTCGCTCAGGTTGTAATTGGATCCCTGCAGTAGTTCCGGAGGAGTGGGGGTGGAAGGGACTCCCTGAAAGGCCCCAGCGAAGCCGGTCAAGTCGGGATAGTGCCGCTCCCATTCGTAGGTTTGGCGTGGAATGGCCCGTTGGCGGCCTTCCAACAGCAGGCAGGAACGGGCCAGGCCCTGTCCGTTGGGCAGCCAGGCCAGGCCGGTCAGCGTCTGGCCGGCGCGGGCCCGACCGCGCAGTTGCTCCAGTTTGCCGGCCAGTTCTTCGGCCAGAGCTCGGGGGCCGCCGGCGGAGCGGAACCAGGGCAGGTTGACCATTACCATGGCCGCCAAAAGAGCCAGCATGCCCAGCACCAGGGTGGTTTCCAGCAGGGTAAACGCGCGCCGCCTCACCGTTGGCTGCTTCGACTCGGGCAGGGCAACTTCCGTTTTAAGGGAAAAGCCGCCATGGTGCGGGGAGTGACGCTGGCGGAAGCGATTGTGGCGCTGTTTTTGTTGACGGCCGGCGTGCTGGTGGCGGTGACCGCTTTTCAGCGCAGCCTGGTCTATCAGCGCGACAGCACGCGGTTGCGCCAGGCCGGGCAGCTGGCCCAGAATTATCTGGTCCAGCTGGCCCGCTATCGGGACAATTTCCCGGGCACCAATTGGCCGGCCTACTGGTCCGGTTACGCTCCCGACCGCTTTCAAGAGGGACCTTTCGCGGTGGAAGTGCGCTGTAGCGTCCCGGAGATTTTCAGTCCCTGTTTGAGCCTGGAGCAGCCTTATGGATGGAGGGCTCGGCGGCTGCCGGATTCGGCGGTGGCGGTCGAGATGGTGCTGGACTGGGGCGGTCCGCAGCGCCAGTTTCGCTACAGCAGCTTGCTGGCTGCGCCGACTCCATTGCTGGATTCGGTGCGACTGACCCGGCTGAGTGGGGGAGGAAGTCTGGGCGCCAATGACCACGCCAGTTTTCAGGCCGAGGCGCTCAATCCGGACGGTTATCCGATTGCCGGCGCCTGTTTCACCTGGAGTGTGGACTCGGACGGCTCGACCCATCAGCCGGGCATGGGCACGCTCAACCCTACGGCCGACCGGGCCGGTCGGGAGATGTGGGTGTTTCACCGCATCTATCGGCCCGACGAGGTGGTGGCCTACGCTCCCGGCCGGGTGCGGGTGACGGCCGTGTGCCGGCTCAATGGTGTGGAGCGCCAGGCCAGCGCTGCTTTGGACCTGTTGCCATGAGGCGCGGTATGCTGTATCCGCTGGTTTTGCTTTTGATGGTGCTGCTTTTGGTGCTGGGGGGCGGGCTGCTGTCCCGTCAGGTGGGCCATCGCAAGGCGACGGCGGCCGAGGCGGCGACGCTGCGAGCCCAGTTTCTGGCCGAGGCCGGTTTGGAGG
>JALHOV010000482.1 GCA_022842865.1 Vulcanimicrobiota bacterium | reverse complement strand
TTCGGCTTCCAGGTCGCGCTGGGCCCATTTGTGGGGAAGATTCTTGACCACCTGGAGGTGATGCTGATTGAGGTGGGCGGCGGAAACGATGGGTTCGGTGAGAGCCAGCAGGTAGCTGGTGGGAGCCGGATGTCGCCAGTAGAAGACCACTGTCAGGTCGTCGGGAGTCTCGATTCGATCGAGGTAATACCAGATTTCTAGCCCCTTCAAAAAACCGACGTGAAAGGTCGCGGCAACATCGGCTGAGGTGAAGGGGTGGCCGTCGTGCCAGAGCACATTCGGCTCGAGATGCACCGTCAGAGAATCGGGCGATTCTTGGTAGCTGCGCCCCAGGCGGGGAATCAGTTGTTTGCCCTCGGGGATGTAGTCAAACAGCCCTTCAAACACAAAGCTGCGGGCCACGCCCACGCCGCCCGGCGCCCAGGGATTGCCGTGATAAGCGGGCGGCATATCCCACTCCCCGGCGGTGCACAAAATGCCCGTTTGCGGCACCTGCGCCGTGCACCCGGCTAGAAGAAGTCCTAGCAGGGCTCGAACCATCAGACCATCGCGGAGAGCAGAGCTTGCAATTCCACTCGCGCAAAGCGGATGGCCGAATCCGAGATCGCGTAAGGAACGATCAACTGGCCTGCGTGAACGAGGGCGCCGCACGTATAGGTGACGTTGGGCACGTAACCTTCCCGCTCTTCCTCGGTGGGCCGGAGCAGAGGTTGCTTAAGACGACCGATGACTTTGGACGGATCCTTTAGATCCAGCAGGATGACTCCGATGGAATACTGGCGCATGGGTCCGACGCCGTGGGTGAGCACCAGCCATCCTTCGGGTGTCTCGATGGGTGAACCGCAGTTGCCGACCTGCACCATTTCCCAGGCGAATCGGGGGCGCAAGATGATCTTGGATTCGTTCCAGAAGTGTATGTTGTCCGACTGCATGAGGTGCAGATTCTCGCCGTCCTGGCGGCTGAGCATGGTGTAGAGACCGTCGATTTTGCGGGGGAAAAGGGCCATTCCCTTGTTCTTAACGGCCGGGCCGTTGAGCGTCAGGAAGCGGAATACCAGAAAGTCATCGGTTTCGATCAACTGTGGTAAAATCAGGCGCCCGTCATAGGCGGTATAGGTTCCGTAGTAGGTGCCGTCCTCGAAACGCACGAAACGGGCATCTTCGATGCCGTTGCGTTGCGAAGGGGTTACCGGAAAAATGGCTCTCTCGGACAGATCTTGATGGGGGCTGAACTGAGCCACGTAATTAGACAGGGCAAGCGAGAGAATTTTGTCATCCATGGAGGGGTCGTCGTTCGGATCAGACGTGAGGTTACGTCGTTTCCAGCGCTCCCGATGAATGGTTTGGCGAAGCTCCTGAAGAGTAAATTCCTCTTCCAGGCTCTCGACCACCCGCCTTACAAACCCGTTGGATAGACCCAGTTCATAAAGTTTGCGACTGAACAGCCCGCGTTCATAGGCCGAGGTCGGAAGGGGTTCGGGTTCGATCACCAGGCGGCTGGCTTTGTCCAGTCGAACCTGGCCCTTCTTATCGATGACGCCACTACGGAAGGTGATCGAGGAGATGTGGCCTTCACCCGTTGCGCGCAGGCTCATCACGAAACGTAACGACCCCTTGGATACGCCGCTCTGGTCCGGGTGGGCCACGATAGACGGGTTGAAGAGGGCGGCGCATTCCAGCGAATACTCGGCGGAAAAGCAGGCTCCTAACAAGAGCTGGCGGGAATCGGACAGGTCCTGATCGGTCGGCATCATCGACCGAATTTGCTGGAAGCGAGCCAGGAGACGCTCGCGAATGACATGATGGCGTTCCCCAAATTCGCGCAGAATGGATTCCACCACTCCCGGCAATTCAGCCTCGGGCACCGCCAGCGCTCGACTGATGATGTTGCGGGCTTGCTCTGGGCCGGAGCTGTCATAGGGCCTGAGCAGGACTCGTGTCGGGTCAGCGTCTAGTTGCAGCGGCAGACGCTCGACAAGGAGAGGAGAGGTTGAAGGTTGGGTGGCCAAAGGAGTTCCTTCCAATTTTTCGGGCATTTCACATTGACTTTCGGGTTTCCCTGCGCCTTTTCAAGGGCGCTCGCCTAGAATCTCCCGGTAGACTTTCTCATAGCCTGTCACCATTGCCTCCACCGAAAAATGTTGCTCGACACGCTGGCGGCAGTCGGACCGGCTGATTTCCGGGATTCGTTCCAGAGCCGTCAGGGCGCCTTCCACGGAATCGACCAGAAAGCCGGTCCGACCGTGCTCTATCACTTCCCGAGGGGAGCCCAGGTCCATGGCGATGACCGGGATTCCTGCGCAGTTGGCTTCTACCAGAACCAGACCAAAGCGTTCAGGAATCGTATTGAGATGAAGCAAGGCGCAGGCACTGGCGAACAACTCGTTTTTGCCCTTGGTGTCCAGTGGGCCCAGGTAAACCGCCTGTTCCCCGTCGATGTCGAGTTGCTCGAAGTAAGCCTTGTCCTGAACAATGCCGCCGATGAGTAAGCGGCGCCTTGCTCTACGGGCCACTTCCAGGGCCAGATGCAGTCCTTTGTCGGGATGAATGCGGCCCAGAAAGACCAGGTCCGGTCCAACTTCGGGCTGGAAGTCGTAGAGTCCGGTGTCGATTCCGTTATATACCGTACCCCGATATTGCAGGTCCGGGTGACGATCGGAATTGCTGATGGAAACGAAGTTGCCTTGCCGGTGCTTGAGATAGATCGGCATGATTTGGGGCGAGGAAAACCCGTGAATGGTCGTCAGCACCGGCGTTTTGACCAGGTTCGCATAGGTCAGGGCCATAAAGTCGTAGTGGCTGTGAATCAGGTCGAACTGATCGGCCTGTTCAAAGCAGGTCGAAATGTGCAGATATTCCACCACCTTGGGGTCCACCGCGCGATCTTCCTCATAACCGCGCTCCACGCAGGCGCGCAGCTCGGCCCGGGTGATGGAATCGGCGGTCGCGAAGAGGGTGACATCCCAACCGCGAGCCACCAGTCCTTCGGTTATATTGCTGGCCACCGTTTCCCAGGCTCCGTAGTGACGCGGAGGAGTGCGCCAGGCGACCGGAGAGAGCACGGCAATTCTCGGCTTCATCGAATCTCAGACAGGGTGGTCACGGCGTTGCGGCTCAGGCACATTTCTCCCAGAGCAAGCAGGAAGGCCAGCGTCGATTCGGCTCCCTGGTTCTCGTTCAGCCGGTCAAAGTGCAGGCCGTCGCGACAGCCACCGGTGGTGTGGTCGTAAGTAGCCAGTCCCAGGTCATTTCGGCCCACGAACCATTCGAATGACCGCTTGGCCCGCTCGTGCCAGACCGGGTCCGAAGTGGCCCGATAAGCCTCCAGGCTGGCCGATACCGAAGCCCAGGCTTCCACCGGCTGCTGGTCAAAATGCGGTTTCTCCTGGCCTCGATGAAAGACCCGGTCAGAACCGACCGGGCGCAGATGGCGACTGTCGGATAGCTGCAGTTGCATGAGCCAGGTCAAGGCGCGCAAGCCCATTTCCAGGTAGTCGGGGCGCTGCAGCTGCGCGGCGCTCCCAATCAAAGCCTGGGCCAGTCTGGGGTTGTCGTAGCACAGGTATTCTTCGCACCACACCCAGTCCGGTTGCTCGACCTTCTGGAAGTGCTCGAAGATCCGCTCCGTCAGTGTCTCTTGCACCTGTGCCACCTGGCGATTGCCGCTGAAGCGCACCAGGTATTCTCGAATGCCAAAAAGACTGAAAGCCATGGCCCGCAGCGAGGTAAAGGTCAGAGCGGCCGGCAGAGCTCGGGCAAAGAGATGGCCCGCCAGGGCATGGTCGGAAGCCGGCAGATCGCCCCCGGCGCACACTCCCAAGGCCCACACGGCTCGGCCGTGGCTGTCTTCGGAACCCTTCTCCTCCAGCCAACGCCGCTCAAAGCTCATAAAGTTCCGGAAATGACCCGTTTCACCGTTGAAAGCGTGGAACAGGAAAGCCAGGTAGGTGGAACGCAGCCCGCCCAACTGCGCCTCATCCCAGCCCAACTCCCGGAGCAGAACCGTCAGGATCAGAGCGCGAGCATTGTCGTCTGTGCAGTAGCCATGCTCAAAGTTGGGGACGGCAAAGATGGCGTGTTGAAAGATTCCGGTGGAGTCAGTCAGTCGCTTGAGATGGTCCAGGCGAATCTGCGGCAATTGCCCTTGCAGCCTGGCCAGAGGGCGGGTGGCGAAGGCAGCTCGGCGAGCTCGCGAACGTTCGCGCCGGGCTCTGTCAAACGATTGTGCATAGAGCTCCGCGCTGCGGCTCCACAGCATCTGCCGACCCAGATCGTAGGCTTGTCGGGCCATGGCCTCACGGCGGTCCGGGTGGTCCAGCATTTGGATGACTGCTTCCACGATACTTTCGGAATCGTTAAAGGGAATGAGCACTCCGCGGTCGTTCTCGAGCAGTTCCTTGGCGTGCCAGTAAGGCGTGGAAATGACCGGCTTGCCGCAGCCGAAAGCGTAGGCCAGGGTTCCCGAAACCGCCTGGGCCTCGTTGAGATAGGGGGTGATGTAGATGTCGGCGGCAGCGATGAACTCGGTCAGTTCGTCGAGGTCGACAAAGCGATTGTAGAAAATCACGTTCTCCAGAACCCCGTGGTCTTCCGCCAACAGTTCCAGGCTGAGCCGATAAGCCTCTCCCTGGTCTCGAATCAGGTGGGGGTGGGTGGCTCCCAGGATCAGATAGACCAGGTCCGGGAATTTCTCCACCAGACGTGGCAGGGCTTTCAGGACATTTTCAATGCCTTTGCCTGGCGAGAGCAGTCCGAAGGTGAGTAAAACCGTCTTGCCTTCGAGGCCAAAGGGCTCCTTGCACTGGTCGGGGTCGGCCCAGGCGGTATCGGGGATACCGTGAGGAATCAAGTCTACCTTTTCGGGCGGAGCGGCGTAGCGCTCCAATAAAAGTTGGCGAGTGTAGCGGGTCATCACCACCAGCCGGCTGGAGAGCCGAATCAGTTCTCCCATGACCTGCTCTTGATGGCGGTCCGGATTCTGAAGAACAGTATGCAAAGTGGTCACGATCGGGGCGCGCAGGTCTTTTAAAAGGGCCAGGATGTTGCGGCCCGCCGGGCCTCCGTAGACGCCAAACTCGTGCTGCAGGCAGACCACGTCGACTGCCTCGATGTTGAGGAAGTCGGCGGCGCGTTGATAGGCAGCAACATCGGAAGCCTGGACCTCAAAACGCACCTCAGACCGATAGTTGTAGCCGGAGGTCAGGTCGTTCAGAGCCACTACCAGGCATTCGCCGTGGCTGAACTGCGTCCTGAAAGCGTGGTGCAGGTCCGAGGTAAAGGTTGCGATGCCGCACTTGCGCGGCAGATAGCTTCCGATCAAGGCGACTTTGCCCGTGCGGGCTACAGGTGGAATTTTATCACTATGTAGGAGGTGTTTCCGGTTGCCGGGACTGTTCCTTCATTAGCAGATTTCTGACTTTGCCTAAGAGAGCCAAGCCTTCCTGGATTTCTTGCACGGTCGGGTGGGCAAACCCAAGTCGCAGATAGCGTGAAGGCTTGCCATCCAGGCGGTAGGCTGCTCCCGGATGGACTTCCACGCCCTCCTGGCGGACCCGCTCGGCCAGGACTGCGCTGTCCACCCCCGTGTCCAGCCAAAAGCACATCCCGCCATGTGGCAAGCGCACAGGGGGCGGCGGATCCCAGGCGGCCAGCGCCTGACTCATCGCTCGCAGACGGATTTCGTAGGTTCGGCGCATCCTGCGCAGATGACGTTCGAATCCCCCTTCGGCCATCCAGCCTGCCAAAGCTTCCTGGGCCAGATTGTCGTTTTGCCGCGAAACCACGGTTTTCAGGCGTGCCACCCGTCGTGCCAAAGGGGCGGGAGCGATTACGAAACCGAGGCGGGCCGAAGGGTGGAGAACTTTGGAAAAGGTTGAGCAGTAGGCCACCAGTCCGTGGCCGTCCTGAACTTTGAGGGGCGGCTGGGTGGTGCCCTGATAGTGGAATTCGAAGTCGTAGTCGTCTTCCAAAATGGGCACCTGATACTGCTGGGCCAGCTGCAGCACATGCTGACGGCGCGTAGGCGTGA
>JALHOV010000481.1 GCA_022842865.1 Vulcanimicrobiota bacterium | reverse complement strand
CAGGCACGAAAAAGGCCACCTGATGATCAGGTGGCCTCTTGAAGAATCCGGCTTTTCTTTAGTTGCCGTAGGGGTTACCGGCCAACACCTTGCCGGAGAGGCTGGTGATGTTGTTCTTACCAATCCCGTTGGTAAACGCTCCCAGCCCGACCGTTTCGATGCCGCTGCTCAGGCCGATGGCGCCAATGCCCTCTTCCATCGAGAGTGTGATGGGACTGCGGGTGCCGGTCGCTTCGGCGCGGATGGGCGCAAGAGGCGCATCCGCTGGCGTCTGCTGCTGCAAGCGAGACTCAAAAATTTGTTCCTGGCCGGGCAGAACGCCGCCCGAACTGACGAATCCGTCGTTGCCGACTTGCGGATTGCTGTCGACTTCTTTCTTGGCGGCCGGGGTATTTCTCTTATACTCCCCAGGTCCACCAATATTTCCAATTCCAATCGATCCTGCCATGGTGTTACCCTCCAACTTCATGACCAAGTTACACGAACGATGGGACATGAGATGTTGCCAAAATGTTAACGCTTCGTCACGCAGGGAGGCCTCGGAAACCAAGGATATCTTCCGAGCCTGAAAAAATCCTGAAAAATGACCTGGGACCCCGATCAATACCACCGTTTCCGAAGTGAACGACTGGCCCCCTTTGAAGACTTGATCCGCTGGCTGCGCGTTCGCCCCGGGATGAAAGCAGTCGACTTGGGCTGTGGCCCGGGAGAACTGACCAGGCGCCTGGCCGCCCTGCTTCCCGACTCGGAGGTAATCGGAGTCGATTCTTCCGCCGAAATGCTTCCGAAGGAGCCTGGCTTTGAGTTGGGCCGCATCGAAGATATTCGGGGCGAATACGACTTGATTTTCTCGCATGCCGCTCTGCAATGGGTGGGTGATCATCCCGCCTTGTTGGCCAAACTCTGGTCCTGCTTGAAGCCCGGAGGCCAATTATTGGTGCAGATGCCCTACAATTTCGAGCACGTCTCCCATCAAGCCGCGGCCAGGGTGGCTCACAGCCTGGGCCAACCGGTGCGCACCTTCCCGATGCTACCGGTCGAAGAGTATGCTCGTCTGCTCTACGACCTGGGAGCGGTGGATTTCGAGGTGGTCCTCAAAGTCTACCCGCACGTGTTGGCTGACGCCGACGCCATCGTGGAATGGACCAGGGGAACCTTGTTGACCGCCTACCAGGTCACCGACGAGTTTCTCAAGGACTATCGGGCCGAGGTGCGCAAGGCCTGCCCGGGCGCGCCCGTATTCTACGGATTCAAGCGTATCTTGATGACGGCCAGCAAGCCTTGACTCAGCTGGTTTGCACCAAGCTCGTCATCGTATTGGGCCTTTTCTGGTGCCAATCGCGAGTGCGCCGAGCCTGGCGTGGACCGCGAACTTGCCCCACGGTTCCGCTTTCCACGAGGCTCCCCCGGTTTGCCTACCAGGCCGAACTCTATCCGCTGCTTTTTGCCTGCCTCACGGTGGTGGCGGTCAGTGACCGACCGGTCTTCTCCATTGTCGCCTGGATTGCGCTGGTGGCCCTCTCCTGTCTCTATGACTACACCCGATTGCTGCCCTGGTTTTATCAATACTCGTTCATGCTTGGATCCATGGCGATCTGCAACGCCTCAGGGGCGAATCCCGGTCAACACCAGGAAGCCCTCAACATCTGCTGCTTGATCAACATCTCCATCTACTTCTGGTCCGGCCTGCTCAAGGCCAACCGCTACTTTATCCAATCCGGTTTTTTGGGACTGGTTGGCCCGCTGCTCAAGAATCTGGGGCCTGGATGGCGACCTTTCTTCCAGTTCTCTGCGGTGCTGGTTCCGTTCTGGGAAGCTGGAGTCGGCGTGGGGCTGCTTTTCCCCCAGGTTCGACCGGCAGCCATAATGGCAGCCGCCGTGATGCACGGATTCATCCTGCTCTGTTTCTCTTCCCTGGGGCGGGGAACCCATCGAACCATCTGGCCCTGGAATGTTACGATGCTGGCCACCACGGTAGTGCTTTTCAGTCAGGCGGGAGGTCCGACGGACATTCTGATCGGTCAGGGCTCCCTGTTCCACTGGCTGGTTCTGCTGCTTTTCACCGCTCTGCCGGTGCTGGGACTGTTCAATCGAATCGACTGTGTTTTCAGTCACGCCTATATGACGGGCCGCCACATTCTGGGCTACCTGCACATTCATCAGCGCCTCTACGAGAAGCTTCCCGCCGAGATTCAGGCGGAATGCACCGACCTGGGCCGCGGCCAGGCGCGCCGCTACCTGCTCGACCTGGGCGGGTGGTACGTCAAACAACTGGGCATGAATCCGCCCCAAAACGAAAAAATGCTCCAGTACGTGGCGCGAGATTTTCGTCGTTATGGAGCCGGCTTTGATGACCTGAGCTTGACTGTAACCCTGATGCCGAGCCTGCTTTCAGAAACTCTGCCGCAAAAGACCTACTCCTGGATCGCGCTTTTCGGACCGGAGGGCGAGGGACGCAGCCGAGTCCGGAAGCTGAAAGCCAGGGACTTGCGCCGACCCTAAGAAAAAAGCCCCGACTTTCATCGAGGCTCCTGTAGGGCGAAGCCCGGCAAATTTACAGTCTGCTGCCATTGTCCGACGCTTAAGGTCGGGCCATCCAGTCGACGCGCCAGCCGTCTTCCACCCGCAATAGACGCACCAGCACGCCGTTGCGAAAGGAGACCACGCTGCGGGCGGGGTCGCCGGTGACCAGCAAACCAACCAGACGGTCCAAGAAGGGCAGGTGGCCCACCAGGGCCAGGTCTTCTTCCTGACCCTGCAGCCAGTCGGCCACGGCGGCTACGTCGTCTTTGGGTTCCAGGCCCTCGCGGGCGACCACTTCGCCGCCTACCTCATCGGAGAGAAGCTCGGCGCTGCGCCGGGCTCTCAGCTTCCCGCTGTGATAGATGGTGGGGATTCGGATTTCGGCTCGGTAAGCAAATAGAGCCGTGGCTTTGGCCTGCTCGATGCCGGTCAGCGAAAGGGGCCGGCCGGGGGCGTTTTCTTCGCTCAAAGCCTCCCCGTGTTGCATCAGATAAACATACATCAGGCCGACTTCGCCACGAATTTGGTCAATACCCGGCGCAGCACTTGAGTGGGCGAAAGTCCGTCGGTTTCCAGGATCACTCCGGCTTCCCATTCCACCACCAGTTCGCGCAGGCGGCGCTCGATGGCCAGGAATTTCTCCGGTTTGCGAAAGGCCATCAGGTCATGCAGGTCGTTTTGCGAGCGCGAACGGAATCGGCGCTCGCGTTCCTCCAATGAGGCCGTCAGAAAGAAGGCCTTCTCGAAGCGGGGAAAGCGCCTGCCTTGCTCCTCCATCATGCGGGCCAGCGGCACGGAGCCGTAGAGCTGCTCGAAGGCCAGCGTGCGCAACCAGCACGAATCTTGCAAATGCACCTCACCTGGAGCGGGTGGCACAAAATTGCGCGCATCCCAGATCATGGACGACAGAAAGAGTGCACCCGCCTCCACTCCCCCGAAGCCCTCGTCCCAGCGCACCAGTTCTCGAGCCACGCGCCCGGCCGGATTGTTGTCGCAAAATTGGCCGTTCAAAACACGCACGCGTCCGAAATGGCCCTTCAGGCCTTCGACCAGTGTGGACTTTCCGGCCAGGTCCAGTCCTTCGATCAAAATCATGCGGCCTCCAGAAACGACTTGGGCGAGGTAATCAACTGGAAGAACTCGCGCTCACTTAAACCCGAGCGCGGTTCGTAGTAGCTTTTGCGATCCCAGCGGCGCAGATCCAGCAGATCCAGTTCTTCCCGTGACATGGAGGCGAGTTTCCAAAAGGGCGTGGAACCGGTGAAACGAGGCTTGATGCCCAGATCGGTGAGCACCTTCATCGTGTAAAGCAGATCCTCGCGGGTCTGGCCGGGCAGGCCGATCTGCACGTATGCCTTGGGGGAGACTTGGTAGCGACGGAAATTGTCGGCCGCCTTGGCCAGCAGCGCCAGGTCCACTTTGGGAATCAACGAGCGGCCCAGCGAAAGCGTCTCCACGCCGAAACCAACGTTACGCATGCCGACTTCGGCCAGGCTGGCCACCAGTCGTTCCTCGGCATAAGGGTTGAGCAGATCGACCACCTTGAAGGGCAGGTCAGGCGCCAACTCCCTTTTATAAGCAATAAACTCATCCACCCACTCCCGGTCGTAAGCGAAAAGTGGCGAATGCATCTGAAACATGTCGTAGTGGGCCAGACCTCGAGCCATATAGCGGACGGTGTCCAGGGCGGGTCGGCGCCGGTCTTTCAACCCCTCTTTGCGAGGAGTGGGACACCAGCGCGCGCAGTTGATGGGGCAGCCCCGCGAGACCATGAAACTCAGGTCATCGGTGGTCTTGCCGCGCTGCACTCGCGACAGTCGATAGGCCACCGGATCGATCGCGTCTTCGGCCGGAAAGGGCCACAGTTCGGGCTCCAGCACCCGCCCCGGCGAAGTGTCGCGCCAGAGTCCGCCGTCTCGGTAGCGCACGCCGTGCTCTGGTGCTTCTCCCCGCGAGAGGCAAGAGATCGCGTCTCCAATCACCAGTTCCGGATCCCCGCCCAGCACAATCAAGTCAAATTCGGGGCGTTCGAAATAATGGGGAATGAAGTTGCAGGCGTCTCCCCAGACGATCACTCGAGTGGACGGGGAGATGGACTTTATGGTGCGCGCCGTTTGCAGGCCGAAGCTAGCTTCCCAGGGGCGGCACCAGAGCACCAAATATTCGGGAGGTTTCGAGTCGACAAAGTGGCGGATGACGGTGCGTTCGGTGGCGCCGTGGAAACCGGTGGCTTCAATCAGCACTTCCGAGTTCGGGAAACGGTCACGCACGTACTGGCCGGCAGCCGAGAACAAAGCCTGGTAGTAGTGGGGGGTTGCGTCATAGACGACGCCAAAGGGAGATACCCAGACGATTTTCATATACGCCTCCTGAGCCAGTGGGATGGCTGGAGTATAGTGCAGATGTTTCTGGCATGGATGTAACTTGAGTCACGCTCGTGGAAACTGATTTTGCTGAACCCGCACCTCTAGGAGCGACTCAGAAAGTCTTCAGATTGGCCGGGCGATGTCTTCAGCCAGGAATCTTAAATTGAGCTCATATGAAAGCTCAACTGCTCGCCCTCGTTGTATCCGCTCTCCTGCTTGCGCCGGTTTCGGCCAAAGGAGTCTTTACCGCAAAAGTCGACCTGAAGCGCTGTATGGTTGGCAATCAGGCCGGACTGCTCAAGGTCCTCAGCCTGCAACGCACGGTGCTGTTCACGCGCGGCATCGACGATCGCGCCCAGGCCCGTATGGACGAGGCCTCCCGCAGCGCCTTGCTGAGCGCGCTCAATATCGAGCCTGACCAGTATGCCAGCGTGGTCGACCAGTTGATGCGCGACTGGAACAAGTTGCCTCGCAAAGAAGCCATCGCCGTCGTCAGCGCCATCGCTGCCAGCCCCGACTTTGCCGGACGGGAGAAGGTGGAGACTTTCCTGGTGGGCGTGATGAAGACGTCCACCGACATCTACGCCCGGCGCCAGGCGGTGCTCGGTCTGGCGGTGTTGCCCAGCGTCCGCCCGGACACGGTGGCCTCGGTGGTGGCCCGCTACGAGACCTGCCAGAATCTCTGGGAAACTTTCCCGATTCAACAGTTCTTTGAGTATCATGCCACTCAGATTCGCAGCGATAGAGACTTTAGCGGAGTACGCAGCCGCCTGGCCGCGGTCAAGTCGCTGTATACGCCGTCGCTGCTGGGCTACCTCGACACCTGAAAGGATCCCACCCCGCCACGGGCTAACCAGCGCAGCATGAGAATGCACCGAAGCTGGCAAAGCTTGCTGTTGGCAGTGTCGTTGTCCGTGGCGGCCCTGGCCCGTCCCATCTCTCACCAGGACCTTTTCGACTTTCAGTGGATTGGCGAGGTGCAGGTTTCTCCCGATGGCCGGCAGGCGGTTTTTGTGAAGACGGTAGTAGATGCCAAGAAAACCGGCTACGACACCAGTCTTTGGACGATGGAACTGCCGGCGGGCAATCCCCGGCCGCTCACCTATGGTAGCAAGGACCGCTCGCCGCGATTCTCGCCGGATGGGAGCAAGCTGG
>JALHOV010000480.1 GCA_022842865.1 Vulcanimicrobiota bacterium | reverse complement strand
GAGCGCGGCTGTCGAGCTGGTGCCTGACCGCATGTTGGTGCGTTTCCGCAAGGATGTATTCGTAACTCCCAGTAGCTCGGGGGAAACGGGCCTCAATATCATTGCCGCCCCTGGACTCATTGCTGCGATTCGCAACCGTCCCAACGTTCGATTTACTGCGGCCGCGGGCGATCCCCCGCCAATTCTGACTGCTAACGGAAACATTTTTCTGGAGGGGGACCTGAAAGGCAAAGGTTCCGTCACCAGCGAGGGCAACATTACCTTTCAAGGCACTAGCGTGTTCGACGCCGATCCGGACCAGCCCACCTCCGTGTATGCCAAAGGCGACATCAACCTGATGGCCATTCCACCCCAGGTCTTTTCGCAAGCGTCGACTCCTATCGATCCCATCACGGGGGCTGGAGGCCACGGCTTCGGCCACGGCCACGGTCACGGCAGCGGGCACGGCAGTGGTAGTTTGCTCGCCGCGATTCCCACTTTTCTGGGCGGCGCCAACCCGTTTACGCAGGCCCTGACCGAGCAAGATGTTGCATTTGCCGGCCTGATGTATGCGCAGGGTAAGATTCACGCGGACTTTTCGGCCGCCGCCTCGCAACGAGTCTCCCTGTTTTTCAAGGGCATGGTGGTTTCTTACGGTGGCAACCCGGATACCCAAACACCGGGTGCCAGCGGCGGAGGCACTTTTGAAGTCATCCACGGTAAAAACATGCACATGGTTTACGACTCCACTCTGATTCGACATACCCTCGGCGAGACGGGCTCCGCCAAACTTACCCTCCAAAGCTGGCAGACTTACTGAGGCGTGCAGCCATGGTGTGGTCCTCTGGCTTTGGGGATCGTCCTGAGCTTGCTCCAGGTCTGTCTGCTGGCTACTCTAGGTCCGGCTTTTCACGGCAGTGAGTTGCCGTATCAAATTTTGGCCGTCGCTCTTTTGTTGGGTCACTCCCTTGCCTATCGATGGGCTGGACAGGGGGCGTGGCTCTGGCTGCTGGTTCCCACAACGCTGAGCGCCGGGATACTGTGCACTCTGCGGGTCGTTTCGCCGGGATGGAGCGTCATCGCGGCAGCCACGCTCTGGGCCGTCCTCAGCAGCGCGTCGCTGGCCCAACTCAGCATTGTGTGGTGGCGCCGGCACGCCGACGTCCCAAACTGGTTGCCGAGACTCTATAGCCTGGAGATGGCCGGCGCCACCCTCGGCCTGCTGATCGCTTTTCTGACTGGCCCGGAACCGGTGTTGCGCTGGTTTGGCGTGGCTGTGGCTGTGGCGGCGGGGCTGAACGGTTTGCGCTTACCTGGCCTGGTCTGCTTGCTGCTTGGGCTGGGACAGGCCCAGTGGCTGGACACGCAGCGGAACTGGTCGAATCGCCGGTTCTATGGGCGAGGGTTAGTCGAGGTGACCCGCGTGACCCCCTACCAGACTCTGGAATTCGTCCGCTTAGACGGCAAGCCTTACCTCTATCTGGATGGGCTTTGCCACTACGACCCGGCGGCGATGCACTTGTTCAACTGGTATCTGGCCTACCTCCCTGCTCAACTGCTGACCCCAGAGGCAAGGAAGACTTCCGGTGCGCTGGTCTTTGGCACGGGTTCGTTTGTCGCCCTGAAGGAGGTTCTCCAAGCCGGGCTGCCGGCCACGGCCGTCGAGCTGGACGGCGTGGTGGCCGAACAGGGTTTTGCGTATTTCCAGGAGCTCCACGGCCTCAATCGAGCCGACCCGCGACTCAGAGTAGTGGTTGACGACGCCCGGCACTTTCTCCATACCACCGAGAAGCGCTACAGCCTGATTGTCCTTAACGTTCCGTCGCCCTTTTCGCTCAAGATCGCCAGCCTGTTCAGCCGCGAATTCATGCGCGACATTCGCAGTCACTTGCACCCCGAAGGCGTCGTCAGCGTCTTTCTAGGCAGCCCGGTCCGCCAGGAAAGGCTGGGATTTCTCTCAGGCCCGCTGGCGCGCGCGGTGCGCAGCGAGTTCCCTTACGCCCTGCTGGTCAGCAGCAAGGAAGCGGATAACTCTTTTCTATATGCTTCGGCCTCGCCGCTTCCGTTAGCGCAGCTGCGCTCGCAACTGCGGGCTCAAGGCCGTGATGGGGATCAGTTGTTCTTGGGCCACGAACTGGATCGCATGGTCGCGCCGTTTGCGCCGGTGACACTCTACGACTTTTCCGTCTCTGCCGAGCTCGCCCGCCGCAAATGGCTCTGGTGATCCGATTTTATGGGTGGGTTGCGGGTTGCTGGTGCAGTGTGCTGCAGATGTCGCTGGTGTACGGGCTCAGCTTTTTGTGGTCAGGCACCTTATTGGCCTACACCACACTGCTCCTGTGCTGGTTTGCCGGCAGTACAGTAGGGGTCTGGTTGCCCGCGGCTATGCCCTCCCGTCGATTGATGCTTGCCGCTTATGCGACGCACGTGCTGGCGGTCGTTGGCCTGCTCTACCACGCGGGACCGGCCCTCTGTTGGCTGGCCGGGTTAGCGGGCGGACTGGCCGGCGGTCACTGGGTGCGGCGCTGGACCCAGGACGATTTTCGTGACCGCCTGGCCTGGCAGAGCCTGGGCCTGGCGAGCGGTTTTCTGCTGTGCAGCGTCTTGATTTATCCGTTTGGACTGGCGCTGATCTGGGCGGGACCCGCCGTGGCGACGTTGCTGGTGTGGCGGCTGGAAATCGCTGTCGAATGACTTGGGGCGCACGACTGGCGGTCGCTTCCTTCGTGCTGGCTCAGCTGGCTTTGCCTCTTTGCCTGGTCGAATGTTTTCCTTTTTCCATGCTGACCATGTCGAACTTCCGCTCCGGGCCTAGTTGTCGTTATCGCGCCTGGGACGAAGACGGGCGTCCCATCGCCAGGCACGCTTTGAAGCTTCACCGTTCGGTGGGGGTAGACCCGGAGCCGCCTGGCGGATTTGGCCGGAGTTACGGCCCCGGCCTGGCCGAGTTCGGCCTGGTGGCAGGGCCCACTCGTCTCGTAGGTCACGTGCAAGACGCATTGCGTGCCTACCCACGCTTGCGAAAAGTCGTCGTAGAGCAGGAAGTCTGGGGTCCCCAGCAAGGGCGACTGGTTCTGCTCCGCAGGCAAACCTTTGCCATCGACAACCCCTGGTATCGGCCGTGAAGCTGCTGCTCTGGTGTTGCCTCCTGTGTGCGGGCATCAACCTTGTGCAGGCTGACCCTTTCCAATGGTGGATGCCCAAGTATGGGTGCGTTTCGGTGCTGGGGTGCGTGTTTGGCACCGGCTGGCTGGACCACAGCACGTTTGTGCTGGCTAGCGTCGTCTACGGCCTGGCCGCCCTGGCCTGGGTGCGTGGACGTTTCACGCCTTGGAGCGGCTGGTTGAGCGTTTTCTGCTTCGTGGTGGCTGCCTCTGCCCTGTGGGAGAACCTCTCTTACGTGCTGCACAAATACGTTCTGTCGTATCTATTGCTCTCCGCCCTGGCGCTCATTCAACATCTGCAGCGCCGGCTCGACTCCCTCTGGGCGGAGCGGCTGATGTGGGCTTGCGTGGGCCAATATTACGGTTTCTCTGGCCTTTCCAAGCTGCTTCAATCCGGCTTCGCCTGGGCCGACGGACTCTCCATGCAAATCTGGGTGCAGTTTATGGGCCGAACGGAAACCCAACTTGCTCATTACCTGCTCGGTTCCCAAAGCCTGGCGCAAGCCTGTCAGGCAGCGGCGCTGGTCCTGGAACTGTCGGCCTGGTTGTTGCCCTTTGTGCCTCGCTGGCGGCGGCCATGGACGTTGATCGTGTGCGTTTTTCATCTCACCGTCTGGCACGTGCTGGGCATCTCGTTTCTGACCAACGTTCCGCCGCTACTGTGCCTGGCGTTTCTCGACCCGTTTCGAACCCATCCGGCCGACCGGTCCGAGGGTGGTCGTCTCTTCTCGGGATCGAGCTGAATCAGGTCCAGTCCAGTTCAATGCCAGGTGTCCCCCGCGCATTATGGATCACCCCGGAGACCTCGGGCGTGGGCTTCTTCGAGAAAGTGGAGCTGGGTGCCGACATGGGCTTTCGCGGTTTTGAAATACGCACTTAGACCGCAGGCTCGCTCTCCTCAAGGGTTAGCAAATGAGCCAGGTTGGGTCTGAAAACCAGCTTTGCAACTTTTATGACCAGCGCGGTCGCGGGAAATGGCTGAGACGGGCGAACCAGTGCTTACGGATCTCGCGATAGGCGGGTCGGGTTTCCATCGCTGCCGGCGTTTCTGTAATTCTATGTTATTGACGCCCTCTGACCCCGCTGTGTGACTGGAAACCCGATAGCACAGGTTTGTCTGTGGGGAGAGGGTTCGCTACGCCGCTGGAGCCAACGACCTCTTTCCGTGATATCCAACGGTCATGCGATAAGCAAAAGTGCCACCACAATTCATGACAGGCTGTCTACTAGAAATGTATAGGGGATAATGGCATAATTGGGTA
This sequence comes from Vulcanimicrobiota bacterium, assembly GCA_022842865.1. Classification (GTDB taxonomy): domain Bacteria; phylum Vulcanimicrobiota; class Xenobia; order Xenobiales; family JADMJV01; genus JADMJV01. The sequence continues at coordinate 1,659 of JALHOV010000480.1, read as the reverse complement.
TGCTCTCTCCGTCCCAAAAAGTGGCCCGTGATATTCGGCGCATTCGCTTGGCGCAAGGGCTGTCCCAGCGTCAGCTTTCGGCGCGTGCCGGCTTTCAGCAGCCTTATCTTTGCCAGGTGGAAACTGGGGTGCGCGCCATTTCTCTGAATGGCGCCAAGAAATTGGAATGGGCTCTTGGATTGCGGTCGGGGAAATTGTGTAAGGTGCTCCAGAGGAGGGAGTCTCGAAAACTTTGGCCGGTAACGCGTGCGGCGCTGAGAGAGTTTGGTCAGGAAATTCGGAACTTCGTAGAGGGCGGAAAGCCTCGGGTGGAACAGCCTCATCAGCGTTTTTCGCTGGAGAATCCACTCTGGCCTATGGGCATTCATCTGGGCGAAGAAGCTGCGGATGAGGTTCGCCAATTGGAATTGTTAAGGGCAGGCCAGACTCGATTCTGGCGGGATTTCAATTCCTTTCGGTTTGATTCCTGGAGCGAGAAGCGGATGCTGGTGAGAGTGGCTTTACTGGGAATGCAATTGGTTGGGGTTCGGCTGGAGCAAATGGGCTGCACTCTCAATGTCGTCAATGGCAAGACGGGTAAAAAGCCGGGTTTGCATCGAGGATTTGTCTATCGGGGTGAGCACGCCTCACTGGTGTGGTGCCCCCAGGTCGCGGTGCGGGCGGGCAAGACGGTTCTGTGTGTAGACAACCTGCTGCTGGTGCGAGTGAAGGGAAAGACGGTGACCGCCGTGGTCGAAGTGGTCGGGGCTCCCTACCACGGCGATCGGGCAAAGGAGCGGCGTCGCGATCGGTTGCTGGGTGTTCCGGTCTTCCACCTGGATGCCGCTCAGCTCGGAGAGCCTCGCCTGGTCGAGAGAATTCTGACCTGGGCTCGCCGCGTGGCGGAAGCTGCCTGAGTAAGGCGATCTATGGCCTGTGTAGCTGGCCGGGTGAACGATGGCACTCGCGCTCGCTTTGCTGGTGCTGCAGCTCGGCTATCTCGGCCGCCAAACGTGGCTGTGGAACCCCCCGCAAGCGGATCCCTGGGGGGTGGCGCGCTCCGCTGCAAGGCTCGAGAGCAAACGGCACCCCACCCGCCTATTTCATTACATTCGGCGTGATCATGAGGTAAAGACTTTCGTTGGGGTCGACGTCACGAAAGAGGTGGCCCATGACGGGCAGGTCCGCCAGCAGGGGCACGGCGGTCACAGCCTCCAGAGCCAGTTGCGGTGTGAGCAGCCCATCCAGGATCATGGTTTCGCCGTCCTTGAGGTCGACCTCGCCGTCGAAAGTCACGGTGCGTTCGAGCGGATAGCGACCAGCCAGCAACTCTTTCAGGATTGTGAATTCCCCATGCAACCTGCAGTGAACATTGGCTCCGTCTGAGTCGACCAGGGTGGTGGGGGTCAGCTTGAGGCCGACCTCCCGAAAAGTGGTTCTGAGGTTTCCGTCTTGCGGGTCATAACTGACCAATGGAAACCGGTCTAGTGTGTGGAGGGCTCCAGGCTGCCCATTGCACAGGTCCATTCTTGGATTCGATGGCGCGATGGCTCCCTTTGAATCTGCCCAGGCGAAGGGGTATTGTTTCCGCTAAACTTGCATTCGAGCACGACTTGATCGAGGGGCTTGTCGAGTTGGTCGAGTCGTTCCCTGGCTTGCTCCAGTGCGCTCACCGGGCCT
>JALHOV010000479.1 GCA_022842865.1 Vulcanimicrobiota bacterium | reverse complement strand
CGTCCCTTCTAATCGGCGTCCGGATGCGCGTCTTTCCAGCGCCGGAGCCGGCCTTCCGCCTCGCGGAGCAGGCCAGAGGCCTCGTCCAGTAGCTCGCGACCCGGTTGCTGGTGAAATTCTTCGAGAGCCTCCAGCCCGTCGCCGAAGATGCCCAGAATTTCCTGATATTCCTCGTCCTGGAAGGCCTGGGCGTGTTCCAGATCGCGCCGGTAAGCGGCCAACTCCTTGTCCAGGCCGTCGCCTCCCTCATCCTGCAGTAGGGCCTCGGCCAGGCCCAGCACGCGGTCGAGGCGGTCTTGCGAAGCCTGTTCGGCGCCACCCGCGCTCATGGAGCTGCCGCACATACCACAGCGGCGCGTCCCCAACGCCTGCGCCTGATTGCAAACCGGGCAACGGGCCTGCTCCTCGACTTCCAGCGCCTGCTGGAACTCTTGCGCTACCTCGCTGGCCGCCTTGTGAACAGACGTCATGTCCTCGCCGCGCTGGCACAGCTTGAGCAACTGTTGCAGCAACTGCACCATGTCCTCAAAGATTTCGGGCACCTCCCCACCGTCGGGAGGAGCCAGACCTTCCAGGTTCGCGAGCGCATCCTGCAGGCAGAACTGGGTCAGCTCCGGCGCCACAAAACCCTGTGGCTGTAACCAGCAGGCATTCAGGGCCAGATTCAGCGGACCATAGGTGGTAGGACCGGAAGCATAGCCACGCACCAGGAAAGACAGGTCGTAGCGACCCAGTTCCTTGCCGATCTGCTCCCCCTGAGCCCGCCAGGCGGCGACATTGGCCGCTTCAGGCGGGTGCTCCAACCAATCTAACATCTCTTCCAGATAGGGGGCCAGTTGCTCTTGGAGTTCCAACGGGTAGCCCTGAACAAAAGCCGTAAAAGAAGCGCTCAGCAGCTCGGCTTCGTGCTGGCAAACGGCGGTCAGGTCGGCCTCCGCGTGACTGGCGGCCAGAGCCCGGTTGGCAAAAGCCATGGTGGTCGGGCCGCGGCTAACCCAGAGGGCCTCGCCCAGGCGGAACTCGTCAAAGTGGAAGCGTTGCGCGCTGACCGGCAGTCCCTGACAAAGCGATTCCAGCGGAGCGCTGGCGCCGGCGCTTTCGGCGGCGATACGAGTCCAACGTAAGAAGTCAGCGTGCGACTCCAACCAGGCGTGCACTTCGGGCCCTACCAGCACCTGTACGTGAGGTGGCTCGCTCTGTAGCCTGGCCTGCATTTCCTGGCCGTGCTTTTCCACCGACTGACGGGTTTTCTCGGCACAATCCAGCAATTCGGGCAGACCGCCCTGACCTTCCAGATAGGCGCGCGCCTGGCTGACTAACAAGGGTTCTGGATACAAAGCATACTCTTTCGCTTAAAAGATCCTTAAGTTGTAACTTACTTGTTACAAGGTTGACAAGTTGTCAGTCGCTTTTGTCCGTTGTTTTTGGTTTACTTTATCCAAGCACATAGCAAAGTGGCACACAAAAATTCGGGAGGCAACCTCAGTGGCAGGGAATATCACAAACTTCAACCAGCAAGCAGCGGACCAGCAAAACTTCATCATCCAGATGCGCCAGGCTCAGTCGAACCAGCGCATTATGCAGATGTATGGCGGCGGTGGCTGCGGCTGCAACCAGCTGTTGGGCAACCCGAATCAGCCCTACGGCCAGGGTCAGATGGGTGGTTCTCCCTACAATCAGGGATTTCAGGCCGGTATGCAGGCCGCTCAGCAACAGCAGCAGATGATGCAGATGATGCAAATGATGCAGATGATGCAGCAAATGATGATGATGATGGGCGGCGGAATGGGCATGATGCCCGGCATGGGTATGCCCGGCATGGGCATGCCCGGTATGGGGATGGGAATGCCCGGAATGGGAATGCCTGGGATGGACCCCTACATGGGTTTTCCGCCCCAGCAGCATCAGCCGATGCCGTACTATCCGCAGCCCAGCTGGCCGCAGGCGCCCCAGTGCCCGTGCCACCAACACAAGCCTATGCCCTCCCCTTGGAAGCGTCCCGACTTCCCCATCGATGCTCGCCCCACCATTCGTCAGAGCGATTTTTGGAACAGCAACTCCCAGACCGTCAACGGCAGCTCGTGGCGCAATCAGGACATCCGCCAGGACCGCGGCCTGCGGGGTGGACCGCAGACGACCTGGACCGGCAACGGTAACAACAGCATCGTGCAGAACGGCGGCACCTTCGGCGAGAATCTTCAGACCGCGCGCACCGGTCACGGCAACAACAACATTCAACAAAATGGCGGCTGGAGCGCGGCCGATCAGCTGGCCCGGGCCGGTCACGGCAACAACGAGATCACCCAGGACGGCGGCTGGGCCAACAACCGCCAGGTGACCACCGCCGGCAACGGCGACAACCGCGTCACCCAGATCGGTGGATCCACGGGCGACCGCCAGACCACCATCCTGGGCCGTGGCGACAACGTCGTGCGCCAGCAGGCCGGCACCGTCTCGGAACAAAACACCGTGGTCGGTAACGGCACCAACGTGGTTCAGCAGGACGCCGGACACACTTCCAACCAGACCACCACCGCCCGTCACGGCGACAACACCGTGATTCAGAACGCCGGCGCCAATTCTCGCCAGGATACGCAGGTGGGCAGCGGCAACAACACCGTCAACCAGGGCGCGGGCGCCAACTCCACCCAGATCACCACCGCCCGTCACGGCGACAACGTGGTCACTCAGGACGCGGGTCGCAACTCCACCCAGGTGACCAACACCGGCCACGGCGACAACCTGGTGACCCAGAATGCCGGCGGCAACACCACCCAGGTCGTCAATACCGGTGCCGGCAATGACAACGTGCTCCAGAATGGCGGCATCCTCGGGGGCAACACCCAGGTGGCCAACGTGGGCGCTGGCGACAACGTGGTCACTCAGAACGGCTCTACCTTCGGCAGCGGCGACCAGACGGTCCGAGCCAACGGAGCCGGCAACAACGTGGTCACTCTGAATGGCGGCGGCGGCATCTTCTCCACCACCAATCAGAACGTGCAGCTGAACGGCACCACCGGCAACAACCGAGTGACCGTCAATGCGGGTGGTGGCACCACCAACATGAACGTGACCGGTGGCCAGGGCAACGATACCATCACGATGAACGGCAACGGCAGCGGCAACATGGTCTACAACGTCACCACCGGCAACGACAATGTGCAGATGAACGGCAACTCGGGCTGGCTTTCGACCCAGAATGCCCGCATCAACGCCGGCAGCCAGAACATCACCATCATGGGCCAGAACGGTGAAGTGCTCTTCCAGCGCGGCACCGGCGGCACCGTGGTGCGCACCGACGGAACCATCGACAACATGACCGTCTATGGCACCGACAACCAGGTTCTCTGGCGCGGCTAAACCCCGGTCGGCGGACCCCAAAGAGCGAGAGGAGCAATCCTCTCGCTCTTTTTTATGCTCCCGAGGTGCCCCACAGAACTTTGAGTAAGGACCGCAGGCGCTCGTTCAGGCGCAACCCGCCGTCCTGGCCGGGCCGAATGTCGGACAAGAAAACCTGCCCTCCATCTTCTTTCCAGACCCAGATGGTTTCCGAGTCCAGCTGGCTGCGCAGGGCGGAAATCCGCGCCGCCAGTAACCAGTGCTCCAAAACGGCCGAATGACGCCGTTCGTTCCGCTCCGTCTCTGGATCGAGCCAGGCCAGCCGCAAAGCCTCGATCAGGCATTTTTGCCAGGGAAGCGTGCCCGAATGCGTGGCGGCCACCGTCACGCCAGGGGGCATCGGCTCGGTGGGCGGATCGGCTTTCAAAAAATGCAGGGGCCCATTGGCCTCGCGCGTCTCATATCGGCAAATCAGCGCCGGGTGCTGAGAGGGCTCCAAGTTTAACCCCAGCTGCATGCCCTGGAACACCGGCGAGCACTGCCAGAATTCGCCTTCCGGCAGAAGCTGGCTCGGCATCACGGTCACCGGAACCGCCCGCCCTTGAGCGGCCAGAAACTCTTTCTGGCGGGGGTAAACCAGGTCAAGAATGGCATCATGCGGAGTTGGCTTGGCCACCAGTGCCACTCCCTGGTCCAATCGTAGCGGCGCGCCCTGGTCCCAGGTCACCGGTAGATAGCGTACTTGACCGTAGGCTTGAGAACTGTCCAGGAAGCTCATGCCTCTTCCCAGGCTCTGGGCCTCGACCACTCCTGAGTCCGCCGACCATTCAATGTCGCTGGCGGCCAGCCCGTGAAGGGCTCGTTGGCGCACGTCCCAGAGAATGTCGCGCGACAGATTTCCCGGTTCCGAGAGGAGCCGATGGGCCCACTCCAGTTCGCCCAACCAGATCGGGATGGCTTCCAGGATGCTCTGCAGAGCTTCGGATTGAACCAGCGATTGATAGGAAAGGTCCGGCTGAACCGACGAGCTTCGCAGCAGCAAGCGGAAGGGTCGGCGAGTGGTGGAGCGCTGAGCGGGCAGCTCGAAAGCCACTCCGTGATGGATGAGCAGAGACTGGCTGGCGAATCCCCGAGGCAGCAAGGAAATCAGACCGGAGTGAACCGACGGAAGGGTGCCCAGGCAGGGGCCGAAAGAATGCGGACCGATTTGCAAGGCGGCCAGCGCCGAGGGATCGTTCCGGATCGGTTGGAAGGCTCCGCGTCGAACCAGAAGCTTTTGCAATGCCGCCCGAATTTTCACCAGACGCGAACCGAAAAGCCGCGCCAGGGCATTTTCGCGCAAACCGAAGGTCAGACTTTGCGGGCCGCCCCGTTTGAGTAGCTGGGAGCGTCGGCCTTTGCTGAGCAGCGCCTGAACGGAGTTGGCCGGCTGCAAGCAGATCTCGTCCACCGCCAGTTGTTGAGCAAGCCGCAGAGCTGCCTGTAGATGCGCAAACGCGGCTCCAGACTGTCGGGAATGCGATTCTCCAGATTGTCCAGCAGTTCGTTCAGCTCGTGCTCGGCGCAAATCTGTCCGTCGAAGAGCATTGCGAAGCCCGAGCCGGACGAGCCTATTTCAAAGTGCCGCGCTCCGCCTAACCAGGCCGCCATCATCAGGGGGAGCAAGAACAGTTCCGGCTGCACCACCTGAAAGGCGGTTTTGCGGGCACGACCCTCGAGGTCAAGAGTAAAGCGCCCCTGGCTGTCCAGACTGGCCGACTGGTAGAAGGTGGCCAGGTAGTCGTCGATACTTTTCGAGTCGGACTCGGTCATGACCTGTGGTTCGAGGCAGGGGCCCATCCCCTGCAACACAAACCCTCCGGAATGCTGATCAGCGACCGCAATTTGGTCCAGTTCCTCATCGAGGCCGAGCGCGATTTCCCTCGCCGCGCCGCCGTTTGGAGCGAGCGTGGGGCGCTCAACTATCAGCAGCTGCTGCAGGAAGTCAAAGCCATGGCCGGTCTGCTCCACTCCTGGGGAGTGGAGCCCAACGATCGGGTCTTCCTTTTGCTGCCCAACTGGCCCCAGTTCGTGGTGGCTTGCGAGGCCATCTGGTGGGTGGGGGGAGTGGCCGCCCTGAGCAGTCCACTCATCCCTGCCCCCTTGCTGATTGAACAACTGCGCAAGGCCCGCCCTCGTGTGGTCATCACCAGCAATCGTTTGGATACTACTCTGGCCCAATCGATTCGGAACCTGGGAGTGGAACGCATTATTCTCAGCAGCGGCCGCGAATATATGCGCACCCAGGTGGGCTGGCTGTTCCGACGGCCCAAGCCCAAATCCACCATGCCTGGCGGCGTGCATCGCTGGCGGGCCTGCATGCGCGAGGCCAAGGCCAGCGAGTCGCCCTTTCCCGAAGGGGGCGAACGTGCGGCCGCTTTGATTTTCTCCGGCGGCACCACTGGCGCTCCTAAGGGAGTGGTCCTTTCTCATCGAGCATTATGGGCCAACACGTTACAACTGGCAGGCTGGGACCAGGCGATGCAGCGCGGTAAAGAGCGCATGTTGGCAGCCCTTCCTCTGGCTCACGCCTACGGGTTAACCGGGGTGCTCAATCTAGGAATGCACACTGCGGGAACGCTCATTCTCAGTAGTTCTCTGCAGCCGGATCACCTGGCCGACCTCAGTTCGCGTTTCCATCCCACCCTTTTTCCAGGCACCCCGGCCCTCTATGCCGCCCTGCTGAACCTGCCCAACTTAC
>JALHOV010000478.1 GCA_022842865.1 Vulcanimicrobiota bacterium | reverse complement strand
GGCTTGCTTTATGAAACTCCGCAACGCCATGTCAGCTGATCAACTCCAGGGTCGGCGTGTCTTCGTCTACAAAAACCTCCACGAGAACTGTTGGAGCGTGCGAGACAAACAAAGCGGCCACGTGGTGGCTCACGCCGACCGGGTCGAACTCACGCAGGTTCAGCTCAAAGTGGGTGCGGCGGGACGCGAGCGCGTGCTGCGCGAGCAAAGCAAAAACGTGCACGCGGGCCTCGAGGGCAATCTGCAGACCTTGCAGCTCAAAGGCTTCCCCAGTCAGCGTTACACCCATGGAAACTCTGCCCCTGACGCGAAGTCGGGCGAGTTGGTGACCTACAACCCCTACAAGTATTCGAGCTTCGTCATCAAGGCCGATGAGACTCCGGTTTTTCAAGCAGAGCGCGCCGTTTTAGAAGACGACGGCCGCTCCGTCTGGATTACCCGCGCCTGATCAAAGGCCGGCCAGTGCTTGCCGCAGCTGCTCTTCGACGCTACTGAGGCCGTTTTCCGAGCGCTGCTCGTAGCTGTTGGCCGTGCGTAGATTGCCGCTGCAGTCGCGGGTTTGCCACTGAGCCTGGTCGACATCGCGGCTGGCCTGGCGGGCGTCTCCGCTGACGTTCTGGCCGGGCCGGTCGTAGCTCACGTTGCGCGCGCTCATCTCGGCCCAACGCAAGTGGCTCAGACTCTGCTGCGTCTTGTTGTCGGCCCAGTTGCCTTCGCCGTCCGCTCGGTTGTGGTCTTGGGCGGAGCTCTCCAGGCTGGTGCTGGCCTGGCGCAGGTTGGCCAGACTGGAAGGATAAGCGCTGCTGTCCTGGATGATGGCGGCCAGGTCGTTCTTGGCCTTGGCGAAATCGCTGGTGGCTCCCCGTGAATCGCTGTCGATGCCGGTGAGCTCGCGCTGATTGCGTTCCAAATCGCGCTGGGACGAGTCGATGTATTGCATGGCCTGACGGCCATCGAAGGATGAATCGGTCTGGGCCGTATCCGACTCGGCTCTGCGTAGGGGCCACAAGGCGTTCTGGAGTTCGCGCTCGGTGTTCTGAGAAAGGTAGGCGCAATCCTGATAGTCGCGCTCCAGGCCCTGCACTTTGCCCTTCAGGCGACCTACGTCGGCCAGCAACTGCTCGATGCGTGGCCGGGGGGAATTTGTGATTGTAATCATCTTTTTCGCTCCTCTGACAGGCTAAGTGTAGGTGAAGTCGACTCCGGAGATCCGGTCGCCGGAGTAAACTTTTCCCCTACTGCTTGTCGTCGGGGGGAGGGGAGGTGGGCGGGGCGGCTAGTAACGAAAGAATTCGCGGATACGCCCCCAGAAAGAGGGAGAGCCTGTGCCAATGTGCACGGGACCATAGAAAATTCCGCGCTCGGACTCGGGGAAGCGTCCGCGGTTTTCGACCTTCTTTTGAGGCAAGTCGCGCAAGTCGCTTACCTGTTCCTGTAAGTAGAGGTCGAGAGCTTCTTCTTGTGTGGCTGCAACGACTTGAACCAGAATGATGAGGAAGCCCTTCGAAAAGCCTCCTGGCATTTTGCCTGTCCCCTCAAACCAGAAAGCGAATCTGAACGTAGACGACTCCGGCACAAGGGTGTCGATCAACTCCTGGGCCTCGGTGCTCCGCCCCCCATCACTTTTCAGTGCCAAAACCGCCTCCCTCAAGGCCCGAGTTGGATTTTCCTCCAGAATTGAACGCGCCAACGTGAGGCGAACAAAGCACTCCTCAGGCTGCCCGGAATCTGGCTCGTCTTGCAGACAATCGTCCGCCAGTCGGATGACATCGCTGGTCCGGCCTGACAGTTGGAGGAGTTCCAAACGGAACCCGCGGGCTCTTGCGTTGAGTTCCGGATCTTGACAACGCTCCGGACATAGGTCCAGGGCCTCCTCCAGCAAACCCTGCCGCCTGAGAACTACGCTTTGGTTGTATCTTCCGAACTCCGGCTCCGCGCCCTGGCACAGACCAGCCTCGTCGTAGCGGCCCTTGTCTATGTAGGTTGAACCCAGCAGATTGTGCAGCAGCCAGACTCCAGGGGCCTCTCGGATGCCTTCTTCCAGAGACGAGGCCGCCTCGGATAATTTGCCCTGCTCGCGAAAGACGAGGGCTTCCACCTCATAGGCTCCAGAGAAGCGGAGCTGACGCAAAATGCGAGCCCACCAGAGTGCCTTGGCGTATTCTTCTTCACGGATTTGCCGGCGTGCTCGGTCATAGATTCGGTAACCCAGGTCGAGTCGAGAAGCCAACCAGGCGAGCATATGAACCCGCTAGTAACTGAAGAAGTCGCGGATCTTCGCGAGGATTTGCTTGCTCAGCACGTGCAGGCCTTCACCGGCGGCCGTGACCGGGCCGCGGCTGCTGCGCTCTTCTTGGGCTTCCTGGCGGGCCTGGTCGGTTTTGAGTTTGCGCTCCGCCAGCACTTCCGAGATCATCTCTTCGGCCTGATGATTGGAGTTGAAAATGGCACGCAGGTCTTCCTTGCGTAAGCGCAGCAGTTCGGCGTCGGTCAGGGCAGTAACGGTAGCCGAACGCGGTTCGCCCGTGAGCAGGACCATCTCGCCGAAATACTGGCCGGCTCGCATCTCGGCCGATAAGAACTGCTCGCCGTCCTGATCGACGGCGGTGACTTGCAGTCGACCGCGGCGGATGATGTAAAAGGTGTCGCCCGGCTGCCCCTGGACGCAGACTTTCTCGCCGGCCGCGTAGATCTCGTAACGGGCTCGGCGGCGCAGGCCGGCCAGCGTTTCTTCGTCGAGAACCTTGAAAAAATCGACGGAATCGATGAGGCTGCGCATTTCCCGCTCCACATCCACCCCGGCTTCGGGAGCGGCATGGTAAATGGTGCGGATGGGGAAGGGAATCTCAATACCCTCACGGTGGAAGTGATACCAGATGGCTTCACGCACCTTAGAGTCGATGCGGTATCGCTCCGAGAAGTCGTGGACAAAGAAACGCAGCCGGTAGGTAATGGCCGAGTCGGCGAAGTTGAGAACGTAAACTTCCGGTTCGGGTTCGCCCAAGGCCTCGCGCACCGAGGCGCAAGATTCCAAGAGAAGCTTTTTGACCTGATTGGGGGGATGCCGGTAATGCACGCCTACTTCGATGAAGCGTCCGGTGACCGAGGTCGGACTGCTGTGATTGATGATCGTTTCCTGAGCCAACTTGGAGTTGGGCAGAATCAGCAGGTCGCCTTGATTGTTCATCATGGCGGTGGAGCGCCAATCGATTTTGTGGACATTTCCGGTCAAAGGTCCTACTTCGATGCGGTCACCCAGGGTGTAGGGACGGGCCAGTCGCAGGGCCAGGCCGGCAAAAAAATTGCCCAGCGTCTCCTGCAGCGCGAAACCGAGCGCCACCGAGAGCACGGCCGAACCGAGCAACAGGGAGCTGGGATCCTTTTCGAATACGGTCACCATGACGACGCCTAGAATGGCCAGATAGCCGAGGCCGCGAGCCAGATCGCGAAACAGGGTCGGCACGTCCCAATGGCGGATCAGCGGGAAGTAGTAGTCAAACAGCGAGACCAGGCCGCCTTCGAAGATCAGTGTGCCCACAATCACCAGAATGGCAGCCCGACCGTAGGCCAGGTGATAGTGTTCTTGATGGTAGACGCCGAAGTGAAGCAGCCCGAAGTAGACCACCACCGCCATCAGCAGCACATAGAGCAAAACCCGCAGGCGCTGGCGCAGCGCCAACGTGAGGGGATGCTGCCAGGGCAGCCATTTCACCAGGTAGGTGTAGCTCAGGTGCAGGGAAAGCCAGAGCACCAGCACGCTGCCCAGCCGAATTTGAAATTCCGGGTCAAACAGCGGCACGCCCGCTACCAGCGCGGCAAATACAGCGGCGGTGCCGCCATAAAGCATGATCCGCAACCAGATTTGCAGCTGTTCCGGCAGCCGATGTTCTTCGTTGACGTCGACGAAAGGCGATAACATGGCTTCCAGCAGGGTGACCAGAATGCCGTAGTACAAAAACAGCTCCAGACTGTGTTCGAAAGGCTTCAACTCCTCGACACCATGGGCCAGGTGGAGCAGAGCACCGGTAAAAATCGGAATCAGACTGGGGACTCGCAAGCGCCCTTGAAAGCGCGACCAGCTTTTCCAGGGCAGCCGGAGTTTGCGCAAGAGCAGGTGGTGCACCGTCATCCCGAGGAGTAAGACTCCCAGGGCCTGAATGGCGTTAAATAATACCTCGTGGTCCCCCATCGATGGACCTTACCTGGCCGGCGGAGGCGCCGGGTAGTCTCCCAGACCAATTGGAGCTGAGATGAGCTTGTCGGGAATGCCAAAGGCGGAGACCACATCCCAGGCCATGGCACGCGTTTGCTTGCAAAGCTCCAGTACCTGATCGCGAATTGCCTTGGCTTTAGTCCCCTCGAAATAGCCGTTCTCCAGGAACCAGGCACGATCGACCTCCAGCCGCGAAAGCGCAAACAGGCAGCAAAACTGTTGCAGCACGCCCTGGGTGGGTGCGTCCGGACACCGTTGTACGGCTGCCTGGAAGCATTCCAGAAGACTTCGCTCCACGCTGGCTTTGGCCAGGGTGACCAGGTGGTCCTGACAGCTGTTAAAGGCGGTCCAGGTATCTTCGCCGCCTTCAATCATACGCTTGAGACGCCCGGCTACGCGGGTGAGCAGATGGTTCTCGCGTGCTTTGAAAGCGCGCAGATGGAAATCGAAGTCGCGCAGGTGAGTGGGATCGACCGAACGCGTGACCAGCGGGTTCCAGGCGCTGACCGCCTCGGTGGCCCGGCGCGAGAGATACTGCAGCAAGCCCACGAAGCCCATCTCTGAGAACTGGTGGCGGAAATCGGTCAGCAGCGATTTGGCCACCAGCTGCATCAGCACGGTGTTGTCGCCCTCGAAGGTCAGGAACACATCCAGATCGTCTCGCATCGATCCGAAGCGATTGGCGGCTAGGTAGCCTTGTCCGCCGCAGCATTCCCGGCATTGCTGCACGGTGTCGAAGGCGTGCCAGGTGCCCCAGGCCTTGAGGCCGGCCGCCAGGGCTTCGATGCGCCGGCGTCCGTCCTCGCTGTCGAGGCTGTCGACACAACGCAAGGCCAGATCTTGGAAGGCGAAATTCAAAGCTAGAGTGGAGGCCAGGCGTGGCAACAGGCGGCGCTGGTGGGTTTGATAGTCCAGGATGGACTGTTCGGGAGCCCCTTCAGCGCCGAACTGGCGGCGCTGCTCCCCGTATCGCAGTGCGATGGTCAGAGCGTTCTTGGAAACGCTGGTGGCGGCGGCAGCCAAGGTGACGCGCCCGAGCACCAGGGTGCTGATCATCGTGAAAAACCGCTTGGTGGGGCTGGTGATCGGGCTGGTGTAGCTGCCTTCGGGAGACACCTGGGCGAAGCGGTCTAGCAGGTTGTGACGAGGAATGCGCACACGCGTGAAGCGCAGCCGGCCATTGTCGACACCGTTTAAGCCGACTTTTTCGCCGCAGTCCTCGATGTGCACGCCGGGCATGGTGACGCCCTGGGCGTCTCGGATACGCACCAGGAACGCATGGACCCCGTAATGTTGGTCGCCGACGATGAGTTGGGCGAAGACGGTGGCCATCTGAGCGTGGAGCGCGGCGTTGCCGATGTAGTCTTTGCGGGCCGCCAAGTTGGGAGTGTGAATCACGAATTCCTGGCGTTCCAGGTCATAGGTGGCGGTCGTTTCCAGCGAGCGCACATTCGATCCATGGCCGGTCTCGGTCATGGCGAAGCAGCCGGGCAGCTCCAGCGAAAATCCGAGCGGCAAAATTTCCTGATGATGGCGGGAGCTTCCAAGGTGATAGACACTGCCGCAGAACAGGCCAAAATGCACGCCGAACTTGATCACCAGCGAAAGGTCAAAGTGGGACAGTGCTTCGATCGAAGTGAGGAAGCTCAGGAGCTCGCCGCCGCCGCCCACTTCCACGGGGTACGGCATCTTGCCCAGCCCTTCACGGCAGAATTCGATGCACCAGTTGTAGACCCGATCGCGAAAGACGGAGGTGGAGATGCCGTAGTCGTGGCGGAAGCGCGGGTGCTCCAGGGTCTGGAACATTTTCTCCCGCATTTCCGGGCGGGGACCGGCCAGCATCTTGCGCAGGGGACGTGGATTGAAGCGCCGC
>JALHOV010000477.1 GCA_022842865.1 Vulcanimicrobiota bacterium | reverse complement strand
GGCGTTGCTGGCCAGTGCGGTCAGAGTGCCAGTGGCGTTGTCGACATTGAAGCCGAAAAGACGCGGGTTGGACTCACTGCCGACGTAGTATTGACCGTTGGTGGCCATGTCGCCGAGGCCCAGGCGAGTCTCGCCGGGGTCGACCTGATTTCCGCCAGAAACGACGCCGTTGTTGACTGCAAAGCCGCGCGTCAGGTCGTTGCCGGCAGCAGTGCGAATCGAGGTAACCAGAGAGGCTTGGCCAGGACGGACGTCAATGTCGCGGTAGTCGTCGGTAGCCAGACCGGTGGCGATATTGAAGCTCACGCCCGCGCCAAGCTGACCGTCAGCGGCAACCGGGTAGGAAACCACGCCGCCGCGCTCACCAATGTGGAAGGTGCCGCCGCCGAAGCTGAAGTCGCCTTCCTTGACAAGATTCAGATTGGAAGTGTAGCCGTTAGCACCGGTGGTGAGCCGGTCCAGCGGGTTCGCCAGGGTGCCGTTGCTGTTCACCGTGAAGCGGCGAATGGTGCCCGGCGTATTCACCCCACCAGCCGCGCCCACGACGTAAACGAAACCACCGGAGGGGTGGATCGCCAGCATGGAGGAGTTCACCGGAACAGCTACGGTGCCCAGGAACTGAGCGCCACCGTTGGTGTCCATTGTGAACTGAGCCACGTTGTTACTGGCCGAGTTCAGCACGTAGAAGACATTGATGTTGGGGTGAGTGCGCACCAGCGTCGGATTGTTGCCCTGGCTGCTGAACTGATTGTTCAGCACGCTGCTGGTGCCGTTCTGCAGATTCACATTCTTGATGGTGAAGGTGCCGGGGGTAACATTGTTGGCGATGATGGCGTACTCGCGAAGGCTGCGGGTGTTCACCGGAGCGATGTTGACGGTGTCGTCAGAACCGCAACCGGTGGCCACCAGGCCCGTCAGAGCGACGAGGCCGGCGAAACAAAGAGTGCTTAAGTTCTTTTTCATAAAAACTACCTGGACTTTCCTTGATGGTGGGCATCTTGGCCCCCGACGGCCGGTTGACTGCACGGCCGCGAACAGGGGGGCGCTTCTGTCACCGAATGCATTCACCTGCTGCTCTTCTCCAGAAAATCAAGGCTTTTGGTAAAATATTTAGAACCAGATTTTTTGCCAAAAATAGCGGATCTCAACATTTGAAGCGCCACTCGACGGCGGCCAACACTAGTAATGGCGGGCTGGGAGTCCGCCTTGAATCCGGAACACGAAGATTTCCCCTCGACTTTCAGGCCTCCTCAAGAAAAAAAGCCCCGCTGACTCAGCGAGGCTTTCTCTTTTCGGAGTGACCCGGCCGCTAGGCGACCATCTCCGTGGGCTCGTAGCCTGGAGGCGGAGCGGTATCTTCTCGCATAAAGACCTCCAGCATCTTGCTGGCCTGTTCCGTTTTCGCTTTGTAGGCAGCCGGAGACAGATTGGAGGCCGAGGCGGTCGAGCTGCCAGAACTTGTTTTGTCGGACGAACCAGCTTGTCCTGACGAACCGGCCTTCAGTCCCTGAAGGGCCTGCAAGATCTGACGGGTGGCCGGGCGGTTGTAAATCTCGCCGGCCTTGTCGCCGGTGTGCTGCATGTAATTATTTTGCTGGTAAGAAATCAAGCTGTTGAGCATGCGCTTCTGGCGAGCTTGAGGGCTCAGCGCGTTATTAGGGTCCGCATTGGACTGCTGCATCCGCTGCTGGTAAAGGAAGCGGGTTTCGGCGAGCTTGCCCTGCTCGTTCAGCTTCTGCTGGGCGACTTTACGACCGATCTCTTCGGGCGTAGTTTTATTCAGCTTGGCTTCCTTGGCCTCGGCTTGCGGAGCGGTTTCGGCTTTGCCTTTGGTGCCCTCCGCCTTTTTGCCGGTTAGCTCGCTGAGCTTGACGCGTTTGCGCTTGACTTTTTGCTTGTCACCCTGGTCAAAGTTGGCGGCGGCGGCGCCACCATTCTTCCCCGCTCCTTTAGCACCGGCTTGCGGGCCACCCTCACCCTCTTCGTCATCGCCTTTAAGGGTTTTGGCTTTGGCCTCTTCCGCTTTTTTGTCGGTTTTTGGGGCTTTCGGTTGGATGTAGGACTGTGCAATGCCTGTATTGGCTGCAATGTCACTGGCACGAGGTAAGCTCACGGCGAAACCCTTTCATCTCTGTATATCTTGCTAACAGTATGCGGCAAAACCACTGAAACAAGGTTACGGGGAGGTTGAATTATTGTTGCAAATTTGTTAATTCTCGTCCCCAGGCCTTTTGTGAAAGGGGCGGAAAGGGGCTTGGACATGGGTAAACGTCCGGGACTGAAGCGAAAAAGAAGAATACTGCTAGCATTGATCTCCCTCCTCGCTCTGGCGGGAGTCCTTGTCCTGGCCGTCTCTTTCCGATATTTCTACAAGCGCGAACTACTCCCCTGGCTTCCGCCCAATCAAAGCTTGTGGAGGTGGCGTGCGCAGGGACTGGAGAGAGCTCCGCAGGCGCTTTTCGACTTTCTCCAATACAAAGATTCCGATCGCAGTCGAAAAAAGCTGATCGCGATGACCTTCGATGATGGTCCCTACCCTCTCTACACCCCTCTTTTGCTCGATATCCTCAAGCACTACAAGGTCAAGGCCACCTTTTTCGTGGTGGGCATCCACGTCCGGGAATTTCCTGCTCTGTCCCGCCAGATCGTGGCCGATGGTCACGAGATTGCCAATCATACCAAGCGCCACCGTCGCGAGCGGGACCTCAGCCAGGACGAACTGCGTGGAGAGATCCTCGGCTGCGAGGAGGCGATTCTGGATGTCACCGGCCAACGACCGCGCTGCTTCCGGCCGGCGGGCGGTTTTTTAACCGACGAAGGCATTCAAACGGTGCAAAATCTTGGCTACACCTCTTGCAATGCGACCGTCAACCCGGGCGATTGGTGGCAAAGGGATCCGGATATGCTGATTCGTTCGAGCTACCGGGGGCGCAGCCGTGAGGGAGTGACTCTCATGCACAGCGGCGCCCTGGGAATCGTGCGGGCTCTACCCGGCTATATCAACGCCCTGAAGGCCAAGGGCTTTGAATTTGTTACTCTTTCGGAGCTGGCCCACGAGGTGGGCCGCCCCCTCCCCGAATTGCCGAAGCGAACTCACAGACTAGCACCTTCAGGGGAGGGTCCGAATCCAGGGCCGGGAAGTCCGATTCCGGAAGCAGACGACGAATACGCTCCGTAGGCCGGCCCGCCTTCAGGGCGCAACGCTCCAGCGTACTCCGAAATTCCTCCTCGCTGACTCCCGCCAGGTTATTGCAGGCCACGATGCGACCCCCGGGAGCTAACAGCTCGATACACGGCTTGAACAAGCTCTGGTAGTCGTTCTTGACGTCCACCGAGCCGAAGAAGCCCTTCGCCAGGGCGGGCGGATCCAGAAAAACCAGGTCGTATTGTCGAGCGGGTACCCGCCGGGTTTGCGGACGTTTGCGGGCGCGTGCCGGCAGCGGCCGGCCAGCCAGCTGCCAGAGAATGGGATAGACCTCTTCACAGCAGAAGTGCTGGCGCTTGCAACCGTTGGCTTCGGCATTCTCTTCCCCTCGGCGCAGGGCCGCTTGGGAGAAGTCCACGTTCATCACCTGACTGGCTCCGCCGGCTTCGGCCGCGATGCCGGCCGCGCAGGTGTAGCTGAAAAGATTCAAGACCCTGGCTTTTTGGCAGTGGTGGCGCAAATAGCGGCGGGCACAGCGCAAGTCCAGAAACAAATGCGGGTCCTGGCCGCGATGATGGGCCTCGACCTTAAAAGTCTGTCCCATCTCCTGCACCCAGACGGGTTCGGGAGCGCTTTCCGGATAGAGCAATTGTGGCGACTGGCCTGTGCGTCGCTGCCATACCACCAGTTGGGCCACTCCCAGGTTTTCCTGACACCAGCGCTCCAGCACGTCCCAATCCAGATCGAGCACGAGTGGGCGAAATACTTGTAGGAGAGCCAGCGAGCCGTAGCGGTCCAGGCAGAGTCCTGGAACGCCCTCGCTACTACCGTGGAACACTCTGAAGCAATCGGTCTTTTGCTGACGCCAGCTGACGGCATCGGCCTGGCGGCGATGCCAGGCTTCTCGCAGCAACTCAAAAAAGCTCAGGGTTGTAGCCCTACAAAACTGCCGCTGGCTATTTTCTTCTTCTTAGCGAAATCTTCCGCCCGGGTGGTCGAGTGGATGACGACGTTCCGTCCGACTTCCAATTTGTCGGGGAGCACTGCATCCTTGCCCACCAGGGTCAGGCCGGTGTTCAACCAGTCGGGAAGCTCTTTATTGGCCGTGTTATCATCGCCCAGGCCCACCAAACAACCCTTCCCAATGCGCACTTTTTTGTCGATGATACAGCGATCGACCACCGCCCCGGCTTCGATCACTGTGTCGTGCAAGATGATGCTGTTGCGCACCACGGCTCCTTCGGCTACCACCACGCCGGGAGAAAGCACGCTGTGCTCGACCACCCCATCAATGCGGCAGCCGTTGGAAAGAAGGTTTCCGTCCACTTTGGCCAGCGCGCCGCACTTAACGGGAGCGCGCTCCATGCTGCGCGTCAGCACGGTCCAGTGTGGATCATAAAGGTCCAACGCCGGGTTCTCGGCCAGCAGGCTCATGTTGGCTTCCCAGTAGGACTGGACCGTGCCAATGTCGGCCCAGTATCCCGGAAAGTGGTGGGCGCGCACGTTCATGTTGCTCTCCACCATGGCCGGAACCAGGTGGCGCCCGAAGTCCACGTAATCGTTCTTCTCGAGCAGCGAGATGAGCACGTCTTTCTTGAAAGCGTAAACTCCCATATTGGCCAGCGCTTCCCGGGCGCGGCGGGGCTTCTCTTCGAAACCTTCCACCACGTCATCCTGGCCCAGCGCCACGATGCCGTAACGATGGACGTCGTGCGGACTGACCCGGCGCACGGCCAGGGTCAGGTCGGCCCCGGTCTGCTGATGCTGGCGCAGCAGTGGCCGGTAATCCATCAAGTAGATGTGATCTCCTGACAACACCATGACGGTTTCTTCCGGCTGCTCCTTAAGATAGTCCAGGTTGCGTCTCACTGCGTCGGCGGTGCCTCGCTGCCAGTCCCCAAAACGCCCGCCGCGGTAGGGGTGAACCACTCGCAGGCCACCGGTCATCAAGTCCAGGTCCCAGGGCGCCCCGGTTCCAAGATGCTCATTCAGGCTCTGGGGCAAATACTGGGTAATGACGGCTACATTGTAAATGTCGCTGTTGACGCAGTTCGACAGGCTAAAATCGATCAGACGGTATTTGCCGCCAAAGGGAATGGCCGGAGCCACGCGGATTTCGCTCATGACGCTGAGGTTGGGGCTGGGGCCGCCAGCCATGATCATTGCCAATGCTCTAGACATAAAGGCTCCTTAAACCGTCTCGCCGTCTTCGACGACATTGCTCTTGGGGAAGTGGTGATCTTCCCGGTCACTGTTGATGAGTACGTTGCGTCCCAGTCGACAGCCGACGGGAATGATGGACCCTTTACCAATGACGGTCAAACCGGTGGTCATTTTGTCGGTGAGCAGCTTGTTTTGCACCGTGTCGTCGCCGGGCCCGATGGTCACTCCGGCTCCCACCACCACTTGTTTGTCCACGATCACGCGGTCCAGTCTGGCACCAGGGCCAATCCAGCAATCGTTCATGATGACACAGTTTTCTACCACTGCTCCGGGGGACACCTGGACTCCCGGACTGAGCACGCTGTTGTGCACCAGGCCACGGATCACGCAGCCATTGGAAATCAGACTGGACTGCACTTTCGCCTGTGGTCCCAGTCGCGCCGCCGGCCTCTCTTCGGAACGAGTCAGCACCGGCCAGTGGTCGGTAAATAGATCCAGAGCCGGGCTCGGGCGAGTCAATTCGAGACTGGTGGCCCAGTAGGAATCCAGGGTGCCGACATCCACCCAGTAGCTCTCATAGCGGTAGGCCACACAACGGTATCCCTCGGTGATGAGAGCGGGGATCACGTGTTTGCCGAAGTCCAAATCAGGATTCTTCTGCCGCTCGATCTCCAGGCGTTCTTGTAGCACTCGCCGACTAAAGATGTAGATGCCCAGGGAGGCGAGATTGCCTTTATCGCGCTTCTTGGGTTTTTCGGTGAACTCGACGATGTTGGACTGGTCGTCGATAGTCATGATGCCAAAACGGTC
>JALHOV010000476.1 GCA_022842865.1 Vulcanimicrobiota bacterium | reverse complement strand
CTCTTTCGTTGTCTGTCGCAGCGCTGTCTGGTGGCCAACCACGTGGTGGAACGCGACCATTTCCATTCCCGCCTCTCCGAGCTCTATCTATTGCACTCTTACGGGCTGCCCGTGCCGCGGGTTCTGGTGACCAGCGATGCCGGCCAGGCCCGCGCCTTTATCGAGCAGGTAGGCTCGGTGATTTACCGTCCGGTGATGGGCAAAGATCACCCGTTCCGCCCCCTGCAACCCGAGGATTTGAATCGCCTGGACGAGGTGGGCCTGGCCCCGGTCCATTTTGAGGAAGCTCGCGACGGTGCCCTGGTGGGCTGCATCCGGGTGGGCCCCGAACTGATTCTCAGCCCGCGCGACGCGGATATTCCCAAAGATTTGCAAGAGGGCTTTCGCCAATTGAGCGACGACCTCGGTTTGCATCTGGCCGAAATGCGCATGCGCTACGACCCTGAAACGGGCTGGCAGGCAATCGGTCTGCATCCCTTTCTGACTATGGAAGGGATGAGCGACCCGGAAGTGGCTCAGGCCGCGCTGCTCTTGTTGGAGGGCGGATCATGATTTTAGTGATGGGCGAATTGGAAGAGCCAATGATCGAGGACGTGCTCGATGAATTGGAAAGCCGGGGTGCTGAAGTCTGCTTTATCTCGGCTCAGGAACTGCCGGGGGAGGTGTCGCTTAGCGTGGCCCTCCCGGGGCTTGGT
This sequence comes from Vulcanimicrobiota bacterium, assembly GCA_022842865.1. Classification (GTDB taxonomy): domain Bacteria; phylum Vulcanimicrobiota; class Xenobia; order Xenobiales; family JADMJV01; genus JADMJV01. The sequence continues at coordinate 5,430 of JALHOV010000476.1, read as the reverse complement.
AGTTGCCTGCGCTGGAGCGACGGAGCGGTGCTCCCCCTGGAAAAGGTGACCTCCATCTACCATCGCCTGGGTTTCTCTTCGTTTCAAGGGTTGGAAGACTATTCGCAGGCCGAGGATGCTTACGTTTCCAGCGAATGCATGGGTGCTCTCACCCCTGTGCTCAATTCGCTACCGGCCCGGGTGGTCAATCCACCGCTGGCTTCCGGCACCAACGCTTCCAAGCCTTATCAAACCAGCCTGATTCAGGAGGTGGGCTTTTCCATACCGGAAACGCTGATCACCAACGATGCCGAGGCAGCCGCCGAATTTTTTGAGCGCCACGGCGGCGAGGTGATCTATAAGTCGATCAGCTATGTGCGCTCCATCGTGAAGCAGATGCAGGCCTCCGACCTGGTACGCCTCGACACGCTGCGCACCTGTCCCATTCAACTGCAGCAAAAGGTGGCCGGCATCGACTATCGGGTGCATGTGATCGGGGAGGAAGTTTTTGCCCACAAAATTCTGGCCTCCGACGCCGACTACCGCTACGACAAGCAAGCCGAGATCAGCGCCTTCGAACTCGACCCCGCCACCCGCGCGCGTTGCATCGCGGTGGCTCGACGACTGGGTATGGAGATCGCCGGCGTAGACCTGCGCCGTACCCCCGAAGGCGAGGCCTATTGTTTTGAGGTCAACCCATCGCCGGCATTTTCCTGGTACGAAGTGCGCACCGGCCAGCCCATCACCAGCGCTCTCTGCGATTTGTTGCAGAGGCCCCTGTAAATGGACAGTCTTTCCCAGGTGGTCACGGAGTTGGCCCGCCAGTTGCAGGAACTGGTACCGCCTCAGCCCGGCTCGCGGCGCAAGCGCTCCAGCCACCGCAAGAAGTTGGAACAGTTGCAACTGGGGGATCAGAAGGTTCTAGACTATCTGGGCTCGGTGCAAGCGGACCTGTTGGGTCTTTCCCGTGTGCTTCCGCCCAAAAGGCCTGAGCTTGAAAAATGAACCAGAATATCTGAGTCAGCCCAAGCTGCTGCGCAGCGCTCAAGAACTTGGGCTGGATCTCAACGAGCGCACCCTGCAGTTTTATGTGAAACGAGGCTTACTCCCTAAGGGGCTAAAGAATCCCTACAACGGTGCCGATGGGCGTGCCGTTTACTGGCCCAGTTCCGTGCTCAAAAGGGTGCGGCGTATCTTTCAGCTCAAACAACAGGGCCTCAAGTTGGAGCAGATCCGTCTCAGCCTGGAGGGCGGCTCCCGCCTTCCGGTGGCCGACATTCCCGCCGAGGATTGGCGCCGCGAAGTAGCCTATCGCTTTTTGAAACTATTCTTGAGCGGGCAGTCCCGGCAGCTCCGGTTGGAGATTCAATCCCAACGCCCGGACACGGAAGCCGCCTGGTTGCAGGCCCTGCGTCACTATCAACGGGTCGAGCTCACTCCCTTGATTGGGGAAGAGGCCGCCCAACAATGGGTGGAACAATTCTTTTTGGAGCTGCATCCCAACGAATTGGCCCGTCACGTCGACCGATTCCGCGCCGATCTTGGTCCGGGCCAGGCTCCTCGATCCTGGGTGGCCGAAGTGGGCGCGGCCACCCGCCAGGTGGTCACCCAGTTTCTGCTGGGGCGGCTGGACCAGGAGGCCTATGTTGGCTATTTGCAGGCCCAGCAAAAGCTTTTTGGCCAGGCTCTGCGCCGCGTATTGCGGCTGAGCGATCCGGCCTCAGCCTGCGCCGCTTCAGCTCTGCGCGAACTGGCTACCATCCTGAAAGCTCTGGGCGAGACCGGCGCCACCAAACAGGACATCAAGAAGGCCCTGGGCCGATATGCCCAGGGCCTGGAGAGACTGCAGGTAGCCAGCCAGGTGGAGACTCAATTGCTCTGGCTGAAGCAGTTTGATCCGTGCTCCACCAGCCCTAATTCACTTTCGTAGCGGGGCAGATTGTCGCCCAACCCCGCCTTGGCGTGAGGCTACGTGGAAGGCAACACTTGACGGACGAAATGGCATCGTCCGGTGAACCTGAAGCTGCTCGAGACCCGGGCTTTTTCAGCAGGCGTGCTGCTGACCAGGTACGAAACCAGGGTCTGAAGACCCGGAGGTCCCGCTCGAAACGGCCAAGAATCAACTGCGCCGAGGTGGCTGCATGAATCATTATATTCTCGACAATGCCCTGGTTTTAACCATGAACGAGGACTTTCAGATGATCGCGGGGGGTGCGCTGGCGGTGAGTTCAGGGCAGATTGCGGCCGTCGGCAGCAGCGCTCGGCCTACATTGCAGACATGACCCCGCCCGAGCAAAGAGCCAGCCGCTACGGACTGGTGGGTGCCGCTTTCGGGATTGGATTCGTTGTGGGGCCGGCCGTAGGCGGACTGCTGGCCAGCATCGACTTGCGCCTGCCCTTCTGGGTGGCGGCCGCCTTCAGTCTGGCCAACACCCTTTACGGCTTTTTCGTGCTTCCCGAGTCCTTGCCGCCAGAGAATCGTCGACCCTTCCGCTGGAAGGCGGCCCACCCGCTAGGAGCCCTCGAGTTCGTCCGTCAAATTGAAAACAGTCTGCGCAATAGTCGTGCTTACCCGGGTCAAAAATCGGCTCCCCGCAGCCTCGACAGGCTGTGCAGCCTTGCGCACAGGCGTGGCAGTAGGAGGCAGCAACTAGATCCTGGTCGGAGTAAAAGCGGATCACCCCATCACCCGGCAGAATCGCTCGCTCACAGAAAGGGCAGTCAGGGGCATCGCGCAGACAGCACTCGCAAGCGGGTTTGTCCTTGGTGGTAAGCCAGGCGACCGGCACCTGGCGTTCGCAACAACTGCACTCAATCACTCAAGAAAAGCGTAGCAGCCCGTTGTAACATTCTTTAGGCTCTTCCCAAGCAAAACGCCACCCCGCAGCGTGAGCTGCGGATGGCCTCTATCGATCAGGCCCGGCCGAGAAGTCGGCTGCACCCGCCGAGCTCTCGGGAGCCACCATAGGGGCAAACAAAATCAGCAGCGACAGAGCCAGCGGTTCACCAATGGGGAGTCAAAGCGTGGGGGCTCAGTCGTGTTCGCCCCAAATACTTTTGTCGATAGTTGGCAATGACAGCCAGCCGTCAAGCAAACTGTCGTAACCCCCCGGGATGACTTGTTCCTCAGCCAGGAAGCCACTGCCTGAAACGGTCAAAACCCTTTACTAGCATAGCTCCGCGATGGACGGTTTCCTGGCCATGTTCATACCGACCGTACTCGTCGAGGCGCTGGCTTCTCAAGCCACGGTCTGGCAAGCGTCTGCCTGACTTCCAGCAGTTTAGGGCGCGCCTGTGTTCTGCAGGGCAAATGGGAACTGGCCGACCCGGTAAAGCCGCTTCAGGCCATGCTCGACGGGGTCAAAGCTAGAAATGGAGATGGCGGGGATCTCCAGGCGTCCCGCTTGAGTTGGCACCAGGGTGGCTGTGAACCTGTGCATCCCAGCGGTCTCGGCCCCTTGGACGGCCACTCCAGCGACCGCCGCGATTTCCGGCAAGGCTTAATTTCGCAGCCAGAGGGGACTCAATACGGAATGGCCATTTCGCGACCCCAATCTTAGACAATTTCGAAGGCCAGGGCCTGTTTGAGTTCGAGTTGGATTGTACTGCCACTTCGCCGGTCAGGCGGAATTCACCACAGGCGACCAGACCGGAAGGTCTGGGCGTGTCCAGGCGCGAGGAGGCGATGGATAGGACCAGCGGTAGGCTTTTGCAGCCCAAGGCAGATTGCGGAACCCGCAACGGACCACTGCCCGTTGATTGCGCTGATGTGTGCGCATAAGCTATGCGCATGAGTTCTCCGTGCGATACTTCCGCTCCCAAGCGTCCCATCAACCTGTCTGTTAACGAGGACCTGCTCTGCCAGCCAGGTCCGCCGGGGTGAATTTGTCTTCGGTGCTGGAGTAAGCTCTGGTCGAAGAGGTCAGGCGCCGTAAAGCCGAGGCCTGGCTTCGCGACAACCGTGAGGCGATTCACAACTACAATCAGCACATCCAGGAGCACGGCACCCTCTCGGACGGACTTCGCTCATTCTGATGCAGTTCGACGTCTACAAAAACGAGAATCCGACCAGTCGCGAGACCTTTCCCTTCGTTTTAGGCGTGCAGGCCGATTTGCTCGCAGACCTGGACAGTCGGGTGGCGGTACCTCTGGCTCCAAAGGCGACCTATACAAACAAAGTGCTTAAGGCCCGGGGTTGGTCATTCTCGGTGATTAGGGTTTGCCATCAGCCATCCTCCCTCGTCAGCCCCCCCAGATGTGCGCGACCACGCGCACATCTGAGCACGATTTCGCGCACCTGCCTGCTCCCAAGCAGTTAGCGCCTCAGCACTGCCTGGCTGGGATCGCCGCCCAGTTGGGAGTAATATTTGGCCACGCCCGTCGCCCAGTAGCCGTTGGTCCCGTTCGGATCATTGCCCGCGCCAGGGGGCGCGTAGATGCGGCCGATCCCCTGGATGTTGTTGGCCCGAGCGTAGGGTCCCTTGGGGTTGGCCAGGGTTTTCGCCATGCGGTAAATCGACTCGGCCGGGTTGGAAAAGCTGATCGGCCCCCGGCGGTCCGAGACCCCCATGGCGTTGTTTTTGTTCCGAAAAGCCTTGGATGTCCCCTTGCCCGTCTCCAACATCGAGATGGCGGCCAGAAACTTTGGGTCGATTCCATATTTCTGGCCCGCGTCTTGGAATACCGGGGCCAGGTGCTTCATCGAGGCTGGTAGTTTGTTCACCAGTTCGGGGTCCGCCTGGCCGATGCCAGGGGCCATGCCGTTCGCTCCCGGAAACGAACCTCCAGGACCCTGCGGGGCGCCTCCAAAAGGCGAGCCTCCGCCGCCGAAGGGCGAGCCTCCGCCGCCGAAGGGCGAGCCTCCGCCGCCGAAGGGCGAGCCTCCGCCTCCGAAGGGCGAGCCTCCGCCTCCGAAGGGCGAGCCTCCGCCTTGCATGCCGGGGAAACCCATCGCGTTGCCCATCCCGTTTCCATTCCCGCCCCCGAGGATGGTCGAAAACATCTGCAGCATCGATTCCATCATCTGCAACATTTGCATCATCATGATTCGCTGCTGTTGGCCGGGGTCGCATCCGCAGCCCTGGGGGGCGAAACCTCCCGACATCATTGGGCCCATCGGGGCGCCAAAGTGTGAGGGGAATGAGTTCAGGCCCGGGGAGTGCATCTGGGTGTTCAGGGAAAACAAATCGGGGTACCTCCTCTGTCCAGTTTAGAGGGTTCGTCGGACGGCAGCAAAGTCAAAACCGTTGCTGATTTGTAAACTGTGTAAAGAAATTGTGCCAGTTTAGGGCACTGGTTTTACCTCGACCTTCAGAGTCGTGGCCAACAGGGGATGAGGCGCCAGGGTGGGGGGAATGGTCGGCATCTGGGCATCCCGAACTCCCAGCAGCGAAGGGGTCATCAGCTCGACGCCGGCCAGGTGAAAGGCGCGCAAAACTTCTTTGCGTAAGC
>JALHOV010000475.1 GCA_022842865.1 Vulcanimicrobiota bacterium | reverse complement strand
CATGCTCAGGGGCTAGTTAGGCCGAAGGCCGCTAGCCTTCACTTGAGTTGTGGTCTAAATTGCCCCACTAACAGCTTGCGGGAGTGGAGCCAGCTTGCTGGCGACCGACCGCCTGGCAGGGGGAAATTTAGAGTTAATCCTTTTGGCCCCAGCCGGGGGGCGGGTTGATGCCCGCGCGTTGCAGAGAAGTGGGGACGTGACAGCGCTCGTAAGCCATTTCCACGGAAATGCGATTTTCCTGAGTCAGGCGAATGAGATGCTGATCCATGCTTTGCATCCCCTCTTTGGCGCCCATGGTGATGAAAGAGCTGATCTGGGTGGTTTTGCCTTCGCGGATCAGGCCGGCAACGCCCATGTTGACCAGCATGATTTCTTGCACGGCCACACGGCCGGCGCCGTCCTCTGTCTTGACCAGCTGTTGAGCGATTACTGCCTTGAGGGTGCCAGATAGCATGGAGCGAATCGAGTCCTGCGCGTCGGCGGGGAACACGTCGATGATTCGATCCACGGTTTTGGCGGCCGAATTGGTGTGCAGAGTGCCGAAAACCAGATGGCCCGTTTCGGCCGCGCTAATGGCTTCGGAAATCGTTTCCAGATCGCGCATTTCGCCGACCAGCACGATGTCCGGAGACTCGCGCAGCGCTGCGCGCAGAGCCTGGTTAAAGGAGCGTGCATGCACGCCCACCTGGCGCTGCTGGATCATGGCCGTTTTCGAGGGGTGGGTAAACTCGATCGGGTCCTCGATGGTGATGATGTGAACGCCACGGCTTTCGTTGATGTGATTGACCATGGCGGCCAGGGTGGTGGATTTCCCCGAACCGGTGGGGCCGGTGACGATCACCAGACCCTTGTTGTAGTTGCACACGTCGCGCAGAACGTCGGGTAGATCGAGTTGTTCCATGGTGGGGATTTTGCTGGGAATCACGCGCAAAACGGCTCCGTAGCCGTGGTGTTGCAGCAGAAAGTTGGCGCGGAAACGGGCCAGGTCGGGCACCTCGTAGGCCAGGTCGACGCTGCCGGTGGAAAACAGGGTGTCCTGATGGGCTTCGTCCAGCACGGCGTTGATGAGGTTTTCCATATACTGGTGGTCCAGCGGAGGTTCGTCCAAGAAAACAACTTCGCCAAGAATGCGAATGGCCGGTGGGGACTGAGTCTGAAGATGCAGGTCAGAGCCGCCTCGGTCCACGACCAGGTGAAGAAAGCGATCCAACATTTCGGAACGACGGATCATCCTCTACTGCCTCCGGTGATATGGGCTCGCTCGATGAAGGTGTTCTTGTCATGGGCGCGGTCGACCGCCTCGCGCGGGTCGACCGTGCCGGCTTTAACCAGCGCCAGCAGACTGTCGTCCATCAGACGCATACCGCGCTTGGAGCCGGTTTGCATCACCGAGTTCACCTGGTGCATCTTGTTCTCGCGGATCAGGTTGCCGATGGGGCCGTTGGCATACATGACTTCGATGGCGGCCACCCGGCCTTTGCCGTCCGCGCGTGGTAACAGTTGTTGAGAGATGACGCCGCGCAGGGAGTCGGCCAACATCATGCGCACCTGGGATTGCTGGCGAGGTGGGAAGGCGTTGACGATGCGGTTGATGGTCTGGGCGGCCGAGATGGTGTTGAGCGTGCTTAACACCAGGTGGCCCGTCTCGGCGGCGGTGATGGCCAGCGAAATGGTCTCCAGATCACGCAATTCGCCCACCAAAATCAGGTCCGGGTCTTCACGCAGACTGGCGCGCAGGGCGCTGGCGTAAGAGTCGCAGTGCAGTCCCACCTGGCGCTGCACCAGCAGACTTCGCTTGGTGGGATGCACAAACTCAATGGGGTCTTCGACCGTAATGATGTTCAGAGCGCGGGTGCGGTTGCAGTAATCCGTGAGGGCGGCCAGAGTGGAGGTTTTACCGCAACCTGTGGGGCCGGTGACCAGCACCATGCCCTGGTGAAATTCCATCAGGCCGGGGCCCAGGTCTTCGGGAAGCCCCAGGTCCGCCAGAGTGGGAATGGCCTTGGGGATCGCGCGGAAGCAAATGCTGGGACCAAAGCGTTGATAGAAAGCGTTGGCACGAAAGCGGCAGTAGCCCTGAGTGGGGTGCTCTACCTGATAGGCGAAGTCCATATCCTGTTGGGTGCGCAGGGTCTCCAGTTCGGTTTCGGTGAGGACCTGTTGCAGGCAAGACTCTACCTGTGCCTGCGTGAGCAGAGCTTCGCTCATGTTCACCAGTGCGCCATATTTGCGCATGGTAACAGGATAGCCGGCGGCTATAAGAAGGTCGGACCCGCCCTGCTGGACCATATCCAACAGCAACTGGTTCATCTCGATGGACAAACGTTCTGCTCCTACACACGATTTCGGACCAGGCATCTCGGTTGGACTCGTCGGTCCAGCGCTCCTTGCCCACTACCAAAGGACTCCTGCCTGCTGGCTGGCCAGTTTCACTGCTAGAGCGTCGATTTCCTTCGCCAAGATGGACCCAGAATTTGTAAGTCTAATTCTTGGTGGGCGTATCCGCGACCACCCGGGCCCACGGACGAAGGAGATCTTTCTCCTGCCTGTAACAGTATCGGCATCAACCCGTCAGGAGATAACTCTATCGTGTCCTTGAGTGTGGCCGACTTACACGTCGGCAGTGCCGTCTACAGCAAAGAAGGTGAAAAGTTTGGACGGCTACGCTTCATGATGGTGGATCCGGGAAGCGAAAGCGTTTCCCACTTGGTGCTCGAGAAAGGCATGCTGCTGCACAACGACGTTCTCGCTCCGGTGCACAGCGTGGAAAGAATTCTCTACCGCGGAATTTTCCTCACGATCAGTTCCGAGGAAGTGTCGGCTTTACCTGAATTCCAGGAAGGCCGCTATTTAGCCCGCGAGCGCCACCATCACAACAACGGCGGAGGCGACCGTGACAATCGCGATAACCGCGACAACCGCGATAACCGAGAACACCGCGAACCCCGAGGCGACCGTGGAGATCACCAGCCGATGCATCGCCATCACGGCGGTCATGACAACGGTGGAAACGGTCAAGGTGGCGGGAATCGTCGCCGCGGCCGTTTCCGTCGCCACTAGAAACCGCCCAACCAGCCTTCAACACTGCGGCCCCGCCTCACGGCGAGGGCCGCTTTTTCTTGCTAGTTAGGCCGAAGGCCGCTAGCCTTCACTTGAGTTGTGGTCTAAATTGGCCCACTAACAGCACGCGGGAGGTGGTATGTGGGACCCTCCCTGAGGGTCCCTCCCACCGCTCGCTTGCGAGCGACTGACCGCTTAGGCTGGGGGCAATTTAGGGCTCGTGCTCAGCGGGTCCTGACAGGCCTGGCGCCGTGCCAGGGTGAACAGCCAGGCATGCGCCGCGAACTTGCGCTGCTCTTGGTGGCCGTGAACCTGCTTGTGACCATTCCTTACTGGTCCACCTACTTTGGAATGGATGACGAGGCCGTCACCGTCTTGGGAGCTACTCGCATACTCCGCGGGGAATGGCCCTATTATCATTGGGATACGCGCCACACGCCTGGCTCCTATGTGCTGACGGCTCTCTACTTCGCCGTTTTTGGCAGCGACCGCCTGGCCACTCGTTCCTTGATGGGTCTGGTGGCCGGCTTCAGCGGTCTGGTCATCTACGCAATAGGGCGGCGCAGCCTGCCCGGACGACTCGCTTTTCTGCCCTGGCTTTTGTGGTGCTGTGGCGGACTGACCGCCTTCCCTTTGCTCAGTTACCACTGGTGGGGCACGCTCTTCACGCTGTCCACTTTTTACCTGGCCATTCGCTGGCGCAGTGAGGTGCGCTTTGCTCCCTTTTTGGGCTTCAGCGCTGCCCTGGCTTTATGGACCCTGCAGTCCGACGGTCTCGCTTCGGCTTTGATGATTGCTTTTGTCTGGCTGCGTTACCGGCCAGCCCAACTGAGTAAAGTGATGTTGGCCTGGTTGGGGGGCTGCATTTTGCTCTGGCTTCCCTTCTCGCCGGTTCTGGCCCAAGTGTGGCAGCAGAATCTGCTCGATTTGACTCAGCACCTTAGCTACAATCACTATGCCTACAACTGGTCGACCTGGCTGGCCCTGGCGCCTCTGGCCGGAAACCCCGAGATCCCCGTGTTGCCTCGCTGCGCGATTCTCTCGAATTTCTGGCTGCAGGGCCAGACCTACGGACTTTACTACCTCACCATCCTGGTGAGCCTGTTGGTCTTTGAGAAGGCGCGCCGGCCTGAATTGGCCTGCCTGTCCTGGTGTGCGCTGGGCTGGGCCGCGGCCAATGGCAATCGCCAGACGGTCGCCTATCTGTCTTTTTCCTGCCCGGCCATCTTTCTGTGCGAAGTGGGCCTGGTCAGCTTGTTGCCTCGTTCGGCATGGATCGCCACCGGTTGGGCGGCTCTCGAGTTTCTGGGCTGGAGCGCGCGCGTGGCCTTCTTGCAGACCTATTGGACTTACCCTGTTTCGGTTCGCAGCGGCATTTATTACACCGATTCGGAACCTCAGGCACGCGCTGTGGAGCAGGCGCATCGCTGGAGTGATCGCTACCTCCCTCCTGGAAGCACCGTCCTCTCCTATCCGTATTTCTGCAGCTTCTACACCACCGAGGATCTGCGCAATCCTCTCCGCGTGCCTGTCCTGACCCCTTTTCTGTATTCTCAGAGAGAACTGCAAAGGGCCCAGCAAATTCTGGCCGAGAAGAAAGTTGAATACATCCTTTACCTGGGGTTAAGCCCGGAGGCGATGCAGCAGAGCTACGGCATCCCTGCTGCTGTATACAGCAGCCAGGCAAATCAGGAGCTAGAGGCGATTACGGCTGGCTATCACCTGCTCGACGGGGGTGGTTCGCTGCGCCTCTATCAGCGAAACCCCTGAGAGTTGTAGCGCCGATGCAGTCGCCAGAGGTCGAGTGGAAAGCGCAAGAAATCGCGGGGCCGGAGCTTGGAGCCGGCCCGTTCCTCCCAAAGTCGTAAGGGCTCCTCTAGAACTCGTTCCAGGGTCGCCTGGCGACCTAGCAAATTGCGGCAACGAGCTAACAGCTCTACGTCAAATAGCCAGCGACTGGTAAAGCTTTCATTGGTGAGAGCGGTCACCAGGTCGCTGTGGATAAGCTTGAGGCCGCACTGGGTGTCGTAGGTGGGCAACCGCAATAACAAGCTGACGGCAGTAGCGGCCACTCGACCCAGGTAGTGTCGAGCGGGGTCTCGCTTGATTCGTCCGCCCAGTCGATTGAGACGGCAACCCATAATGAAGAGATAGAGGCTGTCTTGATACTCGAGAAAGATGCGTTCCAGCTCGGCGGGGCTGGCGGCGAAGTCCGCGTCTAAATAGGCGTACCAGCGACAGGCTGCTTCTTGCCGGGCCCACTGGATGCCGTGTCGAATGGCTTCTGCCTTACCGACGTTCTGGGGTAAGTGCAAAACACGAAGGTTGGGGCACAGATTTGCCATCGCCTCCAAGATGGCAGCGGTGCTGTCCTGGCTGCCATCGTTGACCAGAAGCCAGAGCCAGTCCGGCTTTCGCCGCGCCCAATCCAACAGTTCCGCCTGAGGCAGGCGTTCCGCTTCGTTATAGCAGGGGATGACGACAACAAGAGAGGCCAAGGTTCCGATCTTAACGTTTGCCAGCGAATGTCCTGGCCAGAAAGATGGCCACCGCCGGCAGCAGCGCCAGGATGGAAATCTGGGCGGCCCTAAGAAAACTGGCGGGAGCATACTCCAGAATCAGATGATGCTTCCCTGGCTTGAGATAGGCCGCCAAAAAAAAGCCGTCGGCGCGGGAGAGCGGCACGGGTCCCTGGTCTGAGCGCAAAACCCAGCCCGGATAGTGCATCTCAGAAATCACCAGATAGGCTCCAGGAGCGCGCACCTCTCGAATGTCTAAAATGCGCATTTGGTGATTGACAAAACGAACCTCGACCGCTTCCTCCTGAGGACCGCAGGGGAGGGCCTCGGCACTTTCCAGCACGACGGCTTGGGAAGGATCTTGTTGGCTGGCCAGTTCGCGTGCCTGCTGGGGGTCCGAGCTGGTGAGCGCTTTGCCCACCAGGCGGTGGCGGGCAAGTGGTTGGGGGTCCTGGTAAAGTAGCAGCGGAGGCATCTCCAGGAACCCACCTTCAGCCAGAAAGTCAAAGCATCGGAAGGGGGGGATGCTTTTGTGGGGCCAGGCCAAAGAG
>JALHOV010000474.1 GCA_022842865.1 Vulcanimicrobiota bacterium | reverse complement strand
TTAGAGATTCCGGCCGGCATGGTAGAGCCCGGCGAGGACCCGGCCCTGGCGGCCGCGCGGGAACTGGTCGAGGAAACCGGCTATGAGCCCGAAACCATGCGTCTATTGGGTCAGGTTTATCCCAATCCCGCCTTTCAATCCAACACCTGCTTCCTGTACCTGGCTGACGGTTGTCGTCTGGTGCGAGAAGTCTCGCTAGATGCCGGCGAGGACATCCTGGTGGAACTGTGGAGCTGGCCAGCGCTGCTTGCCGCCGTGCGCTCGGGAGAGATTCAGCACGCCCTGATGATTGCGGCGCTTTTCTATCTGCGCGACCAGCTAGAAGCTGACTGAAGTCCCGACCGTGAAGCTGGTATAGCTTTCGATGTTACGGCCGGCCACCGATCTTTGGACGCCCAGAGTCAACTGCCAGTCATCGCTGGGCTTAAGAATCACGCCACCGGTAACGGAAAGACTTTCAATCGGTTCGTTCTGGCTGGGTGTCACGCTCGAGTAGTTGAGCTCGACCACCGGCAACAACCATTCGTTGGCGTTCCATCCCAGGCCCATATTGGTAGAAAACTGGCGAAACGTCCGGTCATTGGCCTGGACCGGGAAAGAGTAGTAAATCTCCAGGTTGGCTACGAAAGGGTCGAAGTCCTGACGAAAGAGCAGCGACTGCTGCCAGGCAAAAAACGTCCCGTTCACCTGATAGTTAGAGCCCACTTTCTGGAGGTCCGAGTTCAGGGCAGGCCCGGTCGTGAAGGCCAGGCTCCGACCCCCTTCCGGGTCTTGCCAGAAACGCCAGCGCAAACTGGCGTTCAGACTCGTGAGACCGGAGCCGCGAGCGGCGCCACCGCCGAGACTGAACTCCTCCTGATCCGGGTCATCCTGGAGACTGTCTTGAAGACTGTTGAGGCCACTGGTGATGGTGAGATCCAGGTTGTCGGCCAGACCGGCGCCAACACTGAGATTGAAGATCTGGGACTGGCGGCCTCCCCCGAGCGCCGAGCGGCCACCCCCCGAAATGAACTCGGTGGTGGCGGTGGAGGTCAGGTATTGCAGGTTGAGACTGTAGGCGCCCGGGTCGAGCGTGTCCGTGCCGGTGGTAAAGATTTTGCTGCCGTCAAGGTCCTGGGCTTGGACGGCCCAACCAGCAGCAAGATAAGTAGAGCGACTCTCACGGGCGATGGTGAACCACCGTGGGCTGGCCTTTATAAAGTGCCGTTTGGTGCGGTTGATACTGAAGCTGCAGGGCCAGCTTGAGCGACGGACCGTTGTCGGGATGAATGATGCAACTGGTCGGTCTGGAAAACCACTCCAAGATGTGCTGCACAGCCTCCCTGGCAAAACCCTGGCCCTGCGCTTCCGGCAAAAACACCCAGCCGGCCTCCGAGTGAAGCTGCAGGCCCTCTCGTTTGAATTCGGCGATGCCAACTTCTCCCAGAAATTCTCCCTGGTGTTGGACGACAAAGTATCCATAGCCATAAACCTGCCAGTGGCCCAGGTTGCGCAGCAGTCGCGACCAGACTTCCTCGCGGGTGAGCGGGGTGCCGCCGATGTAACGCACGGTAGCGGGGTCGGACCAAAGACGAAGGCTGTCCCCCAGATCCTCCGGCAGGTGCGGTCGCAAGTGCAGGCGTGCGGTGGCGAGCATGGCCCGAATGGGTTTGCAGGGGCCGGCCAGGAGACCTCCTGGGTTTCCCTACCGGGCTACCGCCAAGTAGAGTACCGGATTCCTGAGTGAGTTGCGCAAGAACCGTGCTATGATTATAATTTCTACAGTCTGCGGAACCTTTTCTGGCGTCGTTGGTTAGATTGACCATTCCCCTTAAGGAGACTGTAAGACAATGAAAGCTTCATGGGTTTTTCGCCTCGCTCTCCCCTTGCTGATGGCCTCTGCGGCCTCCGCGCAACAACCCAACTTCTTTGTCCCGTTTCAACTGCCCGGTGGTGGTATGTTGAACCTCTCCATTCCCGTGCCTCATTCGATTCCCGCCCACGGCATCGGTCAGCTCGCCGACGGTTACGAACTGGTGACTTACCGTGGCCAACCATGCCGGGTAAGCCAGGCAAACCTTCCGCTACGCATCTACTCCGCGGACCCCGCCTGTCAGGGCATCACCCAGAAGGCGGCCAACGTATGGAATCGCGTGGGCAACTATTTCCAGGTAGTCAATGCGCCGGTCCCGGGCGCCATCCCGATTCAGTGGAATTGCAGCCTGCCCGAAGGGGCGGCTGGCGTGACCACCATGAAGAAGAGCTCTCGCGGTGTTCGCATCAACGGGATCGCCATTCAATCTCTGGACATTCCCGAAGGCTCCATGACCGAAGTTCTGGCCCACGAGCTCGGTCACACGCTGGGTCTTGACCATTCTGTGATGGCCCAGGACCTGATGTATCGCTCGATGCACGAGCGTCCTACTTTCTCAGGCGACGATGTGCGCATCACTCAGCGTGATTATCAGATGCTGACCTGGCTTTATAACCAGAATGACACGGTGCCCATTTTAGCCAACCGCTAACGGAGGGCGTTGCCGGGACCGGTTCGAAGCCGGGCGAATGAGCAACCTTGATGCCATCCGTCCGGATTTTTCTAAGCCCGTTGAACCCTTGATGGGGATCGAAATTGAAATGTTCGGATTTGATTCCGAATCGCTCGCGCCACTGGGTACCCCAGGGGCGCGTGTTTCTTCTCAGCAGCTGATGGAGCGCATCGCCTCCTCCCAGGGCAAACTAAAGCGAGATTCCGTTACCGGCGAAATCATTGGCCTGGATCTGGGCTGCGGCAATTTCTCCCTGGAGCCCGGGGGACAACTGGAATATGCCTCTTGTCCCGGGTTGACACTGCAAGGCCTTTTGGACGACCTGCGGATGGGGCTGTCCATCTTAGAGGAGGCCGGGCGAGGCGAAGTGCTGTTCTTGGATCACGGCACCAATCCGCTGGCGGGCGCCGACCTTCCCCTGCTCGTTCCTAAGCATCGCTACAAGATTCTGGACCGCTACTTCGCCTCCCAGCCGGGCGGGCGCGGAATCCATATGATGCGCTACTCGGCCACCGCTCAGCCCAATGTGGATGTGCCGGGTGGGCTTTCAGAATGGCAGGACGCCATCAATCTGACGCTGGCACTGACGCCCGTAGTAAAGCAGCTATTTTCCAACTCCTGGTTTTTTCAAGGTCAGCGGGTGGTGTCTTCGGAGCGTCAGCGCATCTGGGACGGCATTGACGCTTCGCGCACGGGTATCCCTCCGGTGGCTTTTCAGCCCGATATCGCCTCGGCCTACGCCGAGTGGGGTCGTCATGCCGGGGTGTTTTTGGTCGGCGACCTGCCGCTGGAGAAGCAGCCTCTGTATGGAGAGCTGACCTGGGAGCAGTGGGAGCGCTCCGGCTGGCACGGGACGTTTCCAGGTCCTCAGGATTGGGAGACCCATCTGGGAACACTGTTTCCAGATTTGCGACTGCGCCGCTTTTTGGAGGTGCGCATGGTGGACGCTCAGTCGTTTTCCCACGCGCTGGCGCCCATGGCCTTCTGGGCGGTGGCTTTGCGCGAGGGGCGGGGGCGCCTGTGGGACTGGTTGGCCCAGAAGTCGACCTCGGTTTCGGAACTACTGGAGGTGTTATGCGGCTGCGCCGAGGACGCTCTGGCTCGCTCCGTGCTGGGTGCCTTTGCCGAGTACAAGCGCGGTTTTCGAGAATTCGAAGGGTCGGCGGCCGATTTTGTGCGCACGGAGGGCACCACTCAGCCGTCGCGCAAGTTGACTCTGTAAACCAATGCCGCTAGCACGTGGGCGGTCAGGTTGGCCAGGGGATGTCTTTGTTGGGCTGGAAGCTGAGCAAGGGAAGCTCCTGGACCGGGCCGTTGCGACGTAATCTGCGGCCAGGAAGCGGCTATCCCAGCGGATCTGGTGGTAAAGTTATTCGGAGGTGCGCATGGTTCGGTGGTGCTTATTGGGAATTTTGATGGCCGGTTGTCAGTCGGCTCCTCCCCCGCCGACGGTACTGGAGACCTCTTCCGCAACCGTCTCAGCAACCACCACACCGGTTGCGGTCGCAACGCCGACGCTCCCGCCAGCGGTCCCATCGGCAACCCCGGTTGCGTCCACGCCCACCGCCGAGCCAGCAATGGATCGCAACAAGGCGGTCCGGGCCACCGCCCAGTTTGTGCATC
Source organism: Vulcanimicrobiota bacterium (assembly GCA_022842865.1). Classification (GTDB taxonomy): domain Bacteria; phylum Vulcanimicrobiota; class Xenobia; order Xenobiales; family JADMJV01; genus JADMJV01. The sequence goes on along the minus strand of JALHOV010000474.1, from coordinate 2,026 downwards.
TTGGTATGACAAATCAGGCCCGCTGCGACCAGCTGGTGGCACATTTGAACGCAGCAGGCAAAAACCAGTTATGGGTGACCTGGGAGTGCTACTCGGCCGCTCCGGGCGTTTTTGAGGTAACCTATGTAATTGAGCCACTGACCAATTTGACCAGCGGCAAGAAGCCGACAGTGGGCAAGCGCGCCAATCCTTTTGATCGGCCTCGCCGGGTGCACAATAACGGTGTCTACCTGGAATGGCTCTACGATGCCAATCAAAAGACGTGTGTGGCCCGTAACGATCGGACCAGTGCCCTGATGGAGATCAAGCCCGTGCTGGATGGTCTGGAGGCAGCTCTGCCTCCCGCCTGGCAAACAGCCTCGGCGAGTCCGGCCACGGTGGAGGCGGCCGCCCCGGTTGTGCTTCCCACGGCAGCGCCATCGGTGGAAACCGGCTCCTCGGAGCCCATTCAGTTTACCGGCTTTATGGGCGACGGTGCTTCTCGCCGAGCGGTTTTGACCCAGGCGGGCGAGACTTTTGCGGTCGGCCCAGGCGACAAGGTGGGGGCCTACAAGGTTAAGTCGGTGGCCGACGACGAGCTTGAGCTAGGCCAGGGCGAGGACACGGTCCGGCTAATGCCAGGCCAGGTCTGGACTCCCTAGCGGAGCTTTTTCTCAGCCTCTTGACGCAGTTGCCGGGCGGCGGCGTGGCGGTCCTCCAGAGACATGCCGTCTTTGCTGCCGGGTGGCTCGGGGGCCATGTCCTCGAGCACACGGTCGGCGATTTCCGCTAGTTTGCGCCAGCCGGTGACCTTGTTATCGTTGGGCAGGTAATAGGTGGGTGCGAAATCGGTGCTGCCAGCGGCCATAGCGTCGGCAAAGGCTCCCTGGACTTCGCCGTGCTTGGGATGGCCTTCGAGGTCTGCGGCCGTGACCTTGTAGACCTTCGCGTCGTCTTCGAGGCGGTCGGCCAGGCGCATGGCCTGCTCTTCCTGGGAGACTCCAAGTAGAACCTTGATGAAACGCATGGGCGGGCGTTGGATAGCGCTGGGGTCGATGTTGCCCTTCATGTCGGGCAGGGCGATCTGGCCTTCGGGAGTCATGGGCAGCCCCATGGTCAGGCCGTATTCGAGCTCTTTGATTTCGGCCAGACGCCTGGCCTTGTCTTCCGGTGTCTTGGCCGCGAAGACCACGTCCCCATAGTGGCTTCGGTTGTGAAACATGATCTGGCCCGGACCGGCCAGATTCTTCATAATGCGCCAGTTCGGCGAGTGCTGGCGTTCTTCTTCATTCGCGCCTTTGAAAGCGACCTGACCGTTGGTGGTCATAGGATTGATGGTAAATACATGCTTAACCATGCCATCTTTGCCAGCGGCATTGTCCCCTTCGAGCAGAACCATCAGGCTTTCGGTCTTTTGGGCGTAGAGCTCATTGATGCGGCCAGCGATGGTCTCATTGCGCTTCTGCAGGTCTTTGATGTTGTCTTTTTCGGTGAGCTTGCTGTCCAGGGTGGTGGCGCCTTTATATTTCGACTTCTCGCCCTTGGCCACGATCTCGGTAGGCAGGTCGTCTGTTTCGCCGGCCTTGAGAATGTACTTCTGGCAGGGGAAGTTACTCAGCGAGAGTTCGTGCTGGCGCACTTTGGACTGAATTTCAGGCGCATACTTGATCTTGCCGCTTTGAAGATCCGAAATCAGTTTGTCCACTCGTTCACCGGGGGTGAATGACTCGCCCAGCCCTTTGTCAGCGGCAGACACCTTGCGTCTCGCGACGGGACGGGCGGTTTGGGTATTATGGTTGATCTTCATCTTGGAAAGTTCTCCCTGGCCGATCTTGAAGCCTTGTTAAGGTTCGATCGATAGCTTCGTTTCGATTATGCACGAGGACACTGAAAGAAGCTGGAAAATAAAAAGGCCCGATCTTTTGGGAGACCGGGCCTTTCGGAGCTCGCCTCAAGTGCGAGCTCCCTGAAGAAAAATCTGGGCAGTGTTCTACTCTCCCACTCCGTCACCAGAGCAGTACCATCGACGCTGAAGGGCTTAACTTCC
>JALHOV010000473.1 GCA_022842865.1 Vulcanimicrobiota bacterium | reverse complement strand
CACCTTCAGGGAGATCTGGGTGGAACCTGAATATCCTGGTAGCGCCGGATCGGTACGTAGCTGCACGCGTTGCCCCAGAGGACGAACTTCCTCCCCCAACCGCTCCGGCTGCCCCCAGGCCAGGAACGGCAGGCAAAGTGTGAATGCTAGAATGAAAGTCGTTTTCTTCATCGGACTTGTGGAGCTTTGCCATCCACCGCGGGATTTCCGCCTGGAGGCCTCCATCGATACCGGCCCTCTTTAGAAACCCTCAGCCCAGCGCTGACGAATCTCCTCCGCGCTGATCCCCTCGGCAGCCAGAAGCTCCTGGCCGCACTCGGCCAGGCCCACCAACAGGTCAAGATTGCTGACCTGGCGCTCGGGGCCCGCTTCGCGCAAGGCGCAGTCGATAACCCGGTAACACTCGGAGGAAAGCACCGGCGGGGTGGTTCGGTCGTGAGAGCCGAGATTATTCAGAGTCTCGACCAACCGGTTGCCGGGACGCAGGCTATAAAGCAGCATGTGCACATTGCGCTCCTCCAGCTGGTTGCTGATCGCGATCAATGCTCGCAACAGGTCACGGCCGGTAAGTTCGTGTTTGTCCCGCAGCAGCCAGGCCAGCGAAAGGGCTGCGCTACTTTCGCTGGCAAAGCGCTCCAGACCGGGACCTAGACTGGCGGAGAAGTCTAAAGCGGGCGGAACCTGCCCCGGGGAGACGATGAGTTCAACGAAGTTGTCGCGCAACTCTTTGGTGGTGCTGGAAGTCGCCCAGTTCGGAACTCCCCCGGTGGCCTTGTGGAGCGCTTGTTTCAGGTGTCCGGTGCGCACCAGCTCGGAGCGCTCCAGGTCGGCCAGCTGAGCCGACTCCTGCAGCACCGCCAGCACCTCCGGAGTAAAGGGAATGTCCCGTTCGGGAATCGCTTGGGCCGGCTTCAGGTCCGGAGCACATTCCATTAAGTGCTCGACTCCGACCCCCTCGGCACCGCGCAGTAGGGCCAACTGAATCGCCTTCTTCAAAAGTGCGCGCACGTCCAGGTGAAACTTCATCAAGGTCACTTCGTCGTGGCGCCTCGCTCCCCCGCATTCTTTGGCAACAAATGCTGCGCCTCGTAGTGGTTTGGTAGCAGCGGTCCGACTATAAACAGCTCACAACATTACGTCGGAGGTCAACACCAATGTTCAAAAGCCTGCTGGTATGGATTCGTAACTTGCGCAAGAAGCCAGTGCCCCGCCTTTCCTATGACTGGTTTCTAGACGAGCCTTGCAGTGGCTCGTAGTGGTAACAACCTGGACATCCCTTTTCGGTGCGTAGCTGCTTAGACTGGAAGCATGAGCGTCATTCAGCAACTTCCCCGTTGGGCCCAGGCCCCCACCCAAAAGTTCGTCGACAAGGCCAAAATCGACGGTACCGAAACCCGTCCTCTCGACCAGGATAGCTTCGACCAGTCCCTCAGTCACGCCGCCGGCGTCATGCTGATGTGCTCCAATGACGAGATTCCCGGCGAAGACCAGGCCATGGGTCAGCCCGGACTGGTAAAACGCAACGGGGCCACCGTCCATTTCGAGGGCGATCTAAGCGATTCCCGAGGCCAGGTAGAGGCTATCGTGCTGGGCCGCCGCAAAGGGGTGGAATACGTCAGCTATGTGCACTCCCGCCCCAACGGCTTCTCCAGCTTGAAACTGGTCAACGACGAGGGCTCGATCGAGCTCAACGGCACCCAGGCTCAGCGAAAAAGCGGCGCCTTGCAGGGCTACTTGCTGGCCGGCACGGTCTACGAATAGCGCTTTCAGGGCTTGGGCTTCACCTGGTAGGCCTGGAGATAGCGGCCCAGATCCAACAGCAGGCGAGCCTTCATCTCCAGCAGTCCCTGGTCTTTGGGACGCAGAGCCAGAGCCGAGTTGAGCGCTCCCAACGACTCCTCTAACCTCCCCTTTTCTTCTAAGAGGTTGGCCAGATAAACCCAGGGTTCGACACTGCCGGGCTCCCGTTGCGACCACTGTTGGACCTGATCGCGGGCGGCCGCCAGTTCTTTCTTTTCCGCCGGACCAGGATGATAAAGCCGCGTCCACAATTGCATTGGGCCAGACGCTACGGGAAAGATACGCAAACTGTAGCTCTTGGGGGGCTCCTCCAGGGGCCAGGGTGCTTGCCAGACCCAACGCGTTCCCTCCTTGCGTCCCTCCACCTGGGTGGTAAAGACGGACTTATCCGGGGCTTTGGATCGTGTCAGAGCCTCAAAGTCTGCCGTCAAACTCGGCATTTCCTCGGGATCCAGATACAGGAACTGCAGCCGCGGAGGGGCCCCGCTACCCGCCGGGCGGGACACGCGCACCCCGCCCTCAGAAACCTCGACCCGGTCCAGCGCCAGATTGTATTTGGGCGGCTGAGGCTTTTGAGCGCGCAAGGTCATTCCACCGATCTGGCGATGATTCTCTCCCGTCAGCGCCAGCTTCATCTGAGTGGTGGACAACTTCTTCTGGCTGCCGCCTTCCAGTGTCAGGCCGCTATTGGAAACCTCCACACGCCCCGCACCGGAAAGTTCCACCCGTTCGCCCTTGTTGAGCAGCAAGACGGTCACTTTCGAATCCGCCGGCAAGTCGATGCGGTCACCCGCCGACCACATCTGACCGGTTAAAGCCGATGTCTTTCCCTCTACCTTTAGAACCATAGCCACTTTCTTGTGCATCGGCTCGGCTAAGGCCATTCCGGCCAGCCACAGCATCACCAGGCTTCGTCTTAACATCTTGCCTCCTAGGGCTTGCCGCTTTGGCGAATGGGGAAATCGGTGCCGCTCACAAACTGAAATACGTCCTGGTTGAGCCCCACCTGCCTGCACAAATCAGGCACCTGGCTGCACACATAGTAGACCAGGCCGCTTACGGTTACCTGCTGTCGGGAATTAGGCGGAGCTGACTTCAAGCCTTCCAGCAAACTGTAAGTGAGCAATCCGTGCTGTAATTTGGGCAATTCCAAAGCCGATTGGTCGCTGCGGCAGGCGGCCAGCATATAGACTCCTGAGCCTCGGGCCATACGCTGTTGGCTCAAAGCGAAGGAGGAAGCCATTTCGTCACTGACGGCGCCAGCGTGGCAGGTGTCCAGGATGACGAACTGCTTTTGGGCCGGAAACTCACGCAACCATTGAGCCAGGGCGGGACCGTCCACGCTCGGCTGGCCTGGCGCCATGAGAAAGTGATAGCCCTTGGAATCCAGAGAGCCGTGGCCGGCCAAAAAGAGCACCAGAGTGTCCTGAGGCTGAGCGTCCTTGCCCAATTCCTCGAAAGTCTGGCGCAGCAAGTCGGTGCGCGCCCTGTCTCCCGTTAGCAAGCGAACTTCGGTCGAGTCGAAGAGAGGCGACTTGAGCTTTTCGCTCAGCGACTCGGCGTCTTTCTCAGCAAAGCTCAACTTGGGAGCGTTGCCGGCCTGATTGACGCCCAAGGCCACTACGATGAGCTTGGGGCTACGCTGAGCCACGGCCGTGCAGGTCACCCGCAATCGGTCGCCGCGGCTTTCCACCGTGCCGGATTTATCCATAGCGCTGCAGCGCAATTCATTGACACCCGCCTGCAGTGGAGCCTGGAGCAGGTAATCCCCGCCTTCTCGACGTGCGGTCTGGGGAACGGCTTTTCCGTTCACGAAGAGACGAGGCTCCCCGGCTCCCCCACCCAGGTCTTTTACGGCGATGCGCACCTCCACGATGCGCTGCGGCACCTCCGCGCCAGGCGCGGGCGCCCGGAAGCTCACCTGGGGAGGCTGGATTTGCAGGCCTGCCACGGGCGCCCGAGCCGCCGACTGGGGGGTCGAGGACCCCAGGCTTTTGAGCAGTCCGGGCCGGTAGGCCTTCTCGAAAATCTGGTCAACGCGCACTTTGCGGTTGTCCACCAGCCACTCGACTTGCCGCTCGGCCACCGGAGTGCCGTCGAAAAGACCGGAGCGGTCCGTGACCAACCAATCAATCCCTTGATTGAGCACGAGCAACTGGCCGTTGGGGGTGGCTTCCTTGGGCTTCCAGAACTCCAGCGTATGCTCTCGACCGACACTTACAAAAGTACCGTTGGGCAAGGCGGTTAAAGGACCCGAACTCCAGTTGCCGGCGTCGGGCAGAAGCAATTCCGGTTGCGCTTTGTCGGTCAGTTGAAAAACCTGTCCCTGGTCTCCCACCATCAGCCAGCGGCGGCCCACCGCGTCGTAACGGAGGCCCAGCGGGAGACTGCTGCGGCTTTCAAATTGATACATGCGACTTCCCGGCGGCCGTTGCACCATCTCCTCAGGCTTGCGCTCCACCACGGGTTGCAGGCAGACGCGCCCAACACCGATCTGGTCTAAGGCAAACAGAGCTCCCTGGCTGTCGTATTCCAGCGCCGTGGCGTGCATGTTGAAGTAACTGCGCTGCTTGCCGTCTAGCAAGTCGATTTCCAAGACTTCTCCCGGTCCCGAAATAGCCAACTTGGGCCGACCCTGACTGGAAAGGGCTACTGCACCCGTCACGGGCCGTTGCTTGATCAGTTCACCCTTTTGGAGATCATAAACTTCGAGCTTGCCATTGCGGGTCCCGACCACAAATCGGCCATCTTCATTCGTCCGCAAGCCGGTCAGCCCGGCAGCCGCGGGTAGCTTCCCCTTCAATTGTAGCTTCTCCGCGTCGTAGACATGCAACGGCTGGTCGGTGCGCGAAACCAGCAAAACCTTGCCGTCGCTGCTCAAGGCCATCCCCTGCACACGTCCCTGCCCATCTAAAAGCGTTTCCCGAGTGCCGCTTTGCAGGCTCCAGCAAGCCACCTGACCGGTGAGCAGTCCGGCGTAAATGCGGCCTTTGCGGCCATAGGCCAGATAGCGGATTTCCGTGAAAGGCGGAACCTCGATTGCCGGCTCTAAGGTAGTGGCTCGCAGCAGCTTACCGTGCATATCGCCAAAGACCAGATGATGATTGGCCACGCCCTCGGTAAAAGTGTCCTGCACCGGGCTGGAACCGATCTCCCGAGCGCGCTCGGGATGCTCGGGATCCAGCGCGACCAGTTTCTTCTGCCACAGGTATTGGACCTGATTGTCCACCCAATAGGCCTTATGGTCGGGCGGATGGCCAAAAGGCCCTCGTAGTTTGCCCGCCTCGCAAAAATAGACGCCCTGCGAACCCGAGGCCAAGACCGTTTCTCCGTCCGGTCCATACTCGAGTAAGGCAAATCGGTCGGGCGTCCGCTCCAGCTGCCAACTGACCTTGCCGTCGGGAAGACGGATTTCCAGAGCCTTTCCGCTCTTCAACTGCAGGCAAGCCCTTGTCCCCTGGCGATTGACACTGAGAGCGCAAACCGAATCGCCGGCTTGAACACCAGGAAGGGGCCACGAGGCCTGCTGAGTCCAGGTCGTCGGATCCCATTGCTGCAAGACCGGTGGGTCGGAGTCCCCAGGACAGAAGAAAAGCCGACCCGCCGCCTGGGCCGCGCCCCCCTGGTTGCGGTTGGCCTTGTCGGGCCAACTGGACAGCTTTTGCCCGCTGCGCACATCAAAAAGATGATAGCGAAAGTCGTTACCGTAGCAGATCAGCCGGTCCGCTCCCAACCAGTCCAGCCACAAGGGCATAAAGCCGCCGCGCTGAGAACTCAGCGTTTGCTGAAGTTGGCGGGTACTCTCGTCCCATATCTTGAGGGTGCCACTCACATCGCCTGTGGCCAGGTAGGCCCCATCGAGGCTTTCCCTCAAGACACTGACCGGATGCGTATGCGGCACCGGGACCACCAGTCGCGGCGCCGGCTCGGCCAGAGCCAATCCGGTGCAAAAGAGAAAAGCAAGCAAAGTCGGTTTCATCATGGCTTCAGTCTACCCCCCTGGCTTCGCCTCAACCGTGAGCGATGTTACGGTCTGGGCTGGTCAGCTATTTTTGAGGGGTCTGGCGCAAACTCAGGGCGATGAACGCCTTGGACCTCTCGACACGCCTTCTGACCCGCCAGGGTCGTGCCCTCGGCGAACACACCGTGCTGCGCGAGAACGTGGCCACCTACCTGACCCAACTGAAGCCCGAGTTCCTGGAGCAGCTACAGACGCAGCCGGAAGATACCTGGCAGCGCAGTCTGACCTGCGCCTATGCTCACGGCCCGGTCGACATGGTTCAAAAGCTCTCCCGCGACCTGGCTCAGAAACCCTACGACGATAGCGCCGTCATGGCGCGCCTGGATCAACTCCAAGGTGAACTCCGGCAAAAGATGCACACGATTCGGGAAGGAAATGGCG
>JALHOV010000472.1 GCA_022842865.1 Vulcanimicrobiota bacterium | reverse complement strand
AGGTCACCGTGCCGGCGACGGGAGTGCCGCCGGGACCGGTCAGCCGGTAGCTTGCGGCGGTCAGAGTGGTGGGGTCGATGCCCTCGCTGAAGGTGGCGTTGACTCTCTGGTTGGTGGCCACGCCCGAAGCATTGCTGTTGGGGTCGGTGGAGGTCACCGTGGGGGCCAGCCTGTCAGGCGCGGCTCCGGTGGTGAAAGTCCAGTTGTAGTTGGCGGCCAGCGCGTTGCCGGCCAGGTCCCTGGCGCCTGTGGTGATGAGGCCCGTGTAGGGGGTCGAATTACTCAGAGGCGCGTCGGGAGTGAAGGTAGCGGTCAGGCCGACATAGGTCACTGATCCTGCGACCGGAGCATTGCCCGGACCGGCCACCACGAAGGTTACCCGATTCAGGGTGGCGGGATCCATGCCTTCGCTAAAGTTGGCGAGGATCTGAGTGTTAATGGGCATATTGCTGGCCGCGTTGGCTGGCAGTGTGGAAGTTACGGTCGGAGCCATAGTGTCGGGGGCGGCTCCGGTGGTGAAAGCCCAGCTGAAATTGCTGGCCAGCGGATTGCCGGCCAGGTCTCGGGCCGCGCTGGTGATGGTACCGTTATAACGGGTCGAGTTGTCCAGTGGGACCGACGGAATAAAGGTGGCCGTCAAACCCACGTAGCTTACCGTTCCCGCTACCGGCACCGAACCAGGAGCGGTCAGCGTGAACGAAGTCCCGTTCAGGCTGCTCGGGTTCATCGTCTCGCTGAAAGTGACCAGCACCTGTTGGTTGATGGCCACACCGGTGGCTCCATTCGCAGGATTGGTCGAAGTCACCGTGGGCGCCAACCGATCGGGGGCGGCGCCGGTGGTGAAAGTCCAGCTAAAATTGCTGGGCAGAGGGCGCCCCGCTGTATCCAGGGCAGCCGTGGTGATAGTGCCCGTATACAGAGTGTTGGGCAGCAGCTCACCCGTAGGGGTGAATGTCGCCGTTTGCCCGGCCGCGGTAACCACACCGGCCACCGGCGTGACTCCCGGCCCCTGCAGGGTGAAGCTGGAGCCTGTCAAGGAGGCTGGATTCATGGCCGTGGTAAAGTTGACCACGATGCTCTGATTGAGCGCCCTACCCACCGAACCGTTGGCCGGATCGGTGGATGACACCAACGGCGGGTTGGCCGTCGGATTGGGATTAAAATTTGGATTCCCGAAAAACTGCTGGGAATCGTCACTTCCGCAGCCTGCTACAAAGGCTACGGCCAGAATCAGCAGCAACAGAAGATTTTGGCCTAACCATCGAAACGGTCCGTCTATCCGGTTCCCGGCTAGCCCTCGTCCCCAGGGTTCTGGTTGCGACCAGAGCGGTTTATTTGGCATGGATGTCCCCTTTTTTGAAAATGCGCATCCCAGTGACCAAAGCAGGAAATGGGTAATGCACAGGATTTAGGTCGTGGTCAATCGGCTCAACTACGCCGTCGGGTGTCAACCCGCAGCTGCGATCCATTTTAAGGAAAAGGAATCGGGAGCGATCGATCGCCGCCTGCCTCAAATTCTCTGAGTCATGCGGCCTTTCCATTGTAAGGCCTAAGCTCCGCGTTACCGAGGATGGCGATCCCTGGTTAATTTTCAGAGGTATGCATAGAAACCGGAAAAAACTATTATACTGGCCAGGAATTACCTTCCAGATGCTTTGTCTATATGGTTTTAGGAGCGCCGGCTCAAAAAGTTGGGACATTAAATACCTGGATAATTACTGGAAGTATTCTTTAGTTTAACGCCAGTCCGATTCTTGGAACAAGTACAACTGTCCCGGGCAGCCTCTGTTGCAGGTCGTTTTTGGGGCTTGCCCCTCTGTTTGATGGAGGTCTTAGCCTGCCAAGGCTTAAAATAGCATTATGGTACGTATACCCAAGGTCTCCTCAGAACTGGCCGATCTCCTTCGCGAGCATAAAGAAGAGTTGCTCGCCTCCTGGCGCAAAACCGTCCGGCTTATGGATGTGGCCAGGGACCTGGAAACCCACGAAATCAACGATCACGTGGGCGGCTTGCTCGAGGAACTGGCCAGAGAATTGGAAAAAGGCGGAGAAGATTCGGTGATCGAGGCCGGCGGACCCGACCCGAGTCAAATTCCCATCATCCACGGCGAGGAACGGATGAGCCTGGGTTTTAACCTGGAGGAGATCGTTTACGAATACAACGCCTTGCGCAGTTCCATCTTCAAGCTGGCCGAAACTTATCAAATCAGCATGGTGGGCACACCCGGTCACACCGTGAACCGGGTCCTGGACGGTGCGGTAGGAATGGCAGTCAAAACCTACTCGACTCAGCAAACCGAGCTAAACCGCAAGCAAAGAAATGAATATCTGGCCTTCATCGTACACGATCTGCGCTCTCCGCTGTCGGCCATCGCCCTGGCGGCTGCCGTACTAAGACGCCAGATCCCCCTTGAAACCGACTCTGACGAGCTTAAACTATTGGAAGTGATCGAATCCAGCGCTCGAAAGCTGGAAGGGCAGACACAGCGGATTCTGCTAGAAGATGCAAGCATACGCGACGGGGTCGAACAAAAAGTTTGTTGCACCTGGGTCAATTTGCACGCTCTGATAGAAGAACTGTCGCTCGAACTGAAGCCTTTGGCTGACCAGTCCCGGGTTGACCTCCAGGTCGAGATGGACCCGTCCTTGTGCGGATTTGTCGATGAAAGCAGGGCAATGCTCATTTTCCAGAACCTCCTTTCCAATGCCATCCGCTATACCGAAGGGGGCACGGTGACCATCAGCGGCGCCCCGACCCCGAACGGCGTGGAATGCTCGGTCAGTGACACGGGTATCGGCATCGAGAAGGAGCGATTGGCCAAGATTTTTCAGCCCGGTGAGAGTGACTGTCCAGACGGTTTCGGCCTGGGCTTGCCCATCGTGAAGACCCTGATGAAAGCCCACCAGGGAACGGTCCGGGTAGAGAGCGAGGTGGGCCAGGGCAGCCGATTTATTCTTTATTTCCCCAATCCCGCTCCCGATCAAGAACCTTGAGGTTCATTATCTCAAATACGGCGGGACCTATTGGCGCGTCTTACGTCGCAAGCCAGCCTTGTCCTGGATCGAAACGCTTCCGTAAGGTTCCTCCGCCTGACCTGCCCTTCTCAGCGGTCCGAGTCGCAGAGATGGATGCAGATTTGGGCGGCGAGCCGGGGGTCGGTGGCGGCCAATTCCAGCCAGGCTGCGATCGAGTCGCCCGTATTTCTTGACTCCTCGACCTCCCTCCAGACCGTTTCTAAGGTGTCGATGGCCAGGCGAGCCAGAGCTCGAGAAGAGAAACGGCGGGTTCGAACCAGACTTTTGGCTAATTTTCGCTGTAAATACGGTTCCAAATGAATGCTCAGTCTCTCAGAGCTATCCAGCGGCAGAATCAGCATTAAGGCCGTGGCTCTCGTGAGTCCCGTGACGTTCGCAAAACGAGCGGCGCGAGCACTGCGCCGGTAGAGCATACCGGCAATCATGCTCAAACCCGTTCCCAGAAAGAGCTCCCCGATCATGGGCTCACCGGACCCATCTTGCCCGACTTTACGACGTTCATGATTTATTTTCAATGGGTTGGATTTCCTCGACGTCGCTCGGCAGGCTCAGGCGATAAAGGGCGGGGAGCACCAACAAAACCACCACAAAGCAACTGAGCATGCCGCCGACGACCACGGTCGCCAAAGGTCTTTGGGTTTCCGATCCAATACCCGAGGACAGGGCTGCTGGCAGCAGCCCGATGCCAGCTCCGGCGGCCACCATCATTACGGGCCTGAGCAGAAGTTCACCAGCGCGCAGAATGGCCGGTCGGCTGTCCATCCCATCGGCCAGATGTTGTTTGATACGCGAGACCAGCAAAACCCCTTGCAATACCGTGACGCCGAAAAGGGAAATGAAGCCGACCGCCGCGGAGATGGAAAGGGTAATCTGGCCAAGCAGAAGTCCCACCAGGCCCCCAATGGCGGCGTAGGGGACGGTGGCCAGCACCAGCAAAGCATCTTTCCAACTGCCGAAGGTGCGACTCAGCAGCAACAAGATCAAAAGTAGAGTGATTGGCACAATGACGGCCAGGCGGCCCATCGCTTCCTGCAGTTGTTCATATTCGCCGCTGATGGTGTAAGAATACCCTTCGGGAAACTTGACCCGGGCCTGAATACGCTGGTTGACCTCGGCGATGGTGCTGGTCAAGTCTCGTTCGCGCACGCTAAACTTGAGCGGAAGATAGCGCTGGTTGTCTTCGCGGTAGATAAACCCGGCGCCGCTTTTAGGTTCGATGCGCGCCAGCTGGGCCAGGGGAATCATGGCTCCACTGCGTGCCCGGACGGGGATGCGGGAGATCTCGCGGGGGCCAAGCCGGAAAGGCGCCTGGAAGCGCACCACGACGTCGAAACGGCGGTCGCCCTGCAAGAGCTGGGTGGCTGCCGTGCCTCCGATAGAGGCGCTGACCGCAGAGTTGACATCCTCGATCGAGACACCGTAGCGTGCGGCCGCTTCACGGTCGGTTTCAATCGAGAGGTTGGGCTGTCCCAGCAAATGGATGATTCCCAGGTCGCGAACGCCGGGCACATCCTGGATGGCAGCCTGAATTTGCTCTGCCAGCTTTTCCAAAGTGTTCAGATCCGTGCCGACCAGTTTGATGGAATTTTCGCCTTTGACGCCGGACATGGCCTCTTTGACGTTATCTTCGATGGCCTGCGAGAAACTGAAGTCGGCTCCCGGCAAGGCGGCTCGAAATTTGCTCTCCATACGAGAGATCAGTCTCGCCTTCGTCATTCCGGCCGTCCACTGGGAGCGTGGAGTAAGCGGCACGTAAAATTCGCAGTTGGCAAAACTGATGGGATCGGTGCCGTCGTCCGGACGGCCCAACTGGCTGACCACGGTGCGCACTTCGGGAAAGGTCAGAAAAAGCTCGCGAGCGCGGTTGGCCAGCCGGCTGGCGTCGCCAAAGCTAATCGAGGCCGGCATGCTGCAGCGAACCCAAAGGTTGCCTTCCTCCAATTTGGGCATGAATTCTCCGCCCAAAAAGGGCACGATGATCAGAGAAAGAGCCAGCAATCCGCTGGCCATCCCCACTGTCAAGCGCGGGTGGTCGACTGCCCAGTGGAGAGCTCGCTTATAAGGAGCCCGGACCAGCCGCACCAGCCAGGTATCACCGTCTCCATGCCCTTCGGGGGGAGGCTTAAGGAGTAGATAGGAACCGACCGGACCCAGACTCATGGCCAGCAGCAGAGCTCCGCCCAGAGCCAGAGCGTAGGTGCTGGCCATAGGACCGAAGATCTTTCCTTCTACTCCTTGCATGGTGAAGAGCGGCAGAAAGGATACGAAGATGATAACGGTAGAGAACACAATGGGATGGACTACTTCTCGAGCCGCATCCTCGATGATAGTGGCCAATCCCTCTCTTTGGACCGAGCGGAAGGAAAGGTGGCGATGGATGTTTTCGACCATGATGACGGTGGCGTCGACGATGATGCCAAAGTCAATGGCACCCATGGAAATCAGGTTGGCGGATTGGCCCGTCAATACCATGATCCCGAAGACCACGCATAGACTCAAAGGGATGGTCAGAGCCACGATGATCGAGGCCCGCAAGTCGCCCAGAAAAGCCAGCAAAATAAAGAAGATCAGCACCACGCCAGTCATCAGGGTGTGTTGCACGGTATGGGTGGTCAGGCTGATCAACTTGCTGCGATCCGCATAAGATTCTATGCGCATGCCTTTGGGCAGCAGGTTACCGCGATTGATTTCCTCCACTTTGCGATGGACAGCCTCGAGGGTGGGCAGGGATTGGCCGCCCGGGCGCATCAATACTACTCCGTTGACGATATCTTCCTCGTGGTCTTTGCCGACCCGTCCCATCGGGACCTTCCGTCCCACCGTTACGGTGCCTAATTGGCGGACGAAGATGGGCACCCCGGCTTGTTCCGTTACCACTGTGTTTTCAATGTCGCGCAGATTTTGAAAAAGACCCACCCCGCGCACGTTGTAGCTCTGCGCGCCGATGTCGAGGTAATTGGCGCCCACGTTGGAGTTGCCCTGACGGAGGGCTTCCATCACATCGTTGACGGACAGATGGAATTGCACCAGTTTCATGGGGTCCAGATCCACGTGGAACTCCTTGGTGTCTCCGCCAAAGCTGACCATATCTACCACACCCGGAACTTGTTTGAATTGTCGTCTCAGAATCCAATCGTTGGCTTCCTTGAGTTCCATCAGGGTATGGCGGT
>JALHOV010000471.1 GCA_022842865.1 Vulcanimicrobiota bacterium | reverse complement strand
TGCAAAAATCGGCACTCTACCAGGCGGAGCGCGCCAGGGTGGAAAAACACGTGCAAGAGGCCTTGAGCCAGGACCGCTCCCCTATGGCCATCATCCGCCTGGCCCTGGTGGCCCACCGCACCTGTCAGGATACCGCCCAGTCCTTCGACCCCAAAGCCTTGAGTTGCCTGGATTGCCAAAGCGGCTGCGACTACTGCTGCTACCCGCCCGTTTCGGCTGCCGTGCCGGAGGTCGCCAACATCGTGGCCTACATCTTCAGTCAATTGCCCGAAGCCGAACAACAGCGCCTGACTGAAAAGGTCGCCCAGGTCTATGCTCAGGTCAACCTGATGACCGGCCAGGAGCGCGCCTCCAGCAACGTGGCCTGCCCCTACCTCAATCAAGGCAAATGCTCCATCTATCCGGTGCGTCCGCTTTCGTGCCGAGGCTTCAACTCCACCTCCAAAGGCGCTTGCCAGAAAGTCTTCGAAGACACCAATAAAGACCAGGCCATCCCGGCTTTTGTGCCGTTATTGGCCTCGGCTCAGGGCCTCAAAGAGGGAATGTTGGCCGGCTTGAGTCAGGCCCAACTCAAAACGCCGCTGGTGGATTTGGTCAGGGCCAGCCACAAACTCCTACACGAACTCGACGACAACCTGGTAGCCTGGCTCGAAGGCGCCGATGTCTTCGCCGACTGCAAGACATTCTAGCTAAGGCGCCGTGCCCGCGGCTGCATCTTCCGGAACGGTCACTGAGTCTACCCTAGAAAGTGGTGGTGCCGCCGCCGATGACATTCACCTGGCCGTGGCCCGGGACGTTGGCTCCCATGCGGGCTTCGGTGTATTCTTCGTAGGGGCCCACGCCGCCGTTCGGGTCAGGGCGGCTGATGTGTGGCTGATTGCCGGCGGGGTAGGGGTCGTAGACGTAATCGTTGCCGTCCTGGTCGCGGCCCACCTGGACCCAGTGGTTCATCTGGCCGTCGTTATTGGTGTCCGTGCCCAGGGTAAAGCTCTGCCCGTTTTGCAAATCCCCGATGCGGTCGATGGTGCGGCCATAATCTTCCACCACTTTGCCCTGCTGGGGAACGGCGCGCTCGCCACCGAACTCGGTATGGGTGTTGCCGGTCGGGTCAAACTGCACGTTGGCGGCCAGGTCGCGCTGCATGGCGGTGATCTCCGCGGCGTCCATACCTGCGGTTCCGTTCGTGTTGTAGCGTCGATACATGGTGTCTTGCAAAGTGCTCAGGTCGGCGTGGGTGGCTGTGCCGTTGAGCACCCGGTCGCGCACTCCGTTCATACGGGCCGCATCTTCGGGATTCTGGGCGTGAGAGCCCATTCGCTCGGCCAGGCGGGCGGTGGCTTCCGGACCTTGCATCACCGCGCCCCCGACCATGGAAGCGGCGCCGCAGCGGCTTTCCTGGCTGGCGCGGTCGGTCCCCACCGTGTCCAGCTGTGACTGGGCGTTCAGAATCGAGGACCCGTTCCAGCGGCCGCCTTGGGCCACCAGCGGCTGATTGCTCAGGTTAGGATCGCAAACCTGGCGGTTGTGATCGAGGGTCGGGTCTCCGCCGGCATAAGTCGGTCCAGAGCCGTTGGTTGCCGCCGCCATAAAGCTGCGCCGGTTCATCAGGCCGGTCTGGTCGGAGGGTTGGCTGGGAGTAAAGTGGTCACCGCTGGGAGCAGCATGGGCGGGACGCTGGTTGGCGCCGGTCGGTCGCTGAGTGGTCATCGCCGGGGTGTTCTGAATCGTTCCTACGCTCATCGATGCCTCCTGGAGTGGTTGTTGAAGCTAGCATAGGTGGCCATCCTTGGCGGCGCCTTACAAGGCGGTCGATTTTGTAAACAAGTTGTAACTTTTTGGGCGCCGGGAATTTCCGACCGGAGAGGAATCAGCGACCGGGACGGGATAGGACCCTACCATGTCCCTTGATTTCACCATCGTCCGCGACCTGCAGCTCGATTTCGCTGATGTCTTGATCTTGGAGTACGCGGCACTGGGACCGGATCATACGGAGTTGCCTGCCTTTACGGAGGGCTTGCTGAGGTATTGCAAATCTTTTCTGCCTGACCTCAACCCGGAAGAGGTCAGCGCGCGTTTGCAGGGTCTGCAACAGCGCGGTTTGGTGAACCAAGACCTGCGCTGTTCCAGTGACATCGTGCTGGATGTGGCCGCGCTGGCCGCCCCCAGCTCCCGGGCCAGTTCGCCGGCCTTGGAGCGGCGCAAGCGTCGTTCTGCTCCCGACCCGCTGCAAGCCTTGCACCTGCTCAACCTGCGGTCGGTCAACCGGATTCGCTATCCCGAAACTTTCCTGGCCCTGGACGCCGGCATCCTGGCCCAGGTGGTAGGCACCCTGATCCCGGAGCGACTGCGAAAGCTGGAACCTCTCGGCCCTTTGAGTCCATTACTGGAAATGCTGGCTCCCAAGCTAAATGCCCGAGGCAGATTGATCGCCCGGGAGTGCCGACTGGCTCAGTCAGGCCCTTCCACTATTTCCGATGGTTCCGATAGTGTGCGCGCCAGTTGCTACGCGCTGCTTGGCGATTTGGCCATGGCAGAGAAATGCTCAAAGGAACCTTGCGGCTCGGTTCTTTCCGAGGTCCTTCTGATGCTTGTTCAGCTGCGCCTGCAGAAAAGAACCGAACCATCCGACCGTCTGGCGGAACTAGGGCCGTGGATCGAGTGGTTTTGGGCCATGCGCAACCAGGGCAAGATTCCTCGTCAGCCATCCTGGGGCAAACTAAAGGGTTGCTTGGAGCTGCTGTTTGTGGGTGGGGTGGCTTTGTGGGAAGAAGACTCCGCGCTGTATGAAGAGCTGCGGCCGGAACTGCGCTCCGCCGGGCTGAGGGCGGCTGAGGCGGGTTGGGGCTACGTGGCCCAGCTCTTCGAACAGCTGGCCGAGGATAGGCCCGGTCCCTTGCGTGACTTTTTGCCACGCACTGCGGGCTGGAGGCGCCGGCTGGATGCACTGCTCCGGGCCCACAATGGGGAGCCCGATGGCGGCGAGCGGGTCATCTGGCGGCTGAGCGAGACGCGGGGGCAGTGGTCGGCCCAGCCCTACGCGCAGAAGCGCACGCCGGGGGGTTGGACCTCGGGCCGCAGTTTTTTGGCTCAGGGCCGCCCGCAATGGCTGGGCCGACAGGATGCCAGGGCCCTGGACGCGTTCCTGGAACGGGATGCGGAGAAGGCCTGGCGCAATCTGGTGGGCCATCCTCAGCTGTTTTGGGAGGACCAGAAGGTCTCCTTAGAGCCAGGCGAAGTGCGTTTGCGGGTGAGTCGCGAGAAAGGACGGATCGTCTTGCATCTTGATCCCCCCGGCGTGGATCAGGGGTTCAGTCTGCAGCAGGTGTCCGCGGAGCGCTTCGAGCTGACCGTGCTGCCCGGGCACTTGCACTCGGTGGCGGAAGCCCTTGGCGAAAGCGGGTTGTCGGTTCCCGAAGACCAGGAGCGCGAGCTGATGCCGCTGTTGAACCAGCTCTCTGAATCGCTCAGTATCGCTTCCGATGTGGAACTTTCCTTGGAGGAGCGAGAGCTTCATCGCACTCTTTATTTACGGCTGGCTCCGCAGGGCTGGGGCCTCCGCATGGACGCTCTGATTCGGCCTTTCGGTCCGGACACCAATGCCTATTCCGCAGGGGAAGGACCGGAACGTCTGGCGGTTCGGCTACAGGGCAAAACCGTGCAGGTGCTGCGCGACCCCGACTGGGAAGCCGCCGTGCTGCAAGGTTTGGGGCTGGCCGGAGCGGGTCCGTGGGATTTGCCGGACCCCCAGAGCTGCCTGGAATTTCTGGACAAAGTAAGCGCCTGCGATCCTCAGGAAGTGCAGCTCGAGTGGCCCGAGGGCGAGAGTTTCCGGTTGAAACAGCCGTCGGGCAAGCTCAAGCTGAGCCTTTCCACCAAGACCGACTGGTTCGAGATCTCCGGAGGGCTCGAATTGGAGGCCGGTCAGGAATTGCACATTCAGGAAATTCTGGAAATGTTGCGCCAGGGGCACGGCCGCTTTTTGGCTCTTTCCGGCGGTGAGTTTGTGGCCCTTAGCGAGGAAATGGTGGCTCGTTTGCGCTCGCTGACGCTGCTGGCGGAGGGGCCGAAATTGAAGCTGCATCCCCTGGCCGCCGGATTTTTGGAAGACTTTCCCGAGTTGGAAGTGGACCAGGCCTTTCAGAAACGCCAGTTCCCCGCGGAACGCTTTTCGCTGCCGAAAACTTTCGCAGGGGACCTGCGTGGCTATCAGTTGGAAGGCTATGAATGGCTGTGCCAGCGTGCCCAATGGGGAGTTGGATGTTGCCTGGCGGACGATATGGGGTTGGGAAAGACGATTCAAACGCTGGGTTTGCTCTTGCACAGGGCAGACGGTGGGCCGGCACTGGTGGTGGCCCCCACCTCGGTCGTCTTCAACTGGCTGGAAGAGGGACTGCGCTTTGCTCCCACTCTGCGATTCCACGATTTTCGCGAGTCGCGGAGCTTGGAATCTTTGGGATCGGGTGACGTGCTGCTGTGCAGCTATGGCCTGCTGGTCAACGAGATCAAGCGGTTTGAAGAGGTCGAGTGGCAGACGTTGGTGCTCGACGAGGCTCAGGCCATCAAAAATGCCTCCTCGCAACGGCACCAGGCGGTCTGCCGGCTGCGCGCCCGGGCCCGTGTGGCCACCACCGGAACTCCCGTTGAGAATCGATTGGAAGAGCTGTGGGCGCTATTCCGATTTCTCAATCCAGGCTTGCTCTCTTCAGAGAAACGCTTTCGCGAGCGCTTTGTCGAAGCCGGAGATTCGCAAGCTCGGGCCGTTTTACGCCGGCTGGTTCACCCGTTTTTGCTGCGGCGCACCAAGAATCAGGTTTTGAAAGAATTGCCTCCACGCACCGAGATCACCTTGGAAGTTCCTCAGAGTGTTGAGGAGCGGGTCGTTTATGAGGCCTTGCGCCGTCAAGCGGTATCCCAACTCAAGGTGAGCAAGGTCGATTCGATCCATGTTCTGACCGAATTGACGCGGTTGCGCCGGGCCTGCTGTCATCCGGTGCTGGTGTCCGAGTCTTTTCAGGGCCCGGGTTCCAAGCTGCAGACCCTGCTGGCTCTGTTGCGTGAGTTGAAGGAAGGGGGCCATCGGGCTCTGGTGTTCAGCCAGTTCGTGGACCACCTGACTCTGGTTCGTCAGGCGTTGGAGCAGGGCGGCTTCAGCTACCAGTACCTGGATGGCTCCACCCCGGCGGCGGCCCGCCGGCAGCAGGTGGAGGCCTTCCAGAGTGGCCGGGCGGACGTGTTCCTGATCAGCCTGAAGGCGGGCGGCGTCGGCCTGAACCTGACCGCTGCCGACTACGTCATTCACATGGACCCCTGGTGGAACCCCGCCGTGGAGGATCAGGCCTCGGACCGAGCCCACCGCATCGGACAGCTCCGCCCGGTGACCGTCTACCGGCTGGTGGCCCAAAATACTGTGGAAGACAAGATTGTGGCTTTGCATTCGCACAAGCGCGAGCTGGCTCAGAGCCTGCTGGAGGGCTCCGAGAAGCCCACCCGCCTGGATACTCAGGAAATGCTCCGCCTCATTCGCGAAGAGTGACTGGCGTTAGACTCCCGGGCGCGGCGTGCGACGTCGAGAGAGGCGAAAGTAGATGGGCATCAGGATGGCACAGAACAGGGTCGGTGGCAGGCACTGCCGGTAAATGGAGCGCAGAGAGTTTCCTCTCATTTCGCCGCTTCGGGCATTGATCATATAGCCGAAAATTGGCGCTTTATCGGTTTCACTGGCGTGACGAATCGAAGGATCGCTGGTGTCGCTGGAGGCAGGTTGAGCCCAGGCCGTTGCGCCGAGCAGCAAAACCAGGCAGGCGAATTTCAAGATTGCTTGAGTTCCTTTTTCCAACGCAGATATTGCTCCTTATAAGGATTGGCTCCGCCCGTGAGGCGGGAAATTAAATCGACCACTTCGATTCCTGTTTTCGGGTCGTGCAATTTAACGGTTGCCCGATACATGGTGCGCAAGGCCATCAGGTTATGCATTTCGTCCTGGTCTGCCAGCAGCGCCCGTTTAGAGAACTCAAAAGCCGTGATGGAATCTCCCAGGCGCTCTGCTAGAAAAGCCTTGCGGAAGTTCAATTCATAGGAATTCGGCGAAAAGAGCAACCCTTCATCCACCAGTTCCATGGCTTTCAGCGATTGTCCGTATCCCTTATGCAGTTCAAAGGCAAGGGTGTCGTAGGCATCCGTGAGATACGGGTCCAGGTAGTTGATCATGC
>JALHOV010000470.1 GCA_022842865.1 Vulcanimicrobiota bacterium | reverse complement strand
GTGGTGCTCTTGATCGGTGATTTTACCGCTCGGGTGGGCGATCCGACCGGACGTTCCGAGACGCGCAAGGTTTTGACGGCGGAAGAGATCGAGAGCAACGCGCGGACCTACCGCGACCAGTTGTCGTTAATTCTTGATCCTGAGAAGACCGAGGTGCGCTTTAACAGCGAGTGGCTCTTGCCCATGAGTTTTGCGGATATCCTGGGCCTGACCTCCAAGTATACGGTGGCCCAGTTGTTAGAGCGCGACGATTTTACCAAGCGCTACAAGGGAGGCATTCCTATCGGAGTTCATGAGCTTCTCTATCCGTTGATGCAGGGTTACGATTCGGTGGCCTTGCGCAGCGACGTGGAAATGGGCGGCACCGACCAGAAGTTCAACAATCTGGTGGGCCGGGTTTTGCAGCGCGAATATGATCAACCGCCCCAGATCGTCTTTTTGATGCCCATCCTTGAGGGTCTGGACGGCGTTCAAAAAATGAGCAAAAGTCTCGGTAACTATGTAGGCATTGCCGAGCCCGCCAACGAGATGTTCGGGAAGCTGATGTCCCTTCCGGATGCGTTGATGCGCCGGTATTTCGAATTATGCACCGAGGTGGACCTGGTCGAGGTGGACCGCCGATTGGCTCTGGACCATCCGCGCGATAATAAGTTCTGGTTGGGCCGCGAAATCATCAGCATTTACCATGGGCCCGCCGCAGCTCAGGCGGCCCAGGATGAGTTCGTCAAGGTTTTCTCCAACAAAGAAAACCCTACCGACATGCCGGAGTTTGTGGTCGACCAGGAGGCGGCTCCCGAAGGCAAGATCGGAATGGCCAGGTTGCTGATGATGGCCGGGCTGGCTCCCAGTAATAAAGAAGCGCGTCGCTTGCTGGAGCAGGGGGCCGTGCAGTGGAATGGTGCTAAGCGGACGGATCCTGGGGATCTGGACGTCGGAGGCGGCGGTGTGCTGAAAGTGGGGCGGCGGTTCTGTCGAATTTCTTGGGGACCCTCCATTTGAGAGTAAAAATTTACCAAACGTCTCTTGCCGAGATTCCTTTTCTGAGGGATACTTAGATTGGTAGTCAAGTCATCTTTGGAGGCGCTGTGAAAAATTATACTTTGCTGGGGTTGCTGTTGACGATGGGAGCAGCTGGCGCCTTTGCCGCCACGCCCGATCCCGGGTCAGATTTCTCCACCTTTAAAGAAAGCTCCAGGACGGTCAGGTTCACCCACGAGACCCAGGCTCAGATCAATAACTATGTCACCAATGTGCTTGGAATCGCATCTTGGACTGGGGATGCCGACAACCCCTTCACAGACCGATTCAACATCAAGCAGTTTGGTTACAATCCGACTCAAGAGGAGTTGCGCCACGCCTATGCGGAGGCCGAGGCGCGGATTGAAGACCGCCTGACGAGCACCGGGGGTCGCGGCCAGATCACTGTGGTGGCCCACAGCGATCTGATCGGCGGTTCCACCGGCACTCGGGAAGAGGACGGCTACTCAGTATCCCACTACGCCCGGGATGACAGTTCCACTAAGAGCAGCTCCAGCAGCTCCTCCTCGAGCACGACGGTTGACAGGGTCACGACAACTCAGTTGGCTGACCAGACGGTCATTACTTTCGGACCGAACACCATCAAGATAGGCGATTTGGACGCCGGCGGCACGGATTACGTAGTCGTGACTGGCGAGACCAACTTCAACACGATCCGCACCACCCAGGTCGACACCTTCCAGACCAAAACCACCACCACCAATACCGAGACAACCTACACGGTCAGTGGAGAGCTTTACTCCAGCCCGATCGTGCTGGACCTCTCAGGCACCGGCAAGATCGGCGCCAGCGACGGCCACTGGTTGCCGCACCCCAAGGCTTTCTACACGAAGAATCGCGTCATGTTCGACTTCTTCGGTAACGGGTTCCCCGTGGCCATGGAATGGGTCGGTCAGAACGATGGCCTGCTGGTTCGTCCCAAAGCAGACGGCAAAGTCGACGGCACCTGCCTCTTTGGCAGCGCCAACGGCTACACCAACGGCTACGAGCAGATGGCCACCCTGGACGCCAACCTGGACGGGCACGTCTCGGGCAAGGAGCTGGCAGGCTTGTCAGTCTGGCAGGACAAGAACACCGATGGCAAGTGTGACTCCGGCGAACTGCAGTCCGTGCAGCAGCTGGGCATCACTGACTTCAACCTGAAGCACACTCAGTATAAGAGCAGCTTCACAATGAAGGGCAAGAACCAGGCGATGTATGACTGGTGGCCCACCATGTTCGAAATCAAGAAGAACAAGCAGCCCGTCTAGACTGGCTTCCGATTCTCTCGAAAGGCTCTCCGCAAGGGGAGTCTTTTTCGTGTTGTGAGAGCGCGTCGCCTGACTCCAAAGAGTTAACCAGATGAATAACTATGGCCTAAGTTCGCTAACCTCATTTTCGCCGCCCAGCGCCTATTCTGTGGGTGTCAGGAGGTGACCGAATATGTTGAGAAAGAAACGGATAGAATTGGGTTTATCGCGCCAGCAGTTGGCGCGCAAGACAGGTGTGCCGACGCGCTATATCGACGATTTTGAGCAGGCCCGCTGCGAGGGAAGAGAGCGGGAGTTGGCTTTGGTGAACGCCTTTCTTCGTCTGCCGACGCGAGAGATTCCGGAGCGTTTCCTGACTGCGGAGGAGAGTAGTCGGAGCTGGTTGGTGGCCGAGGAGGCTTGTCTGGCCTTTGAGTTGCCGTTCCCTCCTTTGGAGTTTCGGCAGCGGGTGCCCTGTACTTTGCTGCAGGCGCTGGCCTGGTGCCGGCTCTTGAAGGAGGGGGCCACTCTGGGAGAGGCGTCGCCGGTCGAATACGGTTTTTGGAGTCACGGGTTGGTCGATCAGTATCACCAGCCTCTGGGGGTCCACCCTTTGCCCTTGATCACCTGGGAGGATCCGGAGTGGCGCTACGTGGTGTGGCCGCAACTCAGGGCGCGCTGCGAAAACCGAACCTATCGGCTGGACGCGCTGACTTTGGCGGCCGGCTGGAACAGTTCCCGTTGGGCTGTCATGCAGTTGGACGGACGCCAGAATCGCTGGGATTGCGCCTTGCGAGAAAACCTCAGGCTACCTCTGCTGACGCCGGAGCCGACGGAGGTACACGGTCCCAACTGGCGCCCGCACCTGGAATCCCTGCTAGTACCGCAGGACCCACCGAACCATTTCGGCTTGAGGGATCTGCTCTGCGGACCTTCTCGCCTGAACGGAATGCTGAGTGACCCGCGGCGTTCCGGGGTCTCGCCAGGGTAGTGTATACCTAATAGTCTGGCCAGAGACGGAACTGTTCTTCATTAACCGGCAACAGGCTCTCGGGAAAATGCTCGTCGGCCCAGCGAGACCAGGCCGGGATTTCGTAGCCTGCTTGTTGGAGAGAACCGAACAGACTGCCCGGGTTGCCTTGTTGAACGACCTTGCCCTCAGCCAGCCAGACCAGGTGTTGGGCCAGTTCGCCAACTTCTTCCAAATCGTGAGAAATCAAGGTTAGAGAGACGTCCAGTTCGCCGAGTAAGCGCCACACACGACGGCGGTGGACCCAGTCGAGCCCGGCGCTTGGTTCGTCCAGAACCAGCGCTCGGGGACGATAGGCCAGGGCGCAGGCCAGGGCCAGGCGGCGTTGCTCGCCGCCAGACAGCTCGAACGGGTTGCGTTTGCCGAATTCGGCCACCGGCAGGTCGACCAGTTCTAGGGCTTCGCGCGTGTTCTTTTCCACTTCCAAGCCAAAATTGGCGGGGGCGTAGGCCACTTCGTCCCAGACCGTCTCCTGGAAGAATTGGGACTCCGGCTGCTGGAAGAGCATTCCGACCTGGCGGCGGATAGGCCGGGCCAGGGTTTTCTCGGAGATTTGCTCTCCCCAGAGCGTGCAGCGCCCGGTCTGGGGGCGGAGCAGCAAATTGAGGTGCTGCAGAAGGGTGGACTTGCCGCTGCCGGTCTGGCCGATGAGGGCGGAGCAAATGCCTAGCGGCAGGCGGCAGTCCACCCCCTTGAGAGCCTGGTGGCGCATGGGGGTGCCTCGGGCGTATTCGTATTCCAGGTGGTCGAAGCGGGCAAAATCTTCGGCTGGCAGGGAGCTTTCCTGAACGAAGGGGCGAGCCGGGGTCCTTTCAGCCAGCATGATGCGCAGCCGCAACGCCGTCGGGATGGCCAGTTCCAAGCTGGCGAAGAGGCTCGGGTCTTGCCAGAGGGAGGCGGCCGAGATTTCTAGATCAATAGATCCTTCGCGCAGGTGCAGCACCCGGTCGCAAAACTCCAGTTCCTCGCTGCGGTGGGTGACCAGCAGGATGCCGACCTCGGGGCGAAGCTCCGCCAGATACTGCATGAGTTCCCGTCGGGCCTGCGGATCGAGCATGCTGGTAGGTTCATCCAGCAACAGGTAGCGAGGCTTCATGGCCAGAACCGCGGCCAGAGCGAGGCGCTGCTTTTGACCTGCCGAGAGGGCGTGCGACTGCCAGCTGCGCCGCTCCCACAGCCCGACCTGGCGAAGTGCCCATTCTACTCGCTCTTGCAGTTGGGCGCGCGGTAACCCCAGTTGGCCCGGACCGAAAGCGACCTCTTCGTCCACGGTGTTGGCCACCAGCTGGCTCTCGGGGTTCTGGAAAACCATGCCTAAGGAACGTCGGCACGTGTTCTGAAACTCGGGCGAGTCCGAGCCGGTGCCGTCGATCTCCACGCGACCGGATTTGATAGGGGCCAGGCCGGCCAGCGATCTCAAAAGAGTGCTTTTGCCACTGCCATTGCCACCAACCAGTGCTACCATCTCCCCGGGGGAGACAGACAGGTCGATCGATTGCAGCACCGGTTTGTGGGCGAGTTGGATGGCTTTCAGCATAAAAGAAAAAAAGACTACCTTGGATTCCCCGAGGTAATCTTTTCGTTCGAAAAGTCTCTTTAGGAGATCAGTTCGATAAGGGCCATCGGAGCTCCGTCGCCCTTGCGGGGATAGAGCTTGATGATGCGGGTGTAGCCGCCTTCACGAGCCGAGTCGCCGCCCTTGGCGTAGCGGGTTGCGATCTGATCGAACAGACCTTGCGCCACATCGCGGTCGGGGCGAGCTGGACGACCCTGAGCGTGCACGCGCGGCGCGCCGGGGATCTCTCGGAAAACCTGGCGCTTGGCGGCCAGCTTCTCGGCGGGATCGGTGGCTTCATTCGCTTTGCGAGCCCAAGTGATCAGGTGCTCCACGTAACGCTGCAGTTCCTTGGCACGGATATCCGTGGTCGTGATGCGCTGATGAGTCAAAAGCGACTTGGTCAGGTTGCGCAACATGCTGATGCGGTGGTCGGTTTGCCGGCCTAGGCGACGGCTACGTACCTTGTGTCTCATGGATCCTCCGGCTTAATCGGGAGTCGAGGGCTGCAGCGACAGCCCGCGCTCCACCAATTTGTCTTTGATTTCGTCAAGCGACTTCTGGCCGAAGTTCTTCAGCTTCATGATGTCGTCTTCGGAATAGGTGAGCAACTCGCCCAGGGTGCGAATTCCGGCACGCTTGAGGCAGTTCAGCGAACGAACCGAGAGCTGCAGATCTTCGATGGGGGTGTCGAGCACTTCTGATTCGGGACCGCCGATGGGGATCTCAGGGCGAGTGACCGGCTCCATGTTGGAGAACAGGCTCAACTTGCGCTGCATGATGGCGGCTGCTTGAGAAATGGCCTCGTAGGGCTTCAAGCTGCCGTCGGTGTGAACGTCCATCACCAGGCGGTCGAAGTCGGTGCGCTGACCGACGCGAGTATCTTCCACCACGTAGTTGACCTTGAGCACAGGGCTGAAGATCGAGTCGATGGGGATAATGCCAATGACCTGTTCCTGGTTGGTCTGTTTCTCGGCCGGGACGTAACCCTGTCCTTTGGAAACGTAGAGGTCCATGCCCAGGCGGGCGCCCTTTTCCAGATTGGCGATGACCAGATCTGGATTGAGCACTTCGACTTCGGGGTCGAGCTGGATGTCGGCGGCGGTGACCACGCCGGGCCCCTGCGCTTCGAGACGCAGCAGCTTGCGCTTCTCGGTGAAGAGGCGCAGGTTGAGCTTCTTGAGGTTGAGGATCATCTCGGTGGTGTCTTCGCGAACACCGGTCAAGGTGGAGAACTCGTGCAAGACGCCGTCGATGCGAACGTGGGTGGTGGCGGCACCGGTCAGGGCCGACAACAGGATACGACGCAACGCGTTACCGATGGTGATACCGAAACCGCGCTCGAGCGGCTCGATGGAGAACTTGGTGTCGCTGATCGAAGT
>JALHOV010000469.1 GCA_022842865.1 Vulcanimicrobiota bacterium | reverse complement strand
CCACAAGGTTCGCTTTGAAAAGTGGGGGGCCCTTGGGGGCGCTAGTTTCCCAGGGGGTTGTTCCGCTTTGAAAAGTCAGATTCTGGTGCTGGAGGATGATCCCGATCTGCGCCTGATGCTCAGTGAAGTCCTGAGCGACGAAGGCTACGAGGTGACCACTGCGGCCGCCGGTGAGGAAGCCATTCGCCTGGCCGCACAGCAGAACTTTGATTTGCTGGTCACCGACGTGCGCATGCCGGGCGTGGACGGGCTGGAGGCTCTGCGCCAGGTGCGCAACCAGCAGCCGAATCTGGGCAGCCTGGTGGTCTCGGGCTATACCACCGAGGCCGAAACCCTGCGTGCCCTCCAGTTGAACGTAGGCGCCTACCTGAAAAAGCCCTTTTCCCTGAGCGATTTGCTGCAGCGCGTGCGCCAGATCCTGGAGGAACAGGCCGAACGCTTGCGCCAATCGCAGCAAACCCAGGCTTTGCAACGTTCCTTGAACTGGTGCCTGGACGGTGCCGCGCGCACCCTGCATTCCAACGCCTATGAATCGGGTCAACTGGCTTTTTATCTGGCTCAACGCCTGGACCTGCCATTGCCCGCCGCTCAGGCCTTGCGCCAGGCGGCCATGCTGAGCTGGTCCCAATTGGGCCTTTTGCACCATTTACCCGCTTCCAGCCGGGCCGATGGATTGGGGCTGGGCCCATGCTGGGAAATCCTGAATGCCCCCGAAGCTTCGCTGGAAAGGCAGATTTTGCGCGCCGTGCACTGGCTATGCGCTCAAGAAGAGAGCCCCGATCCCCAGACCTGTCCGTCTGATCTGCCGGACCCGTTGCTGCAGCTCCTGCGCCATGAGGATCTGCGCGCCTCCAAGGAAGTGTTGGCGGCTCGCGCCCTCGAAAAATATGAGTCGGGCCAGCGCAACCAGTTACTGCCCTTGCTGGCCCTGGCTCATACTTTGGAAGAGCAAGGGCATTGGCAGTCGGCTCGCCACGCTTACCAGCACCTGCTGCAACAAAGTGAACTGGAGCAGCCGACGCGCATCCAGATTTTGCTGGGGTTGGCGCGCACGGACTGGAGGGCGCAGCAGCCGGGCTGGTATGACCACCTCAAGGAAGCCGAATTGCTCAGCCGCAACCTGAGCCCGAGTTTGGGCGGCGAGCTGCGCTGGTCGATCGCCAAGCTTCTGCGCGTTTCTCAGCATGCTTCGGCTCCCGCCTACCTGGCTCAGCTGGAACAGTCGCTGCAGCGGCCGGTCGACCGGGCCAAGGTGCGCCTGGCCGCCCAACCGGATGTGCAGGCCGCTCAATTGTTGCTGCAGCCGGCTCAGCGTTCGCTCCTGCACGCCGAACAAGACTGGATCATCGAAGCTCTGTGGGCCTGCGCTCCCCAAATGGAACCGAGCGCCCTGTGGTGCCGGCTGGCCGGAGAGTTTCCGCAGAAAGCCCCTCATTCCGAGGTTTTGCTGCAGTCGTTGGAAGCCTTCCCGCATCTGGCTCCCCCCGCCCTGGTGGAAGCTCTGGCGCAGCGCCCCCAGGCCGGCCCGCGCGAAGCCCAGCTCAAGGGGCGCACCCAGGGCAGCCACGGGCCGCTCTATCTGCACTTTCGCTCCTTTGGCACCTTTGAAGTGAGCGTCAACGGCCAGCGCGTCAGCGAAAAGCTCTTCAAGACCCATAAGTTCCGCTACATGCTGGCTTTTCTGCTGGCCCGCCGCGGCCAGCCCGTCAGCGAGGACGTGCTGGTGGAGGAGTTCTGGCCCAACTCCAAGGACGCCGGCAAAAGCAGCATCTACGCCGCCACCACCGCCATTCGCCGGGCTCTGCGTGAAGGGGCCGGAGAAGCCGACATCATTCGCCGCGATGGCGATATGCTGCGCTTCGACCCGGAACTACCTATCTGGCACGACCTGGACGAGTTCGAATCCGGACTGGCCCATTGGGGTCAAAACCTGGAGGAAGATCGGCAGACGCTGCAGCTTTATGCCGGTCCCTATTTGCAGGGTTGTTACCTGGATTGGGCTCTGCGTCTGCGCGGCCAGCTGGAGGAGAAGGCCCTGCGCTGCATTCAAAGTCTGGTGTCGCGCACCCTGGAGAGCGACCCTCATCAAGCGGTGGAACTGGCCGGTCAAGGACTCGAGATCGATCCGCTCTCCCAGGAGCTGCACGGACTGCGCATGCGCGCCTACCTGGCCCTGCATCAGCCCGAAAACGGCATTCGCCAGTTCCAGCAATGCTCGACCATTCTGCGCAAAGAACTGGGCATCGAACCCCTCACCTCGCTCATCGAACTCTACCAACGCTGCAGAATTGCCCTCCCCTAACCCCCCCGCCGACGTTTTCCGTGGGGCGGCAAAAGTTTTCCGGCAGGCGTCAAATCCACGGCCCAGACCCGCCTTTTCCGTAGGACGGCAAAAATTTCCCACTAGGCGGCAACCCAAACAGCCCGAGCCGCGCCTTTTCCGTGAGTTGGCAAAAATCATCCGCCTGGGGGCAAATCCCCAGGTCCCCCGTCCCGGAAAGCCCGGCGAATTCGCCCATCTCCGCCCCAGAGGAGATCCTCGACAATCCTCAGGGAGCCAGCCAGCATTTTCCGCTGGACGGCAAAATCTTTCCACCCCGCGGCAAATCCCGGGCCCCGACCCGCCTTTTCCGTGGGCCGGCAAAAACTTTCCACCCCGCGGCCAGACCCGAGGCTCAGGCGCGCCTTTTCCGCCAGCCGGCAAAAACTTTCCACCCTACAGCAAGACCCCAGGCTCAGGCGCGCCTTTTCCGCAGAACGGCAAGAATTTTCCACCCCGCGGCAAGACCCTGGGTCTCAGGCTCGCCTTTTCCCCCAGCGGCAAGAATTTTCCACCCCACGGCAAGACGCGGTGGGCGAAAATTTAGAGGGTCTGCAACTGGGAGTAGAGCGGCAGCATGACCGAGAGCAGAAAAAACAGCACCAGACAGGCCAGGAACAGTAGCAAGATAGGCTCGAGCGCCTGCTGCAGGACCTGGAAGCGATGAACGACTTCGTCTTCGAGGAACTGGCCGGTGCGGAAGTACGCCGGTTCCAGGCTGCCGATTTCTTCGCAGCCCCCCACCAGACTGGGCAGGATGGGACCGTAGAGATCGCGCCGCTCCCCCATCGCCGAACCCAGGGATTCGGCTTCTTCCAAGGCTTTTCGCAAGCGGCGCTCGTCCTCGTAAAGCCAGGGATTGCCGCTGGCCTGAGCGGACAGATAGAGCATCTTGAGCAGGTCGGTTCCGCCGCGCAGCAGCACCTGGGCAGCGGCGCAGTAGCGCACCAGGGAGCAGTCGCGCAGGGCCGGCCCCACCACCGGCAGCCGTAAGAGCACGGACCAGGCGCGCCGGCGCATCCTCTCAGACGGGTTGCGCCAGAGATGAATGCCGCCTCCAAGACTTCCGGCGACCAGCGCACAGACCAACAAAATACCCAGCGGTTGGCGGATCAGGGTGACAAAGCTCATCAGCAGGCGTGTGGGCAGCGGCAGCTCTCCGCTGCCCACCAGGCCGGCCAGAATGCCCGGTAAGATCGAGTAGCAAAGCCAGAAAGACATGACCAGGGTGAGAGTGAGCACGAAGATCGGATACATCAAAGCAGAGCGCAGTTGCGCTTGCTGGCGACCGTCCCGCTCCTGCCATTCGGCCAGCTGGACCAAACTGCTGTGCAACTGGCCGGTCATCTCGGAGACCTTCAGCACCGACACAAAAGTCGACTCGAAGATGCGTGGGAAGCGGGCGCAAGCCGCCGAGAGGCTGCGGCCGGACTGCAGATCGCGCGAGATCGACCAGAGAACCTCGGCCAGCACCGGATGGTCAGCCTGTTCGAGCAGCACCTCAAGGGACCGTACCAAGGAGATTCCCGAACCAAAAAGCATCGAAAGGTGACGCACAAACTGCAGCACCATGACACCGGGAAGGCGGGCGCGCGCCATCCAGTGCGCGTCCATCTGCCCCAGACGGCGGTCACTCAGAGGCGGACTCCATCTCGTGCCGTTCGCTCTTCAAGTTTGGTTCACCCGCATTGAGCTGCGGCGGTAAGCAGCCATAAAGTTCGCCGCGACCTTCCCAAAGCCAGTCGAGCCATTCTTTATCGGAGAAATCGTTGTTCATAGGACCAGTTTAATCAACCGGTCTTGGCAAAAACTGGAAAAGGGGCCGCCAGATGTTACAAGTTTCCGTCGGCGCCCCGGATCATCCAGCGAATCAAGTCGGGGATGCGCTTTTGCACCTCCCAGCCGAGCAAGCGGCGCGCCTTATCGGAACTACCCATACGTAACGGGGGCTCGGCTGAACGCTTCAGGTCTTTGAGGACCTGAACGATGGTTTGGCCGCTCTGCCGGTCTCGCCCGATTTCGCCCTCGGCGCTGGGCAGCCACTCCAAGTCGAAACCCACTTCTGCAGCGCAGGTCTCCACAAAGGAGCGCACCGAGGTCGCCACTCCGCTGGCCAAAACAAAATCGTCCGGTTGGCTGTGTTGAAGCACCTTCCACATGCCCTGAACATACTCGTCGGCGCAACCCCAATCGCGCTTGGCATCCAGATTCCCCAGCGTGAGCACCCCGCCGCCCTGGGCGCGAATGGCCAGCAGACCCTTGACGATTTTCTGGGTGACGAATCTCTCGTCCCGCAGCGGTGATTCGTGATTATAAAGGATGACGGAACAGGCAAAGAGCCCCAGGCTGTTGCGGTAGACTCCCGTCAAGTTCTGGCCAAAAACCTTTGAGCATCCGTAGGCAGTTGTGGGACGATGGGGCGTCAGTTCGTCTTGAGGAGCGGTTTCGGCCTGGCCAAAGATCTCGGCCGAGGACGGGAAAAGGAACCTGGTCTGGGGCGAATGCTTACGCAGGCAATCCAGAATTCGCACCGTGTTGAGTGCGTCTTCCTGGACGATCTCCAGGATTCCCAGCTGTTGCATGTCGATGGTCGAACGGGTTCCAAAATGGTAAAACTCGTCGACTGCCGGAGTGCGCTGCAACTGAGCGGAGATGGCTTCCGCGTCGGTGAGTTGAATGGGAACCAGCTCCACTTGATCGGCGATACCTAAACGTTGCAGACGCCAAATGCTGGGCTCCGACGCAGGCCGGTGCCAACCGACCACCCGGTAGTTCTGCCTCGTCAGCCAGTCCGCCAGATAGGCTCCATCCTGACCGAGAATGCCCGTTATGACCGCAGTTTTCATCAGCGGCCACAGCTTCGACGAATCAAGAGGTGCCCCTGTGCAAGCTGCGTTGGGCTTGTTGCAGCACCTCCAGCACTCGCAGACCTTCCTCACCGTCAGTGGTGGGAGGTTGCCTTCGCTGCATGCACTCCAGAAAATGACGGCATTCCGCGGCCAGGGGTTCAGACGGGCTCAAGGGCAAATACTCCACGGTGCTTTTGAAGGTTACCGGAATCCCATCTTCCAGGGTCACCAGATGGGGATACAGGGCGAGCTTTTTCTCCCAGTCCAGCGAATCTTCAAAAACCGCCATCTTTCGGTCTCCGACCAAGACCAGTTTGTGCTCCTTGAAAGGATGCAGCCAGGAAACCAGGATGTGACCACTGACGCCATTGGGAAACCGCAAAAAAGTATTGGTTACATCCGCAACCGAAGCTTGCAACACGTTGGCCCCAAAAGAGACGACCTCACTGGGTTGCTGCTGGGTGAGGGCCAAAATCATGGAGATATCGTGAGGCGCAAAACTCCAAAGCGCGTTTTCTTCGCGGCGAATTCTGCCCAGGCTCAACCGGTTCGAATAGAGGTACTGCAGCTTGCCCAGTTCCCCCGAAGCCACCAGCTCCTTAAGACGGATAAAGCCCGGATGGTATTGCAACAAATGTCCCACCATCAGAATTCGCTGATGCTCCCGGGCCAGTTCTACCAGAATTCGAGCGTGTTCGACCTCCAGAGCCAGCGGCTTTTCCACGTAAACGTCTTTGCCCGCTCGCAGCGCTTGCTCGGCAAAATGAAAGTGGCTAACGGCCGGAGTGGCCACGATAATCCCCTGCGTTTCGGAGTCGGCCAGCAGGTCAGAATAATTCATGGTCGTCCGGACGTCAGGATAAGCGAAGGCAACGGACTCCAAGGCGCCCGGGTCCACATCGCAAACCTGAGCCAGCACTCCCAGGGCGTGGTAGTTGCGAACCAGGTTCTGACCCCAGTAGCCGGTGCCAACCACGGAAACTTTCATTCTTTTCAATTCTCCGGAAAAACGGTCAGTTCTTGCAAGAAATGATCGGTGCGGCAGGCTTCGGCCAGATCTTGACCCCGTCGGGCCGCTTCGG
>JALHOV010000468.1 GCA_022842865.1 Vulcanimicrobiota bacterium | reverse complement strand
GCGATTCTCGCCGGATGGGAGCAAGCTGGCTTTCCTTCGCAATGGCTCGCTGGCCCTGATGCCACTCGACGGAGGTGAAGCGCAGCTGATTTCCGACTTGCCACGTCCGATCAATTCGCCCTTTTGGTCACCGGACGGGCGCCAGTTGGCCTTTCTGTGCGATGCCAACGAAGAGGACAATGCTCCCAAAAAAGACGGTTACGTGAGCGACGTGAATGTGGTTACGCGTGCTCATTACCGCGTCAACGGCGGGGGCAACCTGAATTTCAAACGGCACCGCCACGTTTGGGTCCAGGGGCTGGCCAAGGGGAAAGCCACTCCGTTGACGACCGGAGCCTACGATGTTTCGGAACCGCAGTTCGCACCGGACGGCTCGCTCTTTTACAAAAGCGACCCTCGAGCCGAAGGCTACTATGAGCCGAACTACTCCGAGATCCACCATCTCAAAGGCGGTTCGGACCGGCTGGTAGCAAAGTTGCCCATGTCCATCTCGGGGTTGAAGCTTTCGCCGGATGGCCGGCGCCTGGCATTTCATGGCGAAGAAAGCCGCCCTATTCGCTCCTACAGTCAGCCCGATCTCTTCGTGATGCCCGCTTCCGGCGGCACACCCAGAAACTTGACCGCCGGCTACGACTTCGATATGGGCTCCGGGGTGTCCGGGGACAACTCGGCGCCCGCGGGTGGCGGAGGCGGCGGTCTGGTGTGGCGCAACGACGAGCTGTTGGACGTGGTCGCCAAACGCGGTCGGGCCATCCTGGTGGCCGTTTCCAGCCAGGACGGCCAGGTGCGCGAGTTGACTCACGGGGATCAGGCGGTCCAAGGGTTTGCCTGCAACGGTTCTCGATTTGTAGTTAAAGTATCGACTCCCACTCTGCTTAATGAGCTTTTTTCGCTGGATGGCCGGGCCTTGACTCACTTCAACGATTTTCGTCGCTTTGGCCTGACCCAGCCCGAAGAACTGAATTACAAGAGCTTTGATGGGCGCAACGTGCAGGCCTGGGTGCAGTGGCCACCGGACCGCAAGCCCGGCCAGAAAGTGCCGCTCATCCTCAACATTCACGGCGGCCCTCACGCCGCCTACGGCTTTGTTTTCGACCACGAGTTTCAGGCTCTGGCCGCACAAGGTTTCGCGGTGCTCTACCCCAACCCCAGGGGCTCGACCAGTTATGGTCAGGAATTCGGTAATTTGATTCAGCATCGTTATCCGGGCGACGACTATAAAGACCTGATGGCCGGTGTGGACCTGTTGCTTGCCCGCGGCGATGTCGATCCGGACCGACTGGGAGTGACGGGGGGCAGCGGTGGGGGGCTGCTGACCAACTGGACGGTGGCTCACACCCGGCGTTTCAAGGCAGCCGTTTCGCAGCGCGACATTGCAGACTGGGCTTCCTGGTGGTACACCGCCGATATGACGCTGTTTGAACCGAGTTGGTTCAAGAGCGCACCTTTTGAAAACCCGGCCGAGTTTGCCGAACGCAGTCCCATAACTTATGTGAATGACATCCACACCCCTATGCTCTTCATTCTAGGAGAGGCCGACACGCGCACGCCGCCGGAGTCGGGCGGTGAGCAACTCTTCCGGGCTCTCAAATATTTGCATCGCGTGGCCGTAATGGTGCGCTTCCCGCGCGAGAATCACGACCTTTCCCGCTCCGGTGAGCCCTGGCATCGCGTGGAAAGGCTCGATCACATCTCCAACTGGTTCGACAAATGGCTGCTGGGCGGTTCCCATCCCGAGTACGATCTTTCGCTCGGGGCGCCTTAAAAATTTAGAAATCCGACACAAGATGGAAATGTGGAAAATTTACAATCCAAACACACACATATAAAGTCCACTTTCCAAGGCGCACATACATCCAGGGAGAAAACTTCAAATGGCAGACTTCCCCGCCTTGGCCCTTCGCTTTCCCACGCAACCGCTGGCCCGTATGCGCCACATGGCCCCCAACGTCACCGACAGCGAACCCCCTCAATCCGGCACGTTGCAGATCGTCGACCACTTTACGCCGCAGTTTGACGATTCCGTCCCTCCGATGCCCAATCCCAATGGGGGTGAGCCTTTCCGAGCGGTGCGCATCCCTCACGGCATCCGCGTCACCGACTCGGCTTTGCGCACGGGTTACCAGGGGCGCATCAATACCAGCGAGTTCGTCAATCCCCAGCTCCACTCGCCCAGTATGCTTTTGTCCTTCCCGGGGCAGACCCCGGAACAGACTTTGGCAATCCTGGATGCGGCCGCCCGGTTGGACAGCAGCGCGGTAGCGACAGGGGCGATGCAGAGTCTGATGGCTCAGGGTCAAGCGGGTGTGCGCAACACCGTAACAAACTTTTCCATGGCTGGTGGCCCGTCCAACATTACCGAGAATCTCTACAGGAACATCAGCCTGGCCTGGAATCCTGCCCGACCCGACGCGTCGCTCGAGGAGCAGGGAAAGCGCTTCAACGGGAAGGGCATGTCGGAGAATCTGGCTCGCGCCTGGAACATCGACCCGGAGGCTTTGACCAGCACCGACCCGGCTGTCTCCGGACCGGCTCGCCAGCAGTTCCAACAGAGCTTGATCGACCGCACCAGTCAGGCCGTGCGGATTCCCGAACTCGACCAGATGCGTGGGCACATGAACATGGTGGTGGATGGCTATGAATCGCGGAATAACTCAGTGGTTGTGGCCGCCGGCAACAATGGTGCCCTGGCCGCTGCGATGAGCCGCGACAACGGTGGGCGCGAGTTACGGTTTCCCGAAGGCTTCTACGACAACATTCTGGCCACTCCCAACGCCACTACCGTGGGCGCGCTGGGGGTGACAGGTGCCAACCACGAGCTTGGTGTTGCCGAATACAGTAGTCCGAGTCCGACCGTCGACCTGAACGCCTGGGGCGGTCTGGCTCCGGGGGTGGAGGGAACGTCTTTTGCCGCTCCCCGGGTGGCCGCTCAGATGCAGGAGTTGCACAATCGCTTCCCCGATCGCAGCAGCGCCCAGATCGAACGGATGCTGCGCGATCAGTGTTACGCGAATGGCAACGAGGTGGCCGGCTGCCGCCTTGACGCCGTGCACTAAGTGGCAAAAAAAAAGAGCCACCGCGAGGTGGCTCTTTTTTTGGACTGACTAACCCTGCTGTTGGCCGACCGCGTGGCCGAGCAGCGCGCCGTGGGCGTTGAGGCGGTTGCCGTCGACGACCCTGGATTTCCAGCTATCCAGCTTGTCGGCGCCATTGAGGATGCGCTCTTTGATTTGCTCAGCGGTCAGTTCGGGGTTGGCCGAGGCCACCAGCGCGGCCACGCCGGCCACGTGAGGAGTGGCCATGGAGGTGCCGCTCATCGACTGGTAACCGCCGCCCGGAGCGCAGCTGTAGATGTCCTTGCCCGGAGCGGTGATGTCGACCATGGTGGGGCCGTAGTTCGAGAAACCGGGCTTCTTGTCGTTGCGGTCGCTGGCGGCCACGGCGATGTTGTTGGATAGCTCATAGTTGCTCGGGAAGTTGGGATAAAGGTCGTTGTTCATGTAGCTGTTGCCGGCTGCCATGATGTGCAGGGCCGAAGAAGCAGCGAAGGCTTCTTTCTGGGCTTCGCTGGCTCCGCCGCCACCCCAAGAATTGGAGGTGATTTTGGCGCCCATCCTGGTGGTGTATTCGATGCCGCGCAGGATGGCGGCCGAGTCGGTGCTGCCCGCGTCGTCGAAGATTTTGACGGCCATGATGTTGGCGTTGTGGTTCACGCCCACCACGCCGATGCCGTTGTTGCCGACAGCCCCGATGGTTCCGGCGCAGTGAGTGCCGTGACCGTGTCCGTCCATTGGGTCGCCGGTCTGAGCGTGTGCGTTGAAACCGTGGACATCGTCGATGACGCCGTTGTTGTCGTCGTCGATGCCGTTGCCGGGGATTTCGCCGGTGTTGGTCCACATGTTGGCGGCCAGGTCCGGGTGGTTGTAGTCGACGCCGGTGTCGATGACGGCGATGATGGGGGCATCATTGCGGCCGGTATGAATCTGCCAGGCGCCCAGGGCGTCGATGTCGGAGCCGGCCGTTCCGCCGTTCTGTCCGGTGTTGTTCAAGCCCCACAGCTCCGGCACCAGGTCGTTGGGCTCAGCCGAGTTGCTGACGGGCGGGGTGGGCTGCGGTTGGCCGCCACCCTGCTCGTTTGGCTCAAGTTTGTAAATGTAGTTGGGCTCGACGTAGGCCACGGCGGGGTCCGCTTTCATCTTGGCGATGGCTTGCTCGGTGGTCATTCCCGCAGGCAGCTTGAGCTGCATCAGTTCACCTTTATCGATGAGGCCGCTCTGGCCGAAGTCGAACTTGTCGGCGACGGTAGCGCCGTATTTGTCGGCGAAGCTGTCGCTGGAAGCGAGGGCACGGCTGTTGTCGCCACGGGTGCGAACGATAACCTGTCCGGGAACGTAATCGGCCTTAATCATCTGTTGGGTCTCCTGTAGTGGTGTGTGTGTAGGCTTACCTTACACCTGAAAAGACCCTGAAAAAGTGAACATCCTATGAACGACTTACAAAACTCTAAATCGCCACGAGATGTTAATGTCCGGACAGGTTATTGACAGGTCGATCGTGGGTATTATACATTGCGGTCCTCCAAACGACTCCTCGGAGTCGCGACCGACGCACTGATGGGCGTATCATCAGGGGTAGCTTGCAGACCAAGTCAAGCCGGAGAGAATTGGCTTCGCACAACCCAATTCTGGCCCGATACAGCAACGGGTGCCCGTGAGGGCAGAACTTCATCAGGTGTCTTCGGGCAATAGATGAAGCGAAAACCCGGCCAAGCTGGTGTTAATCGGGAATCCTGGGTAGGAAGGTGGCTCCCAGGAGGCTCTGTCTCGCCAGAGAGACAGGGGTGTGTATAACCTCAGTACACAGCGCAGAGAGTAGCGAAATGTTTGCTCTCGGGCCTCACTGGCCCTGAGAACCGCGAGGTGAAAGCCTGCGGGCGGGAGTCTTCGGACGAAAGCCCACAGCACTCAGGAAACCAAGGAGGAGCCTGGACAGGGAGAAGAGGCGTCCAGGAGGCACTGTTCCGCCATTGGAACAGGGGTAGTATGCGGAGGTCGCTTCGGCGAACTCCACCCGAGCATACAGCCGGGCGACATCGGCGTGGAGCGATCGAAAGCAATGTCGTGAGGATCACATCAATGAGCCGGACCGTGAGGATAAACGGACGCACTGGGAAGCGGTAAACAACCGCGGAAAAGCGCGCCTACCCGGCTCAACCAAAAAGGGAACTCGGCAACGAACAAACCCGATGGATGTGGGAGCCTGGTGCAGGAGGACGGCGACCAGGGGGCTCTCTATCGGCCTGGACGATAGAGGGGTAGCTTGCAGACCTTAGCAAGCCGCTGAGCTTTTACAGCGTGAGCCACTAAAGGGCAGAAAAAGGTGTCTCAGAGAGGGTGCTCCTCTTAGAGACCTCAAAGAGAGGCCGGCATCGGCGCAGGAACCGCGAGGTGAAAACTCGCCGCAGGAAATCCCAAGGGACGGAAAGTGGTGGAGGACCTGCACAAACCGATTTGCCGGAGGCCTGGTGTTGGAGTGGAAGGCAGCCAGGCAATAAAAGACCACCTGAGAAATCAGGTGGTCTTTTTGTATGCCCAGACTGGGAATTTCCGGTTCGCTGAGCTTTTGTGGCAAGAAGCAAACCCAGCCCTGTCCACAGGGAAGGGAATTCGAATCGCAAGGGGGGTCCCGGCCAACGGGGCCAAACTGAAGGAAGCGATAGAAAGTGAGAGGCACATAGCGTAAGCGAACCAGATTCGGCGGGTCAGGTGGGTAAGCGTGCAAAATAGCGTGACGCCCTGTTTGTGGACAGACCTGGCACGTGTTTGAGAGCAGCTCACAGGAGCCCGATGCAATATCTGGGGAAAGCCTGATACCTCTCCTTGGGGAGTAAGCCCAGTCAAGCGGGAGCCATGTACGAGGTCCGCACGCACGGTTCTGAGAGAGGACACCGACCTTCGGTGATTGCCGAAGGTCGGCCCTCCTCACTAATTGCCTCGGGAGTTGCTCCACCGGAGCTTAGCAGGTGCTCCACCGGCGCCTTATAGCGGGCTCTGCTCCACCGGGGCTTAGCATATGCTCCACCGGCGCTTTGCAGCGGGCTCTGCTCCACTGAGGCTTAGCATTTGCTTCACCGGCGCTTTTGCAGTGAGCTTTCTATAAAGGAGCCTAGATCGGGGAGCCGCGATCTTCTAGAATTGCTGGACGACCGCTTGGATGTGGGCGTTCTTTGACAACTGAAGAAAGTCAGGTTGGA